>DASYGA010000024.1:0-42384 GCA_036000265.1 Steroidobacteraceae bacterium | reverse complement strand
TGGCCATCGATCGAGATCGAATGAATGCCTTTCTCGGGAAAGCGGTAAATGACCTCGGCGCGGCTCTCAGTGCCGTGCTGGTATCCATAGGTGACGAGCTCGGCCTTTATCGGGCTCTGGCGAAAGAGCCATTGACCGTCGCAGAGCTGGCCGGGCAGACCCGGACCAATGCGCGCTATGTGCGTGAATGGCTGGGTAATCAGACGGCCGGAGGTTACGTGGAACATGACGCTGAAAAGGACCGATACTACCTAACCCCGGAACAGGCGGCCTGCCTCGCGGACCCGTCCGGTCCGGTCGATCTGCCGGGCGCCTATCTCATCGTCCAGGATCTCTATCATATTCGCGACCGCGCCCTGCGCAACTTTCGTACCGGTGAGGGCATGGAGTGGGGCGAGCATCATTCCTGTCTGTTTCACGGCACGGAGCGATTTTTCCGCGCGGGCTACAACAGCAACCTCATCGGCTCATGGCTGCCGGCGCTCGACGGCGTGGTGGCGAAGCTCGAGCGGGGCGGGACGGCCGCCGATGTAGGTTGCGGGCACGGCGCCAGCACCATTCTCCTCGCCAAGTCCTTTCCGGGGTCCCGGTTCATCGGCTATGACTATCACCTCGCCTCGATCGAGACGGCGCGCAGACGTGCTGCCGACGCAGGGGTAAGCAACGTGCAATTCGAGGTCGCCGATGCGGTCAGTTATGAGTCCACGGATCTCGACTTCATCGCGTTCTTCGATTGTCTGCACGACATGGGCGACCCGGTGGGCGCAGCACGCCACGCGCGTGATGCCCTCAGGCCTGACGGGGTCTGCATGCTCGTGGAGCCGATGGCTGGCGAGAGCCTCGATGACAACCGCAATCCGGTCGGACGCGTCTACTACGGCGCATCCGCGCTCATCTGTGTGCCGGTCTCTCTGGCGCGAAAAGGTCCAGCCCTCGGCGCGCAGGCGGGCGAGAAACGGCTGCGCCAGGTGATGGAAAGCGGTGGTTTCACGCGGTTCCGGCGCGCGACGGAAACGCCCTTCAACCTGGTGCTCGAAGCCAGGCCGTAGCCCTGGCTTGGTGCGTCTCCGGGCCGGTCAGTCGTCCGCGCGAAGCGGCACCCTCGCGCTCACTTCCGCCGCGATGCCGGCGGGATCGGCTCCCGTGACGGCGTATGATTTCGACCACAACACCGAGCCGTCATCCACCGCTATGATCTTGACAGTGAGCCGCTGATTGGCCGCGCTGCCGGCCACCGCGCCATTGACGACGTAGGTCGATCCGTGAGCGCGCCCCTGCGCCAACGCGGCCGACGCATCGAGCGTGGGCAGCGGCTGGTCGCCCAGTGCCACTTGGCCATGGCGGCTGAGGGCGAGCCGTCCGTACAATTGCGCGAAGACAGACCCCACGATCTTTTGGGCGGTGGGGTCGTCTGCAGGTGCCGCGAAGGGGATGGCTAGCGCCGGAGCGTAGGTGGACGAATCGTCTGCGGCCTGGGCGGGGAGTTCCTTGGCAACCTGGGAGATAAGCTGCGCCGTGTCGGCAGCCGTCCAGCTGCCGGGATGGCTCGCTCCGATTTGCTCGAGCTTGTGCGCTTGTGCGGCGGACAACTCTGGCGTACGACGATCATGCGACGGAGTGCAACCGCGCGATACCAGCACGACCAGGAGCCAGGCATATACCAAGAGTCGAGCCCACTTGGGGAGGCGCCTGAAGGCCACCCACCCGGACTGGACGGCCCAACCCGCTACCTGAAACCAGAACCGGACCTGCTGTCCGGGCTCCTCGCGGGGGAACGGGGGAAATTCCCGGGCGACCGTGCCGCTCGCCTTCTCTGGCGCCGCGGCGTGTCTTCCGGCGCGGCTTCTATCTTCGTCGATGCGACTCTCGCCGCTCGAGCGCCCGGAGCCCTCCCCGGACAGCAGCCGCCGGCAGACTGCTTCCAGCGCCGCCGTTGGCTGCCCGTCCGCAAGCCGCAACCACTGCACCGCGCGAAACTTCTCGGGAACGCGTGCGCCGGCTTCGGCGGTCTGGTCGATGACGACAGGCAGCAGAAAAACGTGGTCATCGGCCATGTCGAGCGTACGCTCGACGGCGAGGCGCCACTCCCGCCGGAAGTATCCCTCGCGGCGGGCCTCGGTGTGGGCCGAGATGACGGGCATGAAGTAGTCGCATTCGCGTATTTGCCGGCGAATCTTCTGATCCCATGCGTCGCCGCCGACCAGGTCGCTCTCGTCGTACCAGACCTCCAGTCCGTAGGCCGGAAGAGCGTCCCGGAGGACCTGCGCCGCGCGCCGGTCTTCCGAAGCGTAGCTCAGGAAGACAGTCGGGCGCGGGACTGCAAAAGCTTCAGGGCCGGCGGCCGGCATCACTCTCGCCCGCACGCCCCGGAACGCTCGCGGTTGTGGCGACCAGCATGGCTTCTCCCCATCGCGATGGCCGAACCGGCCGTTGGCTCGAAGTATACTGTCAGCGCAGGCCGCCCCGCATCGCGTTGAGACTGGCGAGCACCGCGGCGTCGTTGATCCCCATCCCCATATTGCAACGGTGCGTCCCGCGTTGCGCCGCTCCGTCACGAGCCTGGCCTACTCTTCCGGCAGCACCTCGGCCTGGGAGCGATCGAAGCCCGGTTTCCGAGCCACCGCGCCCGCGACATCATCGCCCGTTATCATAGCCAGCGTCGCGGACGCCGCGTGTGTGCAGCCGATCCAACACGGAGCGCATCTCGGGACGGATCGTGGGGACGGTAGGGCGCAACCGCCCGGTGAGCCTCGTGAGTGCGGTTGGGTCTTGCATCAACGCAAAGCGCGTTCCCGTTCCCGTGGCTCCTGCGCAGCGGCGAAACTTCGCGAATCTGCGCAAACGCGTGTCGAACGCCCTATGTGCCGCGGCAAAGCGCGGGGCTACGCTGCCTGCCGTTGCCACCAGAGGAGTGCCGCAAATGCCTCGCAAGAAGATCCGCCCGCCGACGCCGACGCCGACGCCGATGCCGCCGCAGGCGCGCTATGAGTTCGCCGTGGCCTATCTCAATGCAATGCTGGAGGATGCCGCCCCGGAGGAGTGGGCGGCGGCGCTGGGCCGCATCGCGCGCGCCTGCGGCGGCCCTAAGTTGGCGGAGAAAGTGGAGCTCAGCGCGGACTCGCTTTATCGCACGTTATGTCGGCGCGGCAATCCGGACCTGCGGAGCGCGACCGCCTTGCTGAAGGCCATGGGAATGCGGCTCGTCCTGCAGCCGGTGAGTCGGCACGGAACTTGCGTCGGGTCCCTTGCCGGAAGAGACGAGAGAGACAGTCATGGGTGAGGTCATACACGTGGCCTTCGGCACGGAGCGCGAGTGGGAGCAGACCCGGGCCAAGACAGTCGACGGTCTGGTCGCCATAGGCTCGCTGTTCGGCGACGATGAGGCCCTCATGCGCGCCAAGGCGGACTGCGTCTACCAGATACTGCGTGAAATCGTGGAGGAAGTCCCGACTGTGCAGATCACCACGAAGCTGCCGGAGAACCTGTCGACCGAGCAGCTCGACCTGCTGACCGGCGCCATCAAGGAGGCGGCGCTGAAGGGCATCGAGATCGCAATGACTCACTCCGTGCAGGTGCTGATGGCCTCGATCTACGACCTGTGCACCTCCAAGCTGCATGCGCGGCCTTCTTGATGGGCTGAAAGTCGCCTGCAGCCCTTTTGGCAGCAGCCGAAGCACTCATTTGCTTGCGGACGGCGCGAGAACCAACGAGTAGCGGACGGTCACCGCGTTGCCTACCCACTCCGTCGACTGCCACTGTCCCTGACCGACGCCGAAATCCAGCCGCCGCAGCGTCGTCTGGCCGGAGAGATAACCGACAACATGGCCCTGCACCGTCGCGGTGCGCCATGTCAAGGGAATGGTGATGTTGCGCGTCGTGCCGCGCAGAGTCAGAGCACCTGTCGCCTGGTAGCCCGCCGCCGTCTTCACGATGCGGCTCGCGGTGAAGCGCGATTGCGGATACTGCGCTACGTCGAAGAAGTCCTTGCCGCCGAGGATGCCGTTGCGCTGCTGATCGCCGGTGTCGAACGAGCGCATATCGACCAGGACCTCGAGCCGGCCCGCGGCCGGATCGAAGCTGACGGCGAACGACTTGAACCGACCTTCATTCTCGGCGCCGGCCTGGCTGAACGCGTACGTCAACGAGCTCTGCTTCGCCAGCAGCCTGTAGACCGCGCTGGCACCGCGCGCGGCTGGAGCTGCCAGCATGGTCGCGGCGAGGACTGCGACGATCATGCGGCCGAATGGCAGCATTCGACGCAGGATGTCGTCCTTCAGCACGAAGTGATGCTTGAGCGCGCCAGCGATGTGCAGCGCTACGATCAGCGCCAGCGCGATCGCGAGCGACGCATGGATCGTGACCATGGCGCCGTAGAGAGCCTCGCTCTTCGGCACCAGATCGGGAAGCTGCACCCGGTTGAACCAGCTGACCGGAAAGCCGCGCGCCGAGGACATGATCCAGCCGGTGAGCGGCATCGCGAACAGCAGCACGTAGAGCGCAACATGGGTGAAATGCGCCAGGAACCGCTCATGGCGCCTCAGGTTGCCAGGCAGCGGCGGGGTCGGGTTGAGCCAGCGCCACAGCAGGCGCAGCGCGGCGAGGCCGAGGATGGTGATCCCGATCGATTTGTGGCGCGCCAGCACGGCCAGCTTCTGCATGCCGAGGGGCAGCAGGATCCCGGTCAGGCCGAGTGCGGCCTGCAGTGCGATCAGCACCACGATGAGCCAGTGCAGCAGCTGCGACAGCGAGCCCCAGCGCTCGCGGGTGTTTCGGATGACCATCCGGGGAGCTTAAGTGGGCAGCCGGGGGTTGCAAATAGACGCGGCGCCGTGCCCGACCGATTACCGCACCGCGCCGCGCGTGTCGGCGATCATGGCGTGCCGGCATCCTCGAGCAGCAGCAGCGCCGTCCCCTCGGGCGCCAGGAGCATCGCGTTGGCTCTCGCGCCGAGCCCTGCAGGCGGGGACTGCAGTGTGCCGATACCCAGCTCGCGCAGGTGTGAGATCCGCCCCGGCATCGTGCCATCCTGGAACACGAGCATGGGCTCGGCGAAGAAGCGTGGCCGGTGCAAGGCGAGCTCGAGACCGTCGCACCGCAGCGGCAGATGCGGATACGGGTGCGCCTCCTCGTCCGCGGCCACGAACCCGAGCGCCTCCCAGAACCGGCTGACCCGCTCGAAGTCTGCCGCGGGCGCGCTGAAGCCGCGAAATGCGCCGCACAGCGAGCCCGCGCCGGGCTCCCGGGCTGCGGGCGAGTAGGTGCGCGCCTCGAGCAGCCTCACCGCCAGGCCCGCGGGGTCGCGAAAGCCGATCTCGTTGAAGACCTCGCCGCCGATGTTGATCGTCGACGGCTCGACACGCGCGCGCTCGAGCTCGGTCAGCTGGCTGGCGAGCCCCGGGCGTACGAAGGTCAGCGCCGGAGCGTCGAGGCGTGCCTGGTGCAGGCCGAGGTACACCCGTCCGTCCGTGAGGACGCCATACGGATGGCGCCAGGCATCGCCCGTCTGCGCCTGCGTGAATCCGAGGCGCTCGTAGAACTCCACCGATGCGCGGATGTCCTGCGTAGCTATCCCGATTTCGAGGAAACGCCCGAGCATGGCGCCGTGCGCAAGCAACGTCAGGCGGACGTGCCCCGCGCTGCGCCCGTCGGGCGCAGCCCCAGCTCCACCTGCGTCCACCCCTGGCAGTGACGCGCGATGTGCGTGGCGATGAAGCGCGCATGCTCCGGACGTGCGTTGAGCGCGGGCACGTACTCGAAGCGCTGTCCGCCGGCGCGAAGGAAGCCATCGCGGTTCTCGATGGCGATCTCCTCCAGCGTCTCGAGACAGTCGACCGCGAATCCAGGGCATATCACCGTCACATCGTGCACTCCGCGTCCGGGCAGCTGCGCGAGCACTTCACTGGTGTAGGGCTTGAGCCACCCTGCCGGCCCGAAACGCGACTGGAAGCTGACGCTCCACTCCCCATCGCGCAGCATCAGCTCCTCGGCCAGCAGGCGCGCGGTCTTCTGACACTTGCAGAAGTACGGGTCGCCGTGATGGAAGTTGCGCTCCGGAATGCCGTGGAAGGAGATCAGCAGGTGCCGGGTGCGGCCGTGCGTGTTCCAGTGCTCGAGCACGCTCGAGCGCAATGCATCGATGTATTCCGGCTGATCGTGGTACTCCGCGACGAAGCGCAGCTCCGGCAACCAGCGCCAGCGCCTGAGCTCGGCGGTCACCCGGTCGTAGACTGCCCCGGTGGTCGCGCCGCAATACTGCGGGAAGAGCGGCAATACCAGGATGCGCTGGGCTCCGGCCTCGCGCAGTTTTGCGAGCGCCTGCGGCACCGCCGGCTCGCCATACAGCATGGCGAGCTCCGCCGAGAACGGCGCCAGCATCCGCTGCGCCAGCGTTCCCATGAGCTCGGCGCGCAGCCGTTGCGACAGATCGAGCAGGGGAGAGCCCGCTGGCGACCAGACCTTGCGGTACTTGCGCGCCACGCGCGCCGGCCGGAACGGCAGGATGAGCCCGTAGAGAATCGGCAGCCACAGCGCGCGGGGCAGCTCCACCACCCGCGGATCGGACAGCATCCGGGACAGGAACCGCCGCACCGCTCGCGGCTGCGGCGCCGCCGGCGTACCGGAGTTGACCAGAAGGATGCCGATCCGCTCGGCGGAGTCGCGGTGGAAATCTGGGGAACTGACGTAGCGCATATTATTGAAAAGCATGATACACGGGCACGGCGCAGTCCTTCATGCCAGCCCGGTGCACAGGTACTTCATCTCGGTGTAGTCGAGGATGCCGTACTTCGAGCCCTCGCGGCCGATGCCGGATTCCTTGATGCCGCCGAAGGGCGCCACCTCGGTGGAGATGATGCCGGTATTGAGGCCGACGATACCGTACTCCAGGGCCTCCGCCACGCGCCAGGAGCGCGCCAGGTCGCGGGTATAGAAATAGGCGGCCAGACCGAATTCCGTGTCATTGGCCATGCGGATGGCATCGGCCTCGGCCGCGAAGCGAAAAAGCGGCGCGACCGGCCCGAAAGTCTCTTCCCGGGCGACCAGCATCTGCGCCGTCACGTCGGTGATCACGGTCGGCTGGAAGAACGTGCCGCCCAGCGCATGGCGCTTGCCGCCGTGCACCACGTGCGCGCCCTTTTGCACGGCATCGGCGATATGCCGCTCGACCTTGGCGAGCGCGTTGTGATCGATCAGCGGCCCCTGGTCGGTGGGTCCCTCGAGCCCGTTGCCGACACGCAGCTTGTCGACGGCCTCCACCAACTTGCGGGTGAACGCCTCATACACGCCGCTCTGGACCAGCAGCCTGTTGGCGCATACACACGTCTGGCCGGTGTTGCGGTACTTGCTCATCAGGGCTCCTGCCACCGCTGCATCGAGATCGGCATCATCGAACACGATGAAGGGGGCGTTGCCCCCGAGCTCCAGGGACACCTTCTTGAGCGTGCCGGCGCACTGCGCCATCAGGCGCTTGCCGACTTGCGTCGAGCCGGTGAAGGTCAGCTTGCGCACCACCGGATTGGAAGTCATCTCGCCGCCGATCTCGGCCGCGTTGTTGCCCGTCACGATGTTGAGAACGCCGGCGGGAACGCCGGCACGGGCGGCGAGCTCCGCCATCGCGAGGGCGGAATAGGGCGTCTGCATCGCAGGCTTGCAGACGAAGGTGCAGCCCGCCGCAAGCGCGGGCCCGGCCTTGCGGGTGATCATGGCCGTTGGAAAATTCCACGGCGTGATCGCCGCCACCACCCCGACCGGCTGGCGCAGCACCAGGATGCGCTTGTCGCTCTGGTGCCCGGGGATCACATCGCCGTAGAGCCGCTTGCCTTCCTCCGCGAACCATTCGATGAAAGAGGCCGCGTAGACGATCTCGCCTTTGGACTCCGCGAGCGGCTTGCCCTGCTCTGCGGTCATCAGCGCGGCAAGGTCATCCTGGTGGGCCAGCAGCAGCTCGTACCAGCGGCGCAGCACCGCGGCCCGCTCCTTCGCGGTCTTCGCGGCCCAGAGCGGAAACGCCTGCGCCGCCGCCTCGATGGCGCGGCGGGTCTCCGCCGCCCCCATGTCCGGAACGGTGCCGAGCCGCTCGCCGGACGCCGGGTTGCTGACCTCGTGCGTCGCGCCCCGGTCGGCATTGGCCCACGCCCCGTCGATGTACGCCTGCTGGCGCAGCAGCGTGGGATCTTTCAGTTTCAACATCACTCTCTCTCCTGGCCTGCATCCTCGCGTGCGCGGTCCTCGCCCGCCAGGCGGCGGGCGAGGAACTCGAGCGTGCGCTCCCGGGCGAGAGCGGCGGCCGCCGCGTCGTAGCTCGGCCGCTGATCGCAATTGAAGCCATGACCCGCACCGTCATAAACGTAGAAGATGCCCTGCGGGTGCGCGGCCTGGAGCCGCTCGACCTGATCCGGCGGGATGCTCTTGTCGGCGGAGCCGAAGTGATACATGACCGGACACCGGGGTGTCTTTGAGGTGTCACGCGGGTTGCCGTAGTAGACGACGGCACAGGCGACGGGCAGCTCGCATGCTGCGCGGTAGGAGAGCGCGCCACCCCAGCAGTAGCCCACCGTGCCTACCCGGCCGGAGTGCTTGACCACGGCTACCGCTGCCGCCACATCCTTCAGCGTATCCTCGGGCTTCAGCTGCTGCATGTAGCCCCGGCCCTGGTCGCGATCGTCATCGCCATAGCCGAGCTGTATGCCACGGCGCACCCGATCGAACAGCGCGGGCGCGATGGCGGTATAGCCCGCCGCCGCGAAGCTGTCGGTGACGGACCGGATGTGCGGGTTGACGCCGAAGATCTCCTGCAGCACCACGACGGCGCCTCTGGGGCGCCCCGCAGGGGCGGCGAGATAGGCCTGGAACTCATGGCCGTCGCGGGCCATGAGAGTCGTGAAGTCGCCCATGGGAAGCCCTTTCGCGTGGGACAGATCGGGTCGAGCAGAATACCGCCCGCGGCCGGGACCGTGCCACTATCGCTTCGTCCGGAGCGCCCGGGGGCCCGGCGGCCCCGAAGGGCCGAAGCCCAGGATGGGCTGAGCAAATGATAGCGTAAGCGGCTGGGACGGCCTTCCGCCCTGCGGCAGGCGCTTGCCCCACTGGAGGTTCCATGCTCGTCGGCACAACCGTGCGGCGCGTCGCCATCCTGGGCGGCGTGCGCATTCCGTTCGCCAGGGCGCACACTGCGTATGCGGCGGCCGGCAACCAGGAGATGCTCACGGCGGTTTTCCGCGCCGCGGTGGAGCGCTTTGGGCTCGGCGGCCTGCGGCTGGGGGATGTCGCCGCGGGCGCGGTGATCAAGCATTCGCGCGATTACAACCTCACGCGGGAATGCGTTCTCGCCTCCGGCCTCGATCCGCAGACGCCGGGGCTCGATCTGCAGCGCGCCTGCGGCACCAGCCTCGAGGCGGCGATCGCAATGGCCAACAAGATCGCCCTCGGCCAGATCGACTGCGCGCTCGCCGGCGGCGCCGACACCATCAGCGATCCGCCGGTGGTGTACCCGCGCTCCTACCAACAGCTGTTGCTCGCCAGCGCGCGCGGCAGGACGCTGGGCCAGCGCGTCGTGCCCTGGCTGCGGCTGCGGCCGCGCCACTTCAAACCGGTCCTGCCCGCCGTGGTGGAGCCACGCACCGGCCTTTCCATGGGCCAGAGCGCCGAGCTCATGGCGCAGCGCTGGCACATCGGCCGCGAGGAGCAGGACCGCCTCGCCTATGAGAGCCACATGAAGGCCGCGACGGCCTGGCGCGAGGGTTTCTACGACGATCTGGTCGTGCCCTTCATGGGCCTGAAGATCGACAACAACGTCCGCCCCGACACCTCGCTCGAGAAGCTCTCCCGGCTGCGCGCGAGCTTCGATCCGCGCGACGGCACGCTCACCGCCGGCAACAGCACTCCGCTCACTGACGGGGCGAGCGCGGTGCTGTTGGCTTCGGAGGAGTGGGCGGCGCGCCGGGGCCTGCCGGTGCTCGCCTGGCTGCGCTACGGCAAGGTGTGGGCCGTCGATTTCACCAGCGGCAAGGAGGGGCTGCTCATGGCGCCTGCCTACGCCGTATCTGCCATGCTGCGTGATGCCGGGCGCGAGCTGCAGGACTTCGATTACTACGAGATCCACGAGGCATTCGCCGCGCAGGTGCTGTGCACCCTGGCCGCTTGGCAGTCGCCGCAGTACTGCCGCGAAGCGCTGGGCCGCGACGCACCACTCGGCGCCATCGATCTGGCGCGCCTCAATGTGAAGGGGGGCAGTGTCGCGATCGGCCACCCCTTCGCCGCCACCGGCACCCGCATCGTCGCCAGCCTGGCGAAGCTCCTCGCCGGCGATCCTGCGGCCAAGCGCGGGCTGATTTCGGTCTGCACCGCAGGTGGGATGGGCGTCACGGCCATCGTGGAGCGCTGAAGCAATCCGCGCCCGCGCGGGGCTATACTGGCCAAACAACAGGGGGCATGCCGCCGAATGCGGTGGAGATCATCGAATTGGACGGCAATCCTTTCGAAGAGACTGCGACGCTGCGCTCTGACGTGGGAGCGTTGCTCGGGGAGATGCCGATCTTCAGCGGCCTCGACCCGGCCTTGCTGCGGGAGATCGTAGCGGCTGCCGAATGGCTGTCTCTACCCGGCGGCGCAAAGCTCTTCTCGGCTGGCGATCCCCCCGACGCTCTCTATATCGTGATCAGCGGTTGTCTGGGCGCCATCTCCGCCGACCCGGTGAGGCGGCGTTTCCTCGCGCGGATCGCGGCGGGCGACATGGTGGGGGAGATGGGGCTGATCTCCGGGCGGCCGCGCAGCGCGGACGTGGTCGCATTGCGGGACACGGAGCTGGCGCGGATCTCGGCCAAGGCGTTCAACGAGGTGCTGCGCGGCCAGCCGGAAGCAATGCTGCGGATCGCGCGCCTCACCGTTGACCGGCTGGCGCAGTCGCAATCTCCGCTCGCCGCCGCCCACGGCCGCGGCGCCTGCACATTCACCATCCTGCCGCAGAGCATGGAAGTCGACTTCGGCGGGTTCGCGAGCAAACTGGTCAAGGCTCTCGGCGAATTCGGCCGCGCGGAGCTCGTCTGGAGCGTGCGCGCGAAAACCCACACCAGCCAGTGGTTCAACAACATCGAGGCCGCGAACGACTTCGTGGTGTACGTCGCGGACCCGACACCGGACCGATGGACCAAGCTGTGCGTGCGCCAGGCGGATGCGCTGCTGCTGCTCGCGCGCGCCGAGAGCCCTGCCGGCAGCTGGGCGGCGCTGCGCTGGCCGCACGACCACAGCATGGCTCCGCAACGCTCCGAGCTCGTGCTCCTGCACGACAGTACGCTCGAGACCGGCGCCGCGGCGCGCTGGCTCGCGGACCTGCCGGAGGTGCCGCATCATCACGTGCAGTCTCCCGATGACTATTCGCGCCTGGCGCGCGTCTTGACGGGGCGGGGTGTTGGATTGGTGCTGTCGGGGGGCGGCGCGCGCGGCTTTGCCCACATCGGGGTGGTCAGGGCGCTGCGCGAGGCCGGCATTCCGATCGACCTGGTGGGCGGTACCAGCATGGGCGCCATTCTCGGCGCCGGCGTCGCCCTGCGCTGGAGCATCGACGAGCTGACGCAGCGATTCCGGCGCGCCTTCGTCGATTCCCGGCCGCTTCGCGACTACACCCTGCCCTTCGTGTCGCTCGCCTCGGGCCGCAAGGTGAGCACGCGGCTCTATGAAGCGTTCGGCGACCTCACCATCGAGGATCTGCCGCTCGACTTCTTCTGCGTCTCATCCAACCTGACCACCGGCCACACCATGGTGCACCGCCGCGGCACGTTGTGGCGCTGGCTGCGCGCCTCGGTTGCCGTCCCCGGCGTCCTGCCGCCCGTCCTGCATCACGGGGAAGTATTGGTTGACGGCGGCGCGATGAACAACCTGCCGGTCGATGCCATGCGCGACCTCGGTCGCGGCCCGGTGATCGGCTGCGATGTCGGCGCCGACCGGGCCTTCATGGCGAAGAGCGACGAGATCGACGTGCCGCTACCCTGGCAGCTGCTGCGCTGGAGGAAGGCGCGGCGCCAATGTCCCACGATCTTCCAGATCCTGTGGCGCGCCGGCATGGTCAACAGCGCCGCGAGCACCGTCGCGCACCGCGCGCAGTCCGACCTCATCCTCCAGCCGCCGCTCGCCGAGGTCGACATGCTCAACTGGAACGCCTTCGATCGCGCCATCCAGGCCGGCTACGAGTACACGGTCAGGAGGTTGGAAGAGCTGCCGGCAGGCTCGCCGGTGTTGAAATCCCGGGATCCTTTGCGAGCCTGATTGCCGGGCCGCGGCGCCTTCACTCCACGCGCGCGGGCGCAAGGCGCGGCGAGAGCAGGTGCACGACCAGCAGCGCCAGCAGGTAGGCGCAGCCCGCGAAGGCGAACAGCGGCTTGAACGTGCCCAGCCGGTCCAGCACCCAGCCGGCGTACTTGGCGAGCAGCATGCCGCCGATCGCGCCGGCGGTACCGCCTATGCCGATCAGCGAGCCCACTGCCCGGCGCGGGAAGACATCGGAGGGCAGGGTGAACAGGTTGCAGGAGAAGCCCTGGTGCGCCGCGGTTGCAAGACCCACGATCGCCACGGCGCCCCACAGGCTGTTGACATAGGCTACGCCGAAGACCGGCAGCACAAGCACGGCGCAGAGCAGCATGGCGAGCTTGCGGGATGCGTTCAGCGAGTAGCCCGCGTGCAGCAGCCGTGACGACATCCAACCGCCCGCGATGCTGCCGAGGTCCGACATGACATAGATGGCGACCAGCGGCGGGCCGAAGGTCTTCAGGTCGAGGTGATGGCGCTTGACCAGGAAGTCCGGCAGCCAGAACAGCCACATCCACCAGACCGGATCGGTGAGGAACTTGCCGAGCGCGTATGCCCACGTCTCGCGCAGCGTGAGTAGCCTCCTCCAGGGGATCGACACCACCGGGTCCGGTGGATCGCTCTCGATGACGGCCAGCTCCGCTGCACCGAGCCGCGGATGTTGCCGCGGCGGGCGGTAGACCGCCAGCCACACGACCAGCCAGATCACGGTGAAGCTGCCTGTGATCAGGAAGGCCGCCCGCCAGCCGAACGTGAGCGTAATGATCGGCACGATGAGCGGGGTGACTATTGCGCCCACGTTTGAGCCGGCGTTGAAGATGCCCGTCGCCAGCGCCCGCTCGCGCTTCGGAAACCATTCGGCCACCGCCTTCAGGCCCGCCGGGAAGTTGCCCGATTCTCCGAGGCCGATGGCGAAGCGCGCCACGATGAAGTCGGTCAGGGAGCCTGCCCAGGCGTGCGCGACGTGCGCCACCGTCCAGATCGCCACGGCGATTGCATAGCCCGCGCGCGCGCCTATCTTGTCGATCAGCTTGCCGAAGACGAGATAACCGATGGCGTAGGCGAGCTGGAACGCGAGGACGATGTTGCTGTAATCGATCTCGGTCCAGTGATATGTGTGCGCCAGGGTCGGCTCGAGAATGCCGATGATCTGCCGATCGACGTAGTTGAGTGCGGTGGCCGCGAAGAGCAGCCCGCAGATGACCCAGCGGAACCGGCCGACACGCTCGGCTGCGGCGTCCTCCCGTGCGGCCGGGGCCGCGTTCATTCTGCTGCTCCGGCAGTTGCCGCGCTCGCGGCGGCGAGTGCGCCTCGAGAGGCGATGAGGTCGTAGGCATCGCTCATTGCGCGCGTGAACCGTGCCTCCCGCGTCAGAGCGGCCGGGAACACACCGGGCAGGGCAAGGAACAACGGCAGATCATGAGTTGCCGCGCCGGTCTGCTGCCGGCCGAGCGCTGCCAGTTGCGCGGCAAGGGGATCGACGATGTCGATTCCGTCCCGAGCCCGCGCGCGCACGAAGTGCATCCATGCCGCGATCGGCACCGCCAACCTCGCGAGCGAGCGGCCTGCGTGCAATGCATCCGCCATCGTGTCCATGATCCGGATGGGCAGCTTCTGTGAGCCGTCCCACGCGATCTGCGCCAGCTGGTGCCGCATGGCCGGATTCTCGAACCGGCGCAGGATGGATTGCCGGTAGGCGGCGAGGGCGCCGGGCTGCGGGACGCTCAGCGTCGGCTCGATGTCCTCGATCATCATGCGCTCGACGAACGTCCGCAGGGCCGGCTGCGCCATGGCTTGCGCGACGGTCTCGAGCGCCGCCAGCAGGCCCACATAGGCGAGGGTGGAGTGGGCGCCGTTCAACAGGCGAAGCTTCGCGCGCTCGTATGCCGTCACGTCCCGGCTCACCGTCACGCCCACCGATGCCCAGTCGGGCTGCGCGCCGTAGTCCACTTCCTCGATGACCCATTGCACGAATCGCTCGCGCTGCACTGGCCAGGCGTCCTCCAGGCCAATCGCCGCCGCGACACGCTGCCGCAACGCCGGGTCGGTAGCCGGGGTGATGCTGTCGACCATGGTGCGCGGAAAGAGCGCCGCCTTCTCGATCCAGGCGGCAAGACCGGCGTCCCGCCGCTGCGCGAAAGCCAGCACCGCGCGCCGCAGAGTCGGGCCGTTGGCCGCGAGATTGTCGCAGCAGACCATCAGATAGGGCGCGAGGCCGCGCTCGCGCCGCAGCTCGAGGCCGCGCACCAGCCAGCCGACCAGGCTGCGCGGCGCGTCGGGACGGCCCAGATCGTGCGCGATGTCCTGGTGGGCGAGATCGAGGCCGCCGCTGCCGTCGAGGCAATAGCCTTTCTCCGTCACCGTCATGGTAACCATCGAGACATCCGGATCGCACAGGCGGTTGCTGACCGCGGCGGGGCTCTCGGCGGCGACCAGCAGCTCGCGAATGCAGCCGATGAGGCGCATCGTCGGCGCCTCGTCGAGCTCCACCAGCGTGTAGAGGCCGTCCTGTGGCGCGAGGGCGTCGCGAAGCGAGGCTGTCTTCAGAGAGACCGCGCAGACGGCGCGAGTCGGATCCTTCTCGAGCAGGCGGTCGAAATAGTATGCCTGGTGCGCGCGGTGGAACGCGCCCGGCCCGAAGTGCACCGTGCCGATGCGTGTCCGGGACCGATCGTAGCCGAGGCGAATGAGCTGCTGCGACGCACTCTCCAGCGTGCTCTCGCCGAGGCGCACGAGGCCTCCGCTGGGATCGGAGCTCGCGGCGCCCGCCGCCCGGCCTTCTGTCAAAGTGTCACTCCAGTCTTCCAGATGGCGAGCTCGCGCTCGCCGTTGCGCTCGGCGCAGGTCTGCCGACCCGAGGCGGTCGCGATGATCAGATCGAGCAGCGCCCGGCTGCGCTCCTCCATGGCGGCCCCGGTCAGCAGTGTGCCCGCGTCGAAATCGATCCAGCGCGGCTTCGCCTGCGCGAGCGGGGTGTTGGTCGAGATCTTCAGCGTCGGCGCCGGGAATCCCAGGGGCGTGCCCCGCCCGGTGGTGAAGAGTAACAGCGTGGCACCGGCCGCGGCCAGCGCGGTGCCGGAGACGGCATCGTTGCCCGGTGCCTCGAGCAGCGCCAGTCCGGGCCGGTGAACCCGCTCGCCATAGCGCAGAACCTGCGTCAGGGGCGCCTCGCCCGCCTTCTGCACCGCTCCGAGCGACTTCTCCTCGAGCGTGGTGATGCCCCCGGCCAGGTTGCCTGGAGAGGGATTTTCCGACACCGGCTGCCCGGCGGCCGTGAAGTAGTGTTTGAAGTCGTTCACCAGCGTGCCGACGGCCTCGAACACCTCCCGGTCCACGGCCCGGGCCATGAGCAGCTGCTCGGCGCCGAAGGTTTCGGGAATCTCCGTCAGGATGGGCGTACCGCCCGCGCGGGCGAGCTCGCTGCTGATGCGGCCCACCAGAGGGTTGGCGGTGAGGCCGCTGAATGCGTCCGAGCCGCCGCACTTCAGGCCCAACACCAGGTCCGAGAGCGGACGCGGCTCGCGCACGTCGCGCGCCAGCATCTCGGCGAGCTCCTCCAGCGCGCGCACGCCTTCCTCCACCTCATCGCCTACGGTCTGCGCGTTGAAGCTGCGGACGCGCTCGGAATCGAAGTCGGCCGTGCCGAGCAATGCTGCAAGCTGATTGTTCTCGCAGCCGAGGCCGACCACGAGCACGCCGCCGGCGTTGGGATGGCTCACCAGCGAGGCCAGGATCCGGCGGGTGTGCGCCAGGTCATCGCCGAGTTGCGAGCAGCCGAAGGGGTGTGTCAGCGCGTAGACGCCGTCGACCTTGCCGTGCAGCCGCTCGTCGGCGGCATCTGCAATCCGACGGGCCGTGCGGGCGACGCAGCCCACGGTGCAGACGATCCACAGCTCGTTACGCGTCCCCACGCGACCATTGCGGCGCCGATAGCCCATGAAGGTACGCGGCTCATTCCCGGCGGGCTGCGCAACGGGCGCGGGCGGCGTGTAGGTGTAATCGGAATGAGCCGTGAGCGTGGTGGCAAGATTGTGCGTGTGGACGTGCTCGCCCGGCGCGATGTCCCGGGTTGCGCGGCCGATCGGCCAGCCGTACTTGCGCACCAGACTGCCGGCGGCGAGCGCACCGACAGCGATTTTGTGTCCCCGCGGCACCTGCGCTCGCGCGACGATCACATCCGAGGCGCAGCGTACCGTCTCTCCGGGTTGCAGGTCGCGCAAAGCGACGAGCACATCGTCCAGGGGATGCACCCGTAACGCATCAGGGAGGAAGGGCTCGGCCATGCTTCTATGGTAACCGGTAGCAGAACTTGTGCAAGCCGCGCGCGGCCGATAGGCTTCCCGGGACGGCTCTGCTACAGTCCGCCGGCAAGAAGACGGGCAGCCCCCCTGAGATCCGCCGCTTGAAAACCTCCAGCCGCCGCGCCAAGGCGCGGCGCCAGCACACCGACCGCGGCGAGCCGCCGGCCCCGAAACGGGCGCGCACGCGCGCGCGCCTGACGATCACCGACATCGCGCGCCTCGCCGGCGTGTCGAAGAAGACCGTTTCGCGCGTCATCAATCAGGCGCCGTATGTCCAGGCGGACACCCGCGCGCGCATCGAAGCCATCATCGCCGAGCACGGCTACCAGCCCGATCCGCAGGCGCGCGGCCTGGCGTTCCGCCGCTCCTTCCTGGTCGGGATGATCCACGACAACCCCAACCCGCAGTATGTGGAGAACATCCAGCTCGGCATCCTCGATGCACTCGCCGGCCGCGGCTACGAGCTCGTCATCAGGCCCTGCGATCGCCGCAACCCGGGCTTTCTCGAGGATATGCGCGGCTTCGTCGAGCGCCTGCGCCTCTTCGGCGTCGTGTTGACACCTTCGGTGTCGGAGGACGATCGGCTGGCGAAGCTGCTGGAGAGTGCCGACTGTCCCTACGTGCGCATCGCCTGCGCCTCGGTCGACAAGCCCGCGCACATGGTGTTGACCCACGATGCCCGCGGTGCGGCCGCCGCCGCGCGTCGCCTGGCGGAGCTCGGCCATCGCCGCATTGCCTATCTTTCCGGCCCGCCGCTTTTTCGCTCCGCGCACGAGCGGCAGGCGGGATTCATCGCCGGACTGGCCGAGTACGGCCTCGAGCTCGCGGCCGACCTCGCCGTGCTCGGCGCCTACACGTACGAATCGGGCCTGGCTCGCGGGCGCGAGCTTCTCGCCCGCACCGATCGCCCGACGGCGATCTTCGCCGGCAACGACGAGATGGCGACCGGCGTCTACAGCGCGGCGCACGAGCTGGGAATCAGGATTCCCGAGGACCTGTCCGTCATCGGCTTCGACGATGCACCGATCGCGACCCGGATCTGGCCGGCGATGACCTCGGTGAGACTGCCGGTGCGGGAGATGGGCCGCACGGCAGCGGAGGGGCTGTTCGCCGCTTCCAAGTCTGCCGCCAAGGCCCCGATCGCCGAATTCACCCCGAGCCTGATCGAGCGCGACTCGACCGCGCCGCCGCCGCGTGTGAAGTCGCAACGGGCCTGACGGACGTGGGCGCCGCGCGCCGCCGCCGGCCGCCATGACACCGGTGGACAAGATCAGGGTTGCGCCCTGTGACACCGGTTACCTATACTGGCCCCATGCCGCGTCCCCTCGCTCTCCATCCAGACCGCCTCTTTCCGGCGGATCCCGGCGTGCGCGCCATTGCGCGCACGCTCTACATGCAGGTACGCGATCTGCCGATCGTCAGCCCGCACGGGCACACCGATCCGGCCTGGTTCGCCTACGATCAGCCGTTCGGCGATGCCGTGGACCTGCTGCTCGCGCCGGATCACTACCTCTACAGGATGCTGCACAGCCAGGGCATCGCGCTCGACCCGCTCGGGGTGCGCTCCCGGCACGGCGCGCCGGTCTATGAGCCGCGCGCGGCCTGGCGTCAGTTCGCCGGCCACTACTCCCTCTTTCGCGGCACTCCCTCGGCGCTCTGGCTCGATCAGGTATTTGCGCAGGTATTCGGCCTGACCGTGCGGCTCGAGGCGCAGACCGCGGATGTCTATTTCGACGCCATCGGTGCCGCGCTTGCCAGTCCGGCGTTCCGACCGCGGGCGCTGTTCGAGAAATTCAACATCGAGGTACTGGCCACCACGGAGAGTCCGACCGACCCGCTCGCGGCGCACGAGGCGATTCGCCGCAGCGGCTGGCGCGGCCGGGTGATCAGCACCTATCGCCCGGATCCGGTCGTCGATCCGGAGCACGAGCTCTTTCGCGACTCCCTGGAAGAGCTGGGGCGCATCACGGGCGAGGACGTGCATTCCTGGGGCGGGTATCTCGAGGCACACCGGCTGCGCCGCGCCGCATTCATCGCGCTCGGCACCACCGCGAGCGACCACGGGCATCCGAGTGCCGCCACCGCCGACCTGCCGCAGGCGCAGGCGCAGGCGCTTTTCGGCCGGGTCGTCTCCGGGCGCTTCAGCCCCGATGACGCGGAGCTCTTTCGCGCGCAGATGCTCACCGAGATGGCCGGGATGAGCGTCGACGACGGCCTGGTGATGCAGATCCATCCCGGAGCATTCCGCAACCACGATCGCGCGATCTTCGCCAAGTATGGCCGCGACAAGGGAGCCGATATCCCGCAGCGCACCGATTACGTGCGCGCGCTCAAACCGCTGCTCGACCGCTTCGGCGGCGACCCCCGCCTCGCGGTGATCGTCTTCACCCTCGACGAGTCGGCCTACAGCCGCGAGCTGGCGCCGCTCGCCGGCCATTACCCGGTGCTCAAGCTGGGTCCGGCCTGGTGGTTTCACGATAGTCCGGAGGGCCTGCGCCGCTTCCGCGAGCTGACGACGGAGACGGCCGGCTTCTACAACACGGTCGGCTTCAATGACGATACGCGCGCCTTCCTGTCGATTCCGGCGCGCCACGATGTCGCGCGCCGCATCGACTGCGCCTTCCTGGCGCGGCTCGTCGCCGAGCACCGTCTCGCCGAGGACGAGGCCGCCGAGACCGCGGTCGATCTCGCCTATCGCCTGCCAAAGAAAGCGTACAGGCTCTGACCGTGGCGACACGACGATCCGCGGCACGGGACGCGCCCGCACCATAAACCGCGCCTTCGGGCCGCTTCACACGAGGGTTCCGCCTTGGCTTCCACCCGCCTGAGTTACCTCCTTCTGGCGCTCTGCCTCGGCAGTGTGTCCGCGGCACAGGCCCAGGACATGCGGCACGTCGTCCAGCCGACCATCCCGCAATCCTGTGTGGTGTTGCACGCCAGGCTAACGGCGCCTCATGGCGTACTGCCACCCGCCGCGGAGCGTCATCTCGATAGCGCCCGCATCCAGCAGGCCATGGACCATTGCGCCGCTGGGCAGGCGGTCGAGCTTGCGGCTGACGGCGACAAGCGCGTATTCCTCAGCGGCCCGCTGGAGTTGCGCTCAGGTGTAACGCTGGTCGTCGATGCGAATACCGTGCTGGCAGCGTCCACCAATCCGCGCCTTTACGACGTTACGCCGGGAAGCTGCGGCCTGCTCGGCGAGCGTGCCGAAGGCTGCAAGCCCCTGCTGAGCGGCACGGGAATCAGTCACAGCGGCATCATGGGCGCCGGTGCGATCGACGGCCGCGGCGGCGATCTCATCCTGGGCAAGACGATGACCTGGTGGCAGCTTGCGCACCAGGCGAAGGTGCTGGATCGCAATCAGAAGGTGCCCGGGCTGCTCGTCCTGAGCCACGCGCGCGACTTCACGCTGTACGGCATCACGCTGCGCGATTCTCCGCGCTATCACGTCGATGTGCGCGACTCCGACGGCTTCACCGCCTGGGGCGTGAAAATCATGACGCCGGGTACGGCGCGCAATACCGACGGCATAGATCCGGTCTCCTCCACCAACGTGACCATCACTCACTGCTACATTCATGCTGGTGATGATAATGTCGCGATCAGCTCCCGCCAGGGCGGTGAAGCCGCGCACATCTCGGTTCTCGACAATCACTTCTACACGGGCCATGGGATGTCCATCGGCAGCGGTACCAGCGGCGGCGTGAACCACGTGCTGGTGCGAAATCTCACCATCGACGGCGCCTCCAACGGAATTCGCATCAAGTCCGATCCGAGCCGCGGCGGCCTGGTACACGACGTCACGTATGAAAGCGTCTGCATCCAAAACGTCACCAACCCGATCGTCCTGACGCCGCACTACACCAATTTCGCCGGCACCCTGGACCCGCAATACCGCAACATCTCCTTGCGTAACGTGCATATCCTGACGCCGGGGTACTACATCTTCAGCGGCCTCGATGCGCAACACGTGCTAGGAGTGGCGCTCGACAATGTCTTTGCGGACGGCCTCGACGCCTCGCATGTGCTAGCGGCGGATGCTCACATCACGCTTGGGCCCTCGCTGGGGAATTTGGCGCCGAGCGGACAGGATGTCATCCTGAGCCGGCTTCCGGGCAGTCGCCCGGGCGTGCCGCTCGCCTGCGCCTCTCGCTTCGTGCCATACCCCGCATTGCTCACCGCTCCCCGGCTCGCCGTCAACGTCCCTCCCGTCGATAAGACGCTGTATGTCGCGGCGGACGGGACCGGAGATTTCTACTCGATCCAGCGGGCGCTCGACGTGGCGCCTGCAACCGGCGCGCTCATCTCGGTGGCTCCGGGGACTTACCGTGAGGTGCTGACCATCGATAAGCCGCACATCGTGCTGCGAAGCGCCTATCAGGATGCCGGCAAGACAGTAGTCATTGCGCCTGAGAATGCGGCAGCGCCCGCAACGGTCACGGTGACCGCCAACGACTTCCTGGCCGAGAACCTGACTTTCCAAAGCAACGTCGGCCAGCATGCGGGCGGCTCCGGAACCCCTCAGTCCGTGGCGCTCGCGGTGAGCGGCAAGCACGATGCTTTCAGGAATGTCCGCGTGCTCGGTAAAGCCGTCTACGCGCATGACAGATGAACCATCCGCTGCCGCTGCCGTGAGGCAGGCGGTGGCCGAACGCTTCGTCGCCGCGCGTCTTTCGGCACGTGCATTGCCGGATTATCCGGGGCCACTGCCCGGGACGCTCGCCGAGGCGTATGCCCGCCAGGATGCAGCCATCAGTCTGTGGCCGGACGACATCGCGGGGTGGAAAGTCGGGGGTATTGCCGATGTCTGGGCCACCCGAGTCGGCGAATCTCGCCTGGTGGGTCCCATATTCCGTGGGCATCTCTGGTCCGCCAGCAGCCAAGGCGTCGTCTCACTGCCCGTGATTCCCGGAGGGTTCGCCGCCGTCGAAGCCGAGTACGTGCTCGTGCTGACCGAATCGCCGCCTCCCGAGCGCACGGAGTGGACCGCGGCGCAAGCGGCGGAGCTGGTCGCCGAAATGCGCGTTGGAATCGAGCTTGCCGGCAGCCCGCTGGCCGCCATCAATGAGCTGGGACCCGCCGTGGTCGTCTCGGACTTCGGCAACAACACGGGCCTGGTGCTGGGCGAGCCGCTCGCCGGCTGGCGCTCGCGGCCGCTGGAATCGTTGACCTGCGAGACGCTTGTGAGGGGTCGCCGGGTGGGGCAGGGCGGCGCCGCCTCGATCGCGGGCGGTCCGCTCGGATCGCTGGCCTTCGCCCTCGGCTGCTGTGCCCGCCGCGGCCGGCCTCTGCGGGCGGGCGACGTCATTTCTACAGGCGCATGCACGGGCATTCACCCGGTGCGGGTCGGAGAGGAGGCGCTGGTCGTCTTCGCCGGCGCGCCCGAGCTGCGTTGCCGGGTGGTGGGCGCGACACCGGAACGCAGCGCGCGCGCACCCTGACGTCCGGGGCCGCTACACCCGGGCTTGCGACGCCCCGCAGTTCTTGCTAAGTTT
Organism: Steroidobacteraceae bacterium; assembly: GCA_036000265.1. Lineage (GTDB taxonomy): Bacteria > Pseudomonadota > Gammaproteobacteria > Steroidobacterales > Steroidobacteraceae > 13-2-20CM-66-19. The sequence continues at coordinate 20,291 of DASYGA010000024.1, read as the reverse complement.
ACTGCTACCGGTGTCAGACGCGATATCTGCCAGCCGAACCTGCAAAAAGAGCTAACCGCACGTGATACCGGTAGCATCCGGACCGCCACCTGCGTCGGAGGGGGAAATGAAGAAGATCGAGCAACGCTCTAACGGCTCCGCCGGCCTGGTACGCAGCGCCGTGGCGGCAATCCTCGCACTCGGCATCGCGCACGCGGGCGCGGCGAGCGCCCACGCCTCCAGTGTGGCGGCCGGCAACAGCTCCGCCGACCCGGCGACCTCCACGGCCGCCTCCGCCACCGCCGATACGCAATCTACCTCCGACCCGGTCGGCGGCGATGCGGCGGGCACGCAGTCACAACTGCAGGAGATCGTGGTCACCGGCTATCGCAGCAGCCTCACCCAGGCGCTCAACATCAAGCGCGACATGAACGTCGAGGCGGACACCATCCTCGCCGAGGACATCGGCAAATTTCCCGACCAGAACCTCGCCGAGTCGCTGCAGCGCATTCCCGGCGTCGCCATCACGCGTGAGCAGGGCGAGGGCCGCCAGATCACCGTGCGCGGCCTCGGACCGCAGTTCAGCCGCGTGCGCATCAACGGCATGGAAACCCTGAGCACCACGGGCAGCCCCGACAACGAGGGCGGTGTCAACCGCACGCGTGCGTTCGACTTCAACACCTTCTCGTCCGATCTGTTCAACTCGCTGACCGTCCGCAAGACGGCGGAGGCAGATGTAGATGAGGGCTCGTTGGGTGCCACCGTGGACCTGAGCACCGCGCATCCGCTGGATTATCACCGCTTCGTGTTCATCACCCAGGCGAAGGGTAATTACAACAACCTCTCGGGCACCGTCGGTCCGCAGCTCTCCGGGCTCATTTCCAATACCTTCGACGACGGCAAGTTCGGTGCCCTGGCCTCGGTATCCTGGAGCAAGCGCGACTACCTCGATACCGGCTCGAGCACCGTGCGCTGGGACGAGGCGCAGGTCCTCAAGACCGGCACCAGCCCGTTCGGCGCCTCCCCATACGGCTTCGCGTCGGTGCTCGGTACCCCTTGCACCGGGACGGCTGCGGCGCTACCGGCTGCGTGCCAGGCGGCTGACTCGGCCCTGCATCCGCGCTTCCCGCGCTACGATTACTTCCAGGACGGCGAGAGCCGGCTCGGGATCACCGGCTCGCTGCAATGGAAGCCGAACGACGCCAACCTGCTCTCGCTCGACGTACTGCACTCGTATTACCAGGAGACCCGCCAGGAGCAATATCTCGAGGAACCGGGACTCTCGGGGCAGGGCAAGTGCACCAACCCGGCCACCACGGTCAGCGTCGGCTGCATCTCGGTGCTCGCCGACAGCATCAACGGCCAGGGCGTCATGACCGCCGGGACCTTCAGCGGCGTCGATACCCGGGTGGAGGACCGGTTCGACAGCATGCACACCAACTTCAACCAGGTGACGCTCAACGGGACGCACCAGCTCAGTGACAAGTGGAGCGTGGACGAGCTGATCGGCTACTCCGAGTCCCGCTTCGCCAATCCGACGCAGACGACCCTGGGCTGGGATCAGTACAACCAGACCGTTGGCTATGATTTCTCGGATCGCATTCCCTATCTTAATTTCGGCAGCGAGAACGTCGGCGCCACCGGCCCCTGGACACTGACGGAAGTGCGCGAGCGGCCGCAGAGCACGACCAACAAGTTCAAGAATGTCGAGCTCAACGTCCACTTCACACCCAACGAGGCCGTGAGCTTCCTTGGCGGCGTGCAGTTGAAACAGTACGACTTTCAGACGACCTCGCTGCGGCTGGTGAACGGGGAGTCGGTGAACTCGAAGAATGTCTATGCCGGACTGCTCGGGGTGCCCATCGGCAGCTATGCGCAGACGCTCGACTACGCGCGCAGCGCCGGCGTCAACGTGCCGCCCGGCAGCACGGCGAACTGGGCGACTCCCAGCGTGTCCATGGCGGAAAGCGCCCTGGGAATCTATTCGGACAGCAGCCTCTTCGGGCTGAGCACCCACGGCGATCTCGGCAACAACGTCGACGTGCGCGAGCGTGACTACGGCGCCTACCTGCAGATGGACTGGGATAGTCACCTGCTCTCGCGCGAGCTTCGCGGCAACCTCGGCGTGCGCGTGGTCAGGACCAATCAGTGGTCGCAGGGCTATTCATCGACGCTGCTGCCCATCACCGCCAATCGCAGCTACAACAACGTGCTGCCGGCACTCAACCTCGGCTGGTCGTTGCGTCCGGACCTGCTCCTGCGTTTCGCGTACTCGCGTGATCTGTCGCGGCCCAACCTCACGGACGTGGCAGCGAGCACGAGTGTGAGCGTCTCGGGAACGCAGTTCAACGTGAAGACCGGCAACCCGAGCATCGATCCCTTCCTGGCGAACGCCTACGACCTGTCGCTGGAGTGGTATCCGGCGCCCGGTACGCTGGTGTCGGTGGCGCCATTTTACAAGGATGTGCTGAGCTTCGTCTCCTCTGAGACCATCAACACCGTATTCCACGGCAATCCATTCGGCGTGCCCGATTCGCTGGCCGTGCAGGCGTGCGGTTCGACGCCGGGTTGCGGACCGGATGCGACCTGGGCGTTCTCGGTGCCGGTGAACTCGCCGGGCGGAAACATCAATGGCGTGGAGCTGAATTACGAGCAACCGCTGCGGTTCCTGCCCAGCTTCCTGCGCAACCTGGGTGTGCAGCTGAACTACACGTACGTCACCTCCACCGTCAAATACCTGACGGGTCCAAACACATATGTGTCGGGAGAGTTGACCGGCCTGTCGAAGAATACGGCCGGCGCTACTTTCTACTACGAGGATCCGCAGTGGAGCATCCGGGTATCCGGTGCTTATCGCAGCAAGTACCTGATTCGTGTTCCAGGGCAGGAGACCGGCACCGATGCCGACGGGTATGATGCAACCTTCAATCTGGATGCGTCCGTGCAGTACAACCTGACGAAGCAGTTCATGGTCACGCTGCAGGGTGTCAACCTCACCGATCAGTACGAGAACGAGTTCGACGATACCGCGCGCGACCTGGTGTACTATTACCACCACACCGGACGGGAGGTTCTGTTCGGCGTGAGATATCAATACTGACGCGCTTCTGCGGCGCGGCCGTGAGGAGACAGCGGTGCAGGTGAAGGTCCTTCAGGCCACTCATCCCGATATGATCGTCGGGCTGGACTCGGCGGCGCTGCGCCGGCATTACCTGGCCACGGAGCTGTTCGTGCCCGGGGAGATCCGGCTCTGCTACAGCCACGTGGAGCGGCTGATCATGGGCGGCGCGCAGCCCGGCGCGCAGGCGCTGCGGCTCGAAGGCGTGCGCGAGGCGGGCTCGTCGCCGTTTCTCGCGCGGCGCGAGCTCGGCGTGATCAACATCGGCGGCCCCGGGCGGGTGACGATCGATGGCCGCGAGCACGCAATGAAGCCGCGCGACGGGCTCTATGTCGGCAGGGAGAGTGCCAGTGTCGTCTTCGAGTCGGCCGATCCCGCAGTCCCGGCGAAGTACTATCTGGTCAGCGCCCCGGCGCACGCGCGCTTCGACACGGTGAAGATCGCAATCGACGAGGCGAAGCCGACGCGGATGGGCGCGCTCGAGACCGCCAACCAGCGCACCATTTATCAGTACATCCACCCGGACATCTGCAGGTCCTCGCAACTCCTCATGGGCCTCACCGCGCTCGAGGCGGGCAGTGTCTGGAACACCATGCCGTCCCATCTGCACGACCGGCGCTCTGAGGTCTACTTCTACTTCGACATGGCGCCGCAGGAGCGGGTGTTCCACTTCATGGGAGAGCCCGCGCAAACTCGCCACCTCGTGGTTGCCAACGAGGAGGCGGTGATCTCGCCGCCCTGGTCCATCCACACGGGCGTGGGCACTGGCCGCTATACGTTCATCTGGGCGATGGCGGGGGACAATCAGGACTATCGCGACATGGATGCCGTACCCACCGCGACTCTGCGGTGAGCGGTCCTGGCGATCTCTTCTCGCTGACCGGCCGTGTCGCGGTCGTCACCGGCGCCAACTCCGGGATAGGCCAGGCCATCGCCGTCGCGCTGGCGGCTGCGGGGGCCGACGTCGCCGCCGTGGGACGCAGCGCGAGCGATGAGACGGGCGCGCGCGTACAGGCGGCGGGCCGCCGCTTCCTGTCGATCACCGCGGACCTCAGCTCGACCGTAGCGTGCAGGGATATCGTGGATGAGGTATCGCGCGGCTTGGGGGGCCTGGACATACTGGTCAACAATGCCGGAATCATCCGCCGTTGCGCTGCGCTGGAATTCACCGAGGCCGACTGGGACGCGGTCATGGACGTGAATCTGAAGACGCTGTTCTTCCTCTCCCAGGCCGCGGCGCGCCACATGATCCCGCGCGGCGCCGGCAAGATCATCAACATCGCCTCGATGCTGTCCTTCCAGGGCGGCGTGCGGGTCGCCTCCTACACGGCCAGCAAGAGCGGTCTGGCGGGCGTCACCCGGGCACTGGCCAACGAATGGGCCGGCAAGGGCATCAACGTCAATGCCATCGCCCCGGGCTATGTCGCGACCCGCAACACCGAGCCCCTGCGGCACGACCCGGAGCGGAATCGCGAGATCCTGGGCCGCATTCCGGCCGGGCGCTGGGGTCTGGCGGGCGATCTAAGCGGCGCGGCGGTATTCCTTGCGTCGCGTGCCTCCGACTACATCCACGGCGCCGTCCTTCCGGTGGATGGAGGCTGGCTTTGTCGTTGAAGCACCTCCCCGTGCCTGAGCTTCCGCACCGAGCGCCTCAGGTGCCCTGCTGGAGGTAGGGCACCTGGGCGAACAGACGCCGCTCGGCCCCGCGCGGATCGTCGGCGAGCCGCGGCTGCTCATCGAGCAGCAGGGTCTGGCGCCGCGCAAGCTCATACCGCTCCCAGGCGGGCAGCCCGCGGGTGTTGGGGTCTCCATTGCGGGCGAAGGCGATGAAGGCATCGCCCATTCTCGCGGCCATTTTCCGTGAGCGCTCGCCCGTGCCGACCTGCGTGCCGATGAGGTCGACCGGCGCCTCGAGGTTACCGAACACCAGCGGAATGTCGGTCCCGTGCGGCGTGCCCCACTTGCCGCCGTCCTGCGGCGATCGCCAGTTCAGCTGGTAGGCGAACGCCGGCGAGCCTTGGGCGGCGCGCAGCTCCGCTTCGATGACGGCCGGGCGCCAGGAACGGCTGGCAGTCGTCGCAGCGAAGAAGACATCGCTCGCGGATGCGGCCGGATAGAGTCGGCGGTACTCCGCGATCACGTACTCCGGGGAGATGTCCGTGCGCATATCCTTGGCCAGTGCCGCGGGCAGCCGCTCCCAGGTGAGGTGGAAGGTGCCAGGATCCGAGCCGCCGATGAGATTACGCGTCTCATCGTGAACGTTACCGATCATCATGGGAACGGTCGCCGATTGCGGCGGCGCATCCGGATAGAAGGGATGCCGCCGCAGCGAGCGCTCATCGAGCACCGGTCCGAAGTAGATCCCTCCATGCCCGATCACGGGGTCGGGCGTCGTCAGCGCTGCGACCAGCCGCCCGGTGGGAAGCTCCGTGATGCGCGCCGCTGCAGTACCCGCAATCCCCAGCGCTTCGAGGTACGCCTGCGCGCGCCGGGTCGCATGCAAGGGACCCGAAGCGGTGATCTGCTCGCCGCTCATCGTGGCCGCGCGATGGAAGAGGCCCCGTGCGGCCGGCATGGCCATCAGGGTGGCGATCTTCGCGCCGCCGCCGGATTGTCCGAACAGCATCACCCGCTGGGGGTCGCCGCCGAATCGTGCGATGTTGTCCCGCACCCACTGCAGCGCGAGGATCAGATCGAGCATGCCGGCATTGCCGGAGTCGGCGTACCGCGGTGCCGCGAGCCGGCCGAGGTAGAGGTAGCCGAAGGCGTTGAGGCGATGATTGACCGTGACCACCACGACATCGCCGCGGCGGCAGAGTCGTGCGCCGTCATACAACGGGCTGGAGCCGGAGCCCTCATCGAACGCACCGCCGTGGATGTAGAAGAGCACCGGCCGTGCACCGCCGTCGCCGAGGCCAGGCGTCCACACGTTGAGGAAGAGACAATCCTCGCCCGTTCGTTCCCGCGGGTGGCCGCGCTGTGGGCAGCTCGGACCGTATTGGGTCGCATCCTTAACCGCATGCCAAGGCGTCGGAGGTGCAGGCGGCAGGAAGCGCCGGACTGCAGTGTCGGCCCCGTAGCGCACCCCCTTGAAGACATACAGCCCTTGCGCGACGGTCCCCCGGACCGGTCCTGCGGTCGTCTGCGCCACGGCCGACTGCGAGCCGTCGCCCGCAAAGGCCGTCGGCAGCACCCATCCCGCGGCCGCCGCACCGGCACAAGTGCTCGCGCCGCGGAGAAATTCCCGCCGCGGCAGTTGAGCTCGGTCGCGCTCCCGCATCGTATGCTCCCGGTTACCGAAATGCGCCGTGGCGGCGCGGTCTGGGCATGATACCGGCTCGCCGCCGCCGCGCGCCGGCCCGGTGTTCCATCCGCGAAACTACGATCGCACGAAACGCTTTCGGCCCGCGCCTCGGCTGAGGCTCAGCCGTCCTTCTCCATCATCCGCTTGAAGGCGGGGCGGCTGGTGATCCGTGCGGTGTAGTCCTTGAAGACCGGGGTCTCGCTCATCAGCTTGAACATCATCATGAAGTTGATGGTGCCGCCGATGGCGATGTCCGCGGCGGAGAACTCATCGCCCAGGATGTATTTCCGGCCGGTCAGCGCCTGGTTCAGCACCTGCTCCACCTCACCTGCCTCGGCCCAGCCCATCGCGCCCGGCACGTGTTGCACGCTCAGCCGGCGCATCATCATGGCAGGCTCGATGACGCCGGGTCGATACGCCAACCAGGAGAGATACTCGCCGCGCAGTGGATCGCCCACTCGGGGGCCGAGCTTCGCTTCCGGAAAGAGATCGGTGAGATAAAGCGTCATGGCCGCGATCTCGAAGACACGCCGCCCGTCGTGCTGCAGGCACGGCACCTTACCGTGCGGATGGGGATTGGCCGGATCCCTTGCGCCGCTGCCGTCGCCGCGGCATATGTTGACCACTTTGGTCTCGTAGGGGACGCCCAGCTCCTCCAGCAGCCACACGATGCTGCCGGACCGGGACTTCGGGGCATGAAACAGCGTCAGCATGGCAGGCTCCCTCGTTGCGTTGGCCGCTCATGCTACCCGACGCGCCGCTGGGCGCCCACCCGATCAACGAGGGGCGATCTTCTCACCGCGCAGTAGCTCGACGCGCCGCCTCACGTCCGCCGAGATCAAATCCAGGCCCGTTCTCCCACGAACCGCGAGCTTTGTTGCGGTCGCGCGAAATTTCCCGACGGCCTGCACGATCTCATCCAGGCATTCCGCCGCTCCCGATACCTGCCATTCCTTCGCCACTGCGAGCAATGTTTCGCGCGTCGGACACCCGTAGTCGTATTGAAAAGACAGGGTGTGCTCGCGCCGCTCGGTGATGTCGGGCACGAGATCGAAAGCAGGGGCCAGGCGGTAACCGGACGAGGTGTTGAGCATCCAGAAGTTCTTCAAATGATCGTCTACGTTTCCTATGGCCGCGTTGAAAGCCATGTGGCGGAATAGCGCCGCGATGTCCTCCGCCGGCGATGCGGAGTACTTCCTCAACACCAGCGCAAGATCGGCGTAGCTCGTCACGTACACGCCGGGGCGTTCCCGGCATAGCGTCCGCATGCTGATCATGTGGCGACGGCCACCATGTTCCGTCACGTCGAACCGGCGGACGAGGAGCACGCGCCGTCTGCCCACGGATTGCACCCGCATGTCAGGAACCGGCAGACCCGCTCGCCCCGCGAGCTGCAGGCAGGTCGCTTCGAGACCTACTACATCGAATATTCCGTCGCGGCCGCGACTCGGGAATTTGGCGAGCCATTCGCCCTTCTCGTCATGGACGAGGGTTTTCGGGCGGGCACCACCGGCACGGCTGCTGCCCTCGAGCAGCCTGCGGAAAGCATCGCCGGCAGGGAGCGTGCCGGCGTCGAAGCGCGTGGCTGCCTGGAGGAGGCTGGAAAGAGACTGGCTGGGCGGCGTAGCGGTGGGATGGGGAGGTAAAGGGCTGTCAGTGAACATGAGCGCGCCCGGACCTCCTCCCCGCAGGGCCAGCAGCATCTCCGGCGGGGAAGACGCACGGCCCTCCGGACTGAGCGCTTTGGCCAGCAAGCGCCTGCCCCAATCGTCCGGGAGTGAGTCGTCGAACACGGCGAGGGGTGGTTGAAACTGCTCGGCGCGGAAGCGAAGCCCGGGCGGCTGCAGTGGCAATGACACCGGATCGAGAGAAAACGCGTGAGGATCCGTGCACCACTGCGGTGCGTATTCGAATTCGGATTCGAAGCGGCCTCCGGTTGCGGGATCGGTCGTCCCAAGCTCGCCAGCAAGCTGGACCGTGCCGTCAGGGCGGAGTACCCATACATAGAGGCGCTTCACTGGTTGCGCCTGGACGCACGCCGGCGCTGAGGTGCGCTCTCTTCGCGGCGCGCGAGGTCGAGCAGGCTCTCGCGCTTCTCGAGCAAGCGGTCGAGCGGTTCCAGCTCGTCGAGAACCCACAGAGCGTCCAACCAGGTGCCGATCTGCACCCTGGGCAACCCGCGTTCCATGGCACGAACCGTCTGCTCGGAGACGCCGAGGCGTTGCGCGAACACTGCCATGCTGTCGTTGCGCTCGAGGCGTGCACGGCGCAGCCGCCGGCCGAGCGCCACCAGCGCTTTATGGGCTTGCGTAACCTGCATCATAAGATAGGTAATAGCCAGAAATTCGCATTTATTGATAATATACAATAGGTTACTGGTGGTAAAGGCAAGCTTACCGGCAGAGGCACTCCGCAACGCTGCGCCAGCATGGCGTTGCGGGCGCCGGATCGGGCAGACTAGCGCTCTCCTGCCCTCACCGTAAGAGCCGACCAGATGACGCTGCGCTGGTATTCCAAGATGATGACTGTATCCGCCACACTGCTGCTCCTCGTTCCGGCAGCAAACACGCGGGCAGCAAACATCATGGCGCAGCCTTCCGCGTCCTCTGTCATTCAGATCGTGGTCGATGGCAACGCTCCCTCGCATGCCTTTCCACACTTCTGGGAGCAGATGTTCGGGTCGGGGCGTGCGACGCTATCGTTACGCGCCAGTTACCGCGACGACATGCGGGAGGTCAAGCGCGCGACCGGCTTCCAATACGTGCGTTTCCACGGCATTCTCGATCGGGATGTCGGTGTCTATACGGTCGACGGGCAGGGTCGGCCGGATTACAACTTCACCTACGTCGACCAGATCTATGATGGCCTGCTGCGGCAGGGTGTGCGCCCTTTCGTGGAGCTCAGCTTCATGCCCCCCGAAATGGCCGCGCGCCAGCAGACCATGGGCTTCTGGTACGACCCGATCGTGGCGCCACCGAAGGATTGGGCGCTCTGGAGCGACCTCATCCGGCACTTCGCCCAGCATCTGGTGGCACGGTATGGGATCGACGAGGTCTCCCAGTGGTACTTCGAGGTCTGGAACGAGCCGAACGGCACCTTCTGGGGCGGCGATCCGCGCGAGGCGACCTATTTTCAGCTTTATGACCTGACCGCGCGTGCGTTGAAGAGCGTCAGTCCGCGGCTACGGGTGGGTGGTCCCGCAACGGCGCAGGCGGCATGGGTGCCGGAATTCATTCGCTACTGCGCAACTCACCACGTTCCGGTGGATTTTGTCTCCACCCACGTCTATGGCGACGATTCGGCAGAGAACGTGTTCGGCACGCATGAGGAGATATCCCGGCGCGACATGGTTATCCGCGCGGTGCAGAAAGTGCATCGTGAGGTGGCGGCATCGTCGATCCCTGCCCTGCCCATCATCTTCAGCGAGTTCAACGCCACCTACACCGGTACGGAAGTCGATGTCACCGATTCGCCCTACATAGGTCCGTGGATCGCCAATACGATCCGCGCCTGCGACGGCCTGGTGGATTCCATGTCGTACTGGACCTTCTCCGACGTGTTCGAGGAAGGCGGCGTCGCCAAGAGCCCCTTCCACGGCGGCTTCGGACTGATCGCAGCGGGCGGCATCCCCAAGGCATCGTTCAACGACTTCAGATTGCTCCATATGCTCGGTGACGAGCGGCTGGCGGAATCCTCCGATTCCGCTTTGGTCACCCGCCGCGCCGACGGGACGCTGGCCGTCGCTGTCTGGAACTACGCGCCTCCCGGCGCCGGCGGCACGCCGAGAACATACCGGCTCGACTTCCGCAACGTGTCAGGCGCTCAGCGCGCCCATATCTGGGTGGTCGATCGCGACCACGGCTCCGCGCTCACCGCCTGGAAGGCGATGGGCGAGCCTCGATTCCCGACGCCGGAGCAACATCGCACTTTGATGCAGGCATCGGAATTGCCAGCTCCCCGCATCGAGGCGCTGACCCCGACCGATCCGCGGCTCACTCTGCAGCTTCGCCCGCACGCCTTGGCGCTGATCGAGCTGACACGTTGAGCCGATCCCCGAGAGCCGTTCGCTTCGAGGTGCGCGCCCAGCCACGCGCATCGCGCCCGAAGCTTGATCGACTCAGTCGTGCGACTGCCCCGTTCGCGGATGCTCCCGGATCGGGCGGATCGGCCGCACCTCCACGCAGCCTACCTCCGCCGGTGGGATCTTCGCGGCGATCTGAATGGCCTCGTTGAGGTCGCGCGCCTCGACCAGATAGAAGCCGGCGAGCTGTTCCTTGGTTTCCGCGAACGGACCGTCGGTCACCGACAGACGGCCGTTGCGGACCCGCACGGTGGTCGCGGTCGCCACCGGCTCCAGCGCCTCCGAGGCGACGCACTGGCCCCGCGCGCGCAGCTCAGCGTCGCATGCCAGGCATTTGCGGTCGTCCACCTCCCCGATCTTCTGCTCTTCGCCGTATACCAGACAAAGGTATTTCATCGCCGCACCCTCGCCATGCAGGCTGGAATGTCGAATGACTCGGATCGTAGCATCGGACAGCGGCTCACGACTCCTGGCATGAGCGCCGCACTGGGTTCACTCCGCCGGCGCGCCCATGGACCAGACTACGCCGAATGGGTCGCGCAGCTGGCCCCAACGGTCGCCCCAGAACATGACTTGCAGCGGGGTGACGATCTCGAGGCCGGCCGCGACGGCCCGCTGCCACCAGGCTTCGACATCATCGACCTGAAGATGAAGGGAGTAGCCCTGGTGCGGCTTGAACCCACAGGCGTGCTCCGGATAAGGATCCGTGAGCATCAGCGATCCGCCATTGACGTAGAGGTGCACGTGCATGGTGCGACCCTTGTCGTCGGGCGGGATGTGTCCAGCCTCGCGCGCTCCGAAGGCGCGCTGGTAGAGCTCGGACGCGCGCAGGGCGCCTTCCACCATGAGGTAAGGGACGGGTCCCCCCAGGATTTCCGGGCGGAGAGGAGAGACTTCAGGTGCGGCATTCATCGGCTAGATCTCCAGTGCTGGGCCCCGGCTTGGGCCCGGGGAAAATCCGATGCCCCGGACATGGCCTCCGCGACATCGCTCTTGCCGAATAGCCGCACGAGAATCCCCTCTATCGACAATGGAACCCGAGAATCTGGCGGCCCTCGATCTGCCGGCCAGCTCAGCCGCCGTCCAGCTCAGGCGCCACTTCGTTCCCGCGGCGGTGAGCTCAAGCGGCCAGCTCAGACTCCCGCCAGCTCTGCCAACCGGCGCCGCAGGAACTGTCGCTCGGGCTCGAGCTGCGCCATTGCGAGCGCACGCTGATAGGCCTCGCACGCCTCGGCAACTCTGCCCAGCCGCCGGCAGAGGTCCGCACGCGCGGCATGAGCCAGCCGGTATCCCGCGAGCTCGCCCCTCGCCAGCAAGTCATCTACGAGCGCCAGCCCAGCCGCCGGACCATCCCGCATGGCGACGGCGACCGCGCGATTGAGCTCCACGATGGAGGTGTGCTCGATGCGTAGCAGGAGGTCGTAGAGATAAACGATCTCGTTCCAATCTGTGTCGGCAAAACGGGGGGCTTCGCAGTGCACCGCGGCGATCGCCGCCTGCAGGGAGTAGGGGCCGAAGCGGCGGGACGAGAGTGCCCGCTCCACCAGCGCCGATCCTTCCGTGATCTGCTCACGGTTCCACAGCGACCGGTCCTGCTCCTCGAGCACGATGAGCTCGCCAGCCGGGGAGGCGCGTGCCGCACGGCGGGAATCGTGCAGCAGCATCAGTGCCAGCAAGCCCATCGCTTCCGTCTCCGGCAGCATCACGACCAGAAGCCGCCCCAGGCGAATCGCTTCGCTCGCCAGGTCCAGGCGCATCAGCTCCGCTCCGCTGCTCGCCGTGTAGCCTTCGTTGAAAACGAGGTAGATGACCCGCAGGACGGTATCGAGGCGCCCGGCCAGTTCCTCCGAAGCGGGGACCTCATACGGTATCCCGGCGTCGCGGATCTTTCCCTTGGCGCGCACGATGCGCTGCGCCAGTGTGGGGACGGGTGTCAGGAACGCTTGTGCGATCTGCTCCGTCGTCAGGCCGCAGACCTCCCTCAAGGTCAAGGCGATCTGCGCATCGGGCGCCAGCGCGGGGTGGCAACAGGTGAAGATCAGTCGCAGGCGATCGTCGACAACGCTGGGGTCGTCCTCGTCCGGCGCGGTGTTGCCGTCGGCAGCGACATCGTGGGATTGCGGATCGAAGGAATCGAACCTGACCTGCCGCCGCAGCTGATCGATGCTGCGGAAGCGTCCCGCCGATACCAGCCAGGCGCGCGGATTCTCCGGCATCCCTTGTTCCGGCCACTTTTCCAGCGCGGCACGGAATGCGTCATGCAGCGCCTCCTCGGCCCTGTCGAAGTCGCCGAGCAGCCGGATCAGAGTCGCGAGCACGGCGCGCGACTCGGCCTGATAAACCGTCTCGATCCGCCGCTTGAAATCCGTCTCGGACATGGCGTCGTGCCGATTGTCAGTCGTGCGTTGCGCGCTGCGCTCGTGCGGCCCGCGGCACCTGCTGCGCCCGCTGTACGCGCCGTGCCCTCTGGTACCGCTGCGCCCGATAAGCGCCGGGCGTCATTCCTGTCGCGCGCCGGAACTGCCGATTGAAGGTCGATAGGTCGTCGAAGCCACAATCCAACGCAACCGCCGAGATTGATTCGCTGGAGCAGCGCAGCGCGACCGCCGCCCGGCGCAGACGCATGCGCAGCATGTACTGACCCGGCGTGACGCCGACGACCTGCTCGAAGATACGAAGGAAATGAAACGGACTGACAGCCGCGTCAGCTGCCAGCTCATCGACGGAGAGTCTCATTCCCTGTTGCGCCTCGATTCGGCGCAGCGCGGTGGCAACTCGCCTCTCATCGCGCGCTGTTGGTGAGCGTCTCGCAGGCGCGGCAGAAGTCTCGTTGAGTGCCGCCAGGACCGCTCCGGCCAGCCGCAGTCCCAGCTCCCGAAACTCCTCCGGGTTGCCGCCCTCGTTCCGCAAGACCTGCGCGCCTCCGAGCAATGCGAGCACGGACGGGACGGGCGGAAGCCGAGGCAGCGTCATTGCCAACCGGTTGGAGCCCGGCACGCCAGAGGCGACGGACTCGAAGACCTGAGGTGAGAAATGAAATGCGAGACAGCGATCGCCGCGGGCATGCTGATGGCCGCACTCGAAGCAGGCGCCTTCGTTGCCCAGTAGCAATGACCCAGGAGTCATGAGTGCCGAGCCCTGGGCGGTGCGGTACTGGAAGCTGCCATCGGTGACCAGCGCAATGCTGTAGGCGCTGTGCTGCTCCACATAGCGCGGGTCATGCGGACCCGACGTGCACACCACATCGCTCACGCGCCAACCGCTTCCCGATGCCAGCACTTTCGCCGCGAGCAACATGCGCCAAGGATAGCAATATTTCCCAAGCGGCTGACCCCCCCAGGACCGAATCTTCCCGGCCCATGAGCAGCATCCGTGCCAGCTCAGCTCGATACCCGGAGGCCCGTCCATGATCGACCATATTTCGATAGGGGTGAGAAATGTCGCCGCAAGCAGGCGCTTCTACGATGCCGCCCTGAAGCCGCTCGGCTACCAGTGCCTCAGCGACTCCCCAGGATCCCTGGGCTATGGCGCCAAGGCTCCCGTGCTCTGGATCAGCGCAGCGGACCGGCCGGTAGCCGCGGACAACCAGTCAGGCCTGCACTTCTGCTTCTCCGCACCCAGTCGCAAATCCGTCGATGCGTTCCACGCCGCCGGCGTGGCTTGCGGAGGCCGCGACAACGGTCCCCCCGGCCCGCGCCCCGATTACGGCGCCGGCTATTACGCCGCCTACCTCATCGACCCCGATGGCTACCGCATCGAGGCTCATTTCTCCGAGTAGGTCTGCCGCTCAATCACGATCTCAGGCTGCCTCGGCGCATCGAACGCGATCGTCTCCTTCGGGCGGGGGAGGCTCGATCCATCCTGGCGCCCGCTGCTGAGGATTTAAGGGATCGATCTCGATCGTCAGCATCGGATCGAATGCCGCGTTGAGATCGAAGGGTCCATAGCCGCGGGGGTTGCAGAGGACGCGGGTCCCTTGCTCCATGTAGTCGCAGGAATCGTGCGTATGGCCGTGGATCCAGGCGGCGATCGGCGGTCCCATGAGATACGAGAGATCGCTGCCAAACGCCGGGTTGAGAGTCGAGCCCCAGAATCTTTGATGAATGCTGCGCGGATGGGGCAGGTGATGAGTCACGACGACTGTTGGGCCGGAAAATTCGTCCGCCAGCCGTTCACGGATCCAGCACACCTGCTCGAGGTGCATCGCTCGCGCGTGCTCCGGACGGAACAGCCCTTGGGCGCCGTTACGGATGATGCTGAAGTCGCTCATTCCGTACTTCGCATCGGTCATGGCGCGGCGGATGGCGGGGCCGTCGGCGCCGTGTAGCGCGAAGTCGGTCCACAGCGTTGCGCCCAGAAAGCGCACGCCGCCGACTACGACGCCCCGCCCGTGCAACACGTCCACACCGAAGCGCCTCCCCGCCTTCTGCAGATCAGAGAGAGTCCCCTCTATATCTCGGCCGTAGAATTCGTGATTGCCGGGTACATAGAGCACCGGTATGAGAGGAAACTGTCGGCGCGCCCACTCGACGCCCCGGCTGCCGGAATGAATGTCGCCCGCCAGAACGATGACATCCGCCTGCGCATCGGGTGGATGCCAGTCCTGGAACTCGAGGTGCAGATCGGAAAGGACACGGATTCTCATGTTGATGTCTCGCGGGCGTCGAGCTGCCGGAACCTATCTGTAGGATATATCCATCATGATCTCTGTCAACTGTTTGAATGCAATACGACGTCACGCTTGACGCAGTGGTTGACGTCCATTGCGCGTGCCCCGCGATGCGTCGTTGTCTGCCGCGTCCGATTGTCTCTTCGCGACGTTGCAGCCGTTGGATGGCTTTACGTGCGGTCAGCTCTCCGGCTGCCGCCACGCCGGCGCCTGTCAGCTGGAAAGAAAGTCCAGCAGCCTCTTCTGCTCCGCAGTCAGTTGCTCCCGCGGCGTCACCACTGCCGCCTTGAGCGCCTGGCGGCACGGCCGCGACTCCTCCTCCACATACTGCGCCGCCGCTCCCGCGATCAGCCTCTGCACCCGGCTCAGGCTCTCCCTGAACTGCCCGATCACCTGCTCGGCGGAGACGTGCTGCGCGGCGTCATCCAGCCAGCAGTCGTAGTCCGTCGCCACCGTGATGACGCAGTACCCCACCTGCGCCTCGAGCGCGAGGAATGCCTCCGGCACGTTGGTCATCCCCACCAGGTCGGCCCCCGCCGCGCGCAGCCAGAAGCTCTCCGCCCGGGTGCCGAGCCGCGGCCCCTCCACACAGGCGTAGGTCTTGTCGCGATGCAGCGGCTGTCCGATCGCCTCGGCCACCCGCGCGATGAGCGCCGCGGTGTGAGCGCAGGTCGGGTGAGCCGTGGACACGTGCGCGACCAGTCCCTTGCCGAAGAAGCTCGCCGGGCGCAGCCCCTTGGTGAAATCCAGATACTGCGACGGCAGCGCCAGGTCGCCCGGACGGATCTCCTCCCGCAGGCTGCCCACCGCCGACACGCCGATGATGGTCCGCACCCCCACCGCCTTCAGCGCCCAGATGTTCGCCCGAAAGTTGATCTCACTGGGCAGCAGGTCGTGATGCAGGCCATGCCGCGGCAGGAACGCGATGTCCCGCCCCGCCAGGCGGCCCAGCATGATGGGGCCGGACGGCCGGCCGAATGGCGTATCGGCCTCTGCCGATCGGGTGACTTCCAGACCCTCCATCCGATAGAGACCCGTACCGCCGATGATGCCGATCATGTGGGAATCTCCGTTGCGCGGTTGCCCCGCGAAGCGGCAAGATGCCAGATGCGCAGCCCTCGCGGTAGGCTTACGAATTGCGCTCACCATTAGCGAGTTCCTCGAATGATGAACCGGAACGACCCAGTAACCCAGGCACAAGGATGTGCCCCGCCGCCGCAGGTGGCGGAGCTTTGGGCAAAAACCACGCTTTTTGGCCAAAGCAGCGCTGGGCCGGGCAGGATGCCCGGATCCAGCGCCTAACATGAGCAGCCCTGGCCTCGACATCGCCTTCGAGCGGCGCCTGTCCGCGCTCGTCAATAGCGGGCAGCCCGAGATCCTCCAGGGTGGCCGCAAGGGGCTGGAGAAGGAGTCTCTGCGCGTCACGCCCGAGGGCCGCCTCGCCCAGACGCCGCACCCGCGCGCGCTCGGCTCGGCCCTCACCAGCGAGCACATCACGACCGACTACTCGGAGGCGCTGATCGAGCTCGTCACGCCGACCTTCACCGCCACCTGGGAGCTGCTCCAGTACCTCCTCGACCTGCACCAGTTCGTGTACCGCCACCTGGGCAGCGAGCTGCTGTGGGCGACCAGCATGCCCGGGTCCATCTCCCGGGACGAGGACATCCCCATCGCCGACTACGGCAGCTCGCACATCGGTTGCATGAAATCGGTGTATCGCCGGGGCCTGGGGCTGCGCTATGGCCGCATGATGCAGGCCATCTCCGGGGTGCACTTCAACTACTCCTTCCCGCTGCCCTTCTGGGGCGCCTATGCCGACCTGGTGAAATCGCGTGAGCACGGTACCGCCTTCGTGTCGGCACGGTACTTCGACCTGCTGCGCAATTATCGGCGGCACGGCTGGCTGGTGTTGTATCTGTTCGGAGTCTCGCCAGTCGTCTGCAAGTCCTTCCTCAGGGGGGCCGATCACGGGTTGCGGGATTTCACGGCCGGCAGCGCCTACGAGCCCTACGGCACCAGCCTCAGGATGAGCGACATCGGTTACCGCAATCGCAATCAGGCGGATCTCACCGTCTCCGTCAACAGCCTCGATGAGTACGTCCGCGACCTGAGTCATGCGATCACGACCCCGCATCCGCCTTATGCGGCGCTGGGCGTCAAGGTGGACGGCCAGTACCGGCAGCTCAACGCCAACATCCTGCAGATCGAGAACGAGTACTACAGCTTCATCCGTCCGAAGCGCGTGGCCCGCTCGGGCGAGCGGCCGACGAAGGCCCTGAGAAGAGCCGGCGTCGAATATGTCGAGGTCAGGGCGCTGGACGTCAGCGCCTTCGATCCCGTGGGCGTCAATCAGAACAAGCTGCGCTTCCTCGAGGCGTTCCTCGCCCTTTGCCTGCTCAAGGAGAGCTCGCCGATCGGCAACGACGAGCAGCGCCTGCTCGACGGCAATCACCTCACCGTTGCCCGCCGCGGCCGCGAGCCGGGGCTCACCCTCTGGCGGGACGGGCGCGAGGTGCCGATGCGGGATTGGGCGCGGGAGCTGATCGACTCCCTCGGCGGCATCTGCGAGATCCTCGATCGCGGTGATGCCTCCCGGCCTTACTCGGCGGCGCTCGCCGCCCAAGCGGCCAAGGTGGAGGACGTACGGCTCACGCCCTCGGCGCGGATGATGAAGGAGCTCGACGACACCGGCGAGCCCTTCTTCGATCTGGCGCTGCGCATGTCGGCCATCCACAAGGGGTACTTTCTGGACCTCTACCCGCCCAACGAGGCGCGCCTGCGGGAGCTGGCGGCAGAGGCCGAGGAGTCGCTCGCCGGGCAGCGGGCGATCGAGGCCGCCGACCAGGGCACCTTTGATGAGTTCCTGGCCCGGTATTTCCGCGATTGACGTCCCGATCCCGCTGAGAAACTCTACCGAAATGGGCATTGCGGCCTGCCGCCGCGTGACGGATTCTTCGCTCCATGAATGCACTCTCGGTCCTCGGATTGACCAAGACCTACAAGAACGGTGTGCAGGCGCTGAAGGGGATCGACCTTGAGGTCGAGCAGGGCGATTTCTTCGCCCTGCTCGGGCCCAACGGCGCCGGCAAGACCACCCTGATCGGCATCATGACCTCCCTGGTCACCAAGACCGGCGGCGAGGTCGTGGTCTTCGGGCACGACATAGACCGGGAGCTCGAAGCGGCCAAGGCCTGCATCGGCGTCGTGCCGCAGGAGCTCAACTTCAACATGTTCGAGTCGCCCGAGACCATCGTGGTCAACCAGGCCGGCTTCTATGGCATTCCCCGGGCCGAGGCGCGGCGGCGCGCGCAGCAGTACCTGAAGCAGTTGCAGCTCTGGGACAAGCGCGACAAGGCGTCGCGCAGCCTCTCGGGCGGCATGAAGCGCCGCCTGATGATCGCCCGCGCGCTGATGCACGAGCCCCGGCTCCTCATTTTGGATGAGCCCACCGCGGGTGTCGACATCGAGATCCGCCGCTCGATGTGGGATTTCCTGCGGGAGATCAATCGGCGCGGAACGACCATCATCCTGACGACGCACTACCTCGAGGAGGCCGAGACCCTGTGCCGCAACATAGCCATCATCGATGGCGGACGGATCGTCGAGCGCGACCGCATGAGCAGCCTGCTGCGGCGCCTGCACACGGAGACCTTCGTGTTCAACGTCAGCGCGCCCCTCGCGGCCGCGCCCCGGCTGGAAGGCTATCCGGTGCGGCTGTCCGACGATCACACCCTGGAGATCGAGATTTCCAACGAGCAAAACCTCAATGATCTGTTCGCGCGGCTCTCGCAGCTCGGGATCGTGGTCGTGAGCATGCGTAACAAGGTCAATCGCCTGGAGGAGATCTTCATGCGCCTGGTGGACAAGGGAGTCGCGGCATGACCACCACCCTGGTCGAGCGCGCCACCACCGAGCCGATGCGTCTCGGCCTCGTCCGCTGGATCGGCTTCAGGACGATCATCCTGCGCGAGTACCAGCGGATCATCCGCATCTGGACGCAGACCATCCTGCCCTCGGCGGTGACGCAGGCGCTGTACTTCGCGATCTTCGGCGGACTGCTCGGCAGCCGCGTTGGGCCGATGGGCGGCTTTGGCTACATGGAGTACATCGCCCCCGGCCTGATCATGATGTCCGTCAACATCAACTCCTACTCCAACGTCGTCTCCTCCTTCTACGGCGCCAAATGGGGCAAGCACGTGGAGGAGCTGCTGGTCTCGCCGCTGCCCAGCTGGCTGATCGTGGCCGGATACGTGGCCGGCGGCCTGGTACGCGGCCTGCTGGTCGGCATCGCGGTGACCGGCGTATCGCTGCTCTTCACCCATCTTCACGTGCAGCACCCGCTCATCATCATCGGGGCGGTCCTCCTCACCTCGCTGACGTTCGCCCTCGGCGGCTTTCTCAATGCGCTGTTCGCGAAGAATTTCGACCAGGTCAACATCATCCCGACCTTCGTGCTGACGCCGCTCAACTATTTCGGCGGCGTCTTCTACTCGGTGGCGCTGCTGCCGCACTGGGCGCAGGCGATCTCGTATTTCAACCCCATCCTCTACATGATCAACGCCTTCCGCTACGGCTTCCTCGGCGTCTCGGATGTCAGCGTGGGGGCCGCGTTCGCCATCATGACCGGCTCCGTGCTGGCGCTGTTCGTCGCCGCGATCGTATTGATGGAGCGCGGCGTCGGGATCCGGGAGTGAGTGTTCGCATTGCGCTGGTGAGCGCGCGTGCCGCGCGCCACCTCGATGAGGATCTGCCGCCGCTCCTGGCCGCAATGGCTGCGGCCGGCGTAGACGCCGCGGTCGCCGATTGGGATGATCCCGAGGTCGACTGGGCGGCCTACCGGCTGGCACTGTTGCGCTCGCCTTGGGATTACACCCAGCGCTTGCCGGAATTCCTGGCGTGGGCCGACAGGACCGCGGCCGCTACCACCCTGATCAACCCTGCCGCCGTCATCCGCTGGAATACCGACAAGCACTACCTGACGCAGCTCGCGCGCGCCGGTGTGCCTACCGTGCCAACGCGGTTCGTCGAGCCCAACGAGCACGGAGCGCGGGAGTTGGACAGGTTTCTGACGGAGGAGGGCGTCGCGGAGTGGGTCGTGAAGCCCGCCGTGGGCGCCGGATCCCGGGACGCGGCGCGCTAT
>DASYGA010000013.1:0-4650 GCA_036000265.1 Steroidobacteraceae bacterium | reverse complement strand
TGCCGACGAGCGCTCTCAGCGTCTTACGATGAGTGAGCGCGCCGAGAACGATGAGGTCCACCTCTTCTCTGCACACGAAGCCGCGCAGGGCAGTGGCGGGCTCTCCGACCATCACGTGGATGTCCACGCCTTCGATCCCGGCGCTCCTTACGCGCTCGCCCAGCGCCGCGCTGTGGATCTCGATCTCCGATTCCGCTCGGTCGGCCCGACACGCATGCACGGCTTTCAGGACTCCTCCGGTGCTCTTCGCGACATCGGCCGCCATGACGAGAATCGAGCGCGTCAGCTCGGTGGATTCGCCAGGAGAGAGATCGACCGCGGCCGCGATGACCGGCCGCTCCTTCCAAGGCTTCCCGCGAGTCAAGAGGAGCGGCGCGGGGCAAGCGCTCACGAGATCCCAATCGCCGGCGTCCAGCGGAGGGGCGACGGCCCGATGGTCAGGGCTGTGTTTATAAGTCGTCAGATCATCTGTTGCGGCGGCAGTCGCCTCTGTCCGGATTCCGCGTATCACGAGATCGGGATGATCGCGTTCGACTGCATGCACGATGCCCACATAGAGTGGGCTCTCACAACCGACACACAAGGAGATCTCAACGTCGCAAGCGCCCAGCTCGCGCCGGAGCGATTCCAGATACCGGCGTGAATCCTCGAGGCACGACTCCTTCGCGCGCACCGCCGCCTCGGAATCGTATTGATGCTGGCGGACATACGCCCGCTCGGCATCGCACAGAAAGAGCTCGAGATGAGCCCCGGTGAGATGCGCAAGCTCCGCCGCTCTTCTCGCCACGCTCTTCGAGCGCTCGTCGCGATCCACTGCCGCCAGTATCGACCTCATCTTCCGCACCTCGTGATCGCCTCGGCCATCAATAGCGCACTTGCCGCCGCGCCGCATCCGCATTGATACGGATCGAATGCGGTCGGTGCAATGACTAAATTGGGAGTGTGTAATCTCAAGAGGAGAGTGTCATGAGCCTGGTTCGTTGGGATCCCTTTGCCAGCCTGGACGACATGGTCTCCCGGATGCCGAGCGTATTCGGGCGCTGGCCGCGGATGAGTAACGATGGAGACGCCGTCGAATGGTCGCCCTCGGTCGACATCAGTGAGACGGAGACGGAGTATCTGCTCAAGGCGCAGCTTCCCGCCGTAAAGCGGGAAGACGTTCACGTGACGTACGACGATGGGATGCTGACCATCAGCGGCGAGCGCAAGCAAGAGCAGGAGCAGAAAGGCGAGAAGTTCCACCGCATCGAGAGCTTCCACGGCGCGTTCTCGCGCAGCTTCAGCCTGCCGGAGGCGATTCACGCGGGAACCATCCGCGCGGAGGCGAAGGATGGCGTGATCACCGTGCACGTGCCGAAGAGCAAGGTCGAAGTGAAGAAGCCGACGGAGATCAAGATCCAATAGAGATCGACTGTCAAGGCTGGCGGCGGCCGCCATGGCCGCCGCCTCTTTTTGCGCTTCAGACTCTTGCGCGAAGCGCTTCTTCGCCCGTCACGAGATCCAGGAGCTCGGTGGTGACTTCCTCCTGCCGCGCGCGCGAGGCATCGAGCCGCAGTTTCTCGAGCTTGCGAGCGACGTTCTCGTGGGCTGCATCCATCGCCGCAAAGCGGGCACTGTTCTCCGCCGCGAGCGATTCGGCGGCGGCTTCCATGAGTTGTGACAGCATGTATTCTCCCGTCAACTTCTCCAGCAACTCCTGAGCCGGCAAGGTGTGGAGCGGCGCGAGCCGCGAGCCTCGTGCCTCTGCGGCCGGTATCTCGAGCGGAAAGAGCTGGCGCCGCTCGATCGCAGCGGCAGCGCTTCGCCGATAGCCGCCGAAGAGCACTTCGGCTCGTCCAACCTCGCCGCACACAAGGCTTGGATAGAGCGCCTCCTGGACCCTGCGGACGATCTCCGGGATGCTGCCGAGCCGGGTAGCCATCGCATGCGCCGATGTGACGTGGACCCCATGCTCACCCGCCAAGGCCGCGCCGCGGCTGCCCACGACAACGAGTGTATCGGCGGTGTCGAGTCCGTGCGCGGCGGCCTCGAGAAGCCTCTCGTTGAACCCGCCGACGAAGCCGTGCTCGCTGGTGAAAAGGACGATGACCCGCCGCCCGTCCCGCCGCTGCAATGCGCTCGCCTTATCAGGCCTCAGACGCGCCTCCTGGGCTGCGATCGCCAGCGCCTCGCGCACCGCTTCCGACATGGCTCTGCCGTACTCTCGTACGCTCGCGAGGGCGCGTACCGCCTCCTGCATGTGCATGCTGGCGATCGCGCGCATCGCTCCAACGACGTGCCCGAGCTCCCGCATGCTCGAGACATGCCGCTCGATCTCGGCAAGCCTCATCCGCTCCCTCCCGGAGCTGCCGCGGTCCCCACGCTCGATTTGTCGCCATCTGTCGCCGGAGCAATCTCATCTGCGAGTGCTGCGAGAGCGCTCCGTAATCGCCCACGAGCCTCATCGGACAATGATGACGATCGCTCATCGAGTGTCAGCGCATCGGGAGCCCGCGCGGCGAGCCAGTCATGCAAGCGCTCGCGGAAAGCGCCGATCCGCTCGAGCGGTACCTCGTCCAGGACCCTTTCCGAGAGCGCAAGCAACAGCGCCACCTCCTCACCAACAGCGAGCGGCGCATACTGCGGCTGTGTGAAGATCGATCGTATTCGCCGTCCGTGCTCGATGACCCGCCGCGTACGCTCATCGATCAGCGCCCCGAAGCGGGTGAACACCTCGAGCTCGAGGAACTGCGAGTATTCGAGCCTCAAGCTCTCCGCGAGCGGTTTCACGACCGCCGCCTGCGCCTTGCCCCCCACTCTCGATACGCTCTTGCCGACATCGACTGCAGGCTTCTGGTTCTCGTGGAAGAGGTGAGGATCGAGGTAGATCTGTCCGTCGGTGATCGAGATGAGGTTCGTGGGGATGTAGCCGCTCAAGTTTCCAGCCTGAGTCTCGGCGATGGGCAATGCCGTGAGCGATCCTCCACCGCGGTCGGGCGCGAGCTTCGCGGCCCGCTCGAGGAGCCGCGAATGCAGGTAGAAGATGTCCCCCGGATAGGCTTCGCGTCCCGGAGGGCGGCGCAAGAGGAGCGAGATCTCCCGGTGCACGGCGGCGTGTTTGGTGAGGTCATCGAGCACGAGCAGTACATCGCGCCCAGCCCACATGAAATGCTCTGCCATGCTGCAAGCCGCATAGGGCGTGAGCCACTGAAGACCCGGTGCGGCATCGGATTCGCCGATGACGAAGATGCAGCGCTCCGGTGCCCCGTGGCGGCGCACCGCATCGATGACCCGCGCCACTGAGGACCCCTTCTGTCCTATGGCGGCGTAGACGCAGATGACATCACTCTGCCGTTGGTTGATGATCGTGTCCACCGCGATGGCCGTCTTACCGGTCGCGCGGTCACCGATGATGAGCTCGCGCTGCCCGCGGCCCAGGGCAATCGCGGCGTCCACGACGAGCAAGCCCGTTGCCAGCGGGCGGTCGACCAATGCCCGATCGACAATGGACGGGGCGGGCCGCTCGACTGGCGCGGTATTCTCAGCCGCGATCGGCTCGCCGCCATCGAGAGGCCGTCCCAGGGCATCGACCACTCTGCCGAGCAGCGTATCGCCGACGGGGACTCTGACCACATCGCCCGTCCCGCGCACCAGGCTGCCGGCAGCGACGGCAGACGCATCGCCCAGCAGGACACAACCGATGCCCTGCTCATCGAGATCCACCGCTTGAGCCGCGACGCCGCTCTCGAACACGAGCAACTCATCGAGACGGGTGTCCGGCAGACCTTCGACTCTCGCCACGCCATCGCCCGCCTGCACGACGCGGCCGAGGCGCTCGAGCGTTGGTGCGAGCGGCACTCGGCCGATCCGCTCGCGGGCCCGCGCCGCCCACTGTTGGAATTCCTCAGCGAGCGGGTTCACGTCGCCGGACCTCCTCTTGCAATGCCGCGATGGCGCCTTGCACGCTGAAGCTCAGAGTCGCGTGGGGGAAGCGCAAGTCCGCGCCGCCGATCAGCTGCGGCTCGGTCTCGAAGACGATCGCGACTTCGCTCCCCAGCGCCTCGTGCAGCCGCGCACGCCAGCCTGCCGCCGCCTCGGCAGGCAGGGGTGATGCGGTCACGACTCTGAGCGGGATATTGTCGGCCAGCTCGCCCGCGAGCTCCGTCCGCTCGGCAGGCGGCAATGCTCGCAGATGCCCGTCGATGCGCTCGAGCCAGCCCTGCGCCTGCTGCGACTCCGGGACCTGCGCAAGCACCCGACGCGCCATGTCGGCGGCGAGATCGAGGGCGCTCTCGCGCGCCTCCTCGAGCAACTGCTCGCGCTCGCGTGCGTTCGTCTTGCGAGCCTCTTTCAACAGCTGCTCGGCATCGTGTTCCGCCTGCACGCGGCGTGCGGCAACGATCTGCCGAGCCTCCTCCTGCGCGCGCTCGAGCGCCGCGGCGCGCTCGGCCACTATTCCTGCGCGCTGACCCTCGAGCTCGGTGAGCTGTCGCCTTGCAGCCCCTGTCGCGCGCTCTGCCTCGACCCGATCGCGATCGACCGCCGTGCGACGCGCGTCGATCACGCGCAGGATCGGCCGATAGAGGAACCGCTGCAGCAGCCACACGAGGATCGCGAAGTTAACGAGCTGCAGCGCG
This sequence comes from Steroidobacteraceae bacterium, assembly GCA_036000265.1. Classification (GTDB taxonomy): domain Bacteria; phylum Pseudomonadota; class Gammaproteobacteria; order Steroidobacterales; family Steroidobacteraceae; genus 13-2-20CM-66-19. The sequence goes on along the minus strand of DASYGA010000013.1, from coordinate 34 downwards.
AAGGTGGACCAGTCGACGTGCATGGCAGGCCTGG
>DASYGA010000473.1:0-2418 GCA_036000265.1 Steroidobacteraceae bacterium | reverse complement strand
GAAGCTATGACGCCTGGCATGACACAGTCCAGGACATGGTCGACAGGGGGGCGACCGGCACGGATCAGCAGTTCGCGGACGTCATGGACTACCTGCATCGAACGCTGACCACCATCGATGTCAATAGTGCCGATGCGGAGGAGCTCGAGATCGTACTCGGCGTGCCGGACAGGGTAGCGCAGGCCATCGTCAAGAGACGGCAGCGGCGCAAGTTCACGGGCCTTGCCGATCTGGAGTCCGTGGCCGGGATCAATGCGGCGGCGCTGAAGGCGAAAGCCAGGCTCATCTATTTCAACTGACGCCTGCGACGTCGGCAGGCTGGGGGCGTGCTTGGTGGCTGAACAATCAACGATGGGATCGGCGGCGGTCCCGAAGCCGGTCGGAACGGCGCGCTGGGTCGTGGTATTCGCCACTTTCGCGATCGCGGCGGTCTCCTATCTCGACCGCAACAACATCGCGATGGCCGCGTCTTCCATCCAGAGGGAGTTTCATCTCAGCAACGTGCAGCTGGGCGGCGTGTTCAGTGCGTTCATTCTGGGTTACGCGCTCACGCAGCCGTTCGCCGGACGCATCGCCGACCGGATCGGGGCCTCGCGCGCGATCACCATCGCGATTCTCTGGTGGAGCGTCTTCACGGCACTGCTGCCGGCGATTCCGGCGGGTCTCTCGGGCGCGCTCGGCCTCATCGTCGCGGTGCGGCTGCTGCTCGGCATCGGCGAGGCGATCATCTTTCCCGCGAGCAACCGCCTGGTCGCGAACTGGATCCCTTCCCGGGAGCGCGGGCTGGCCAACGGCATCATCTTCGCAGGGGTCGGATTAGGGGGCGCCATTGCGCCGCCCCTCATGACCTTCATCATGATCCGTCACAGCTGGCGCGCCGCGTTCTGGATCTGCGCCCTGATCGGCCTGACGGCGGGGCTGATGTGGATGATGCTGGTGCGCAACAGCCCGGCGGAGCACAAGCACCTGAGCGCCGCCGAGCGCGATTACATCGAGTCCGGTATGCCGATGCGGCCGGCGGCGGCTGCGGCGGCGCGAAGCGTACGGTGGCTGCAAGTGGTTCTGGATCGGCAGGTGGCGGCGCTGACACTGAGCTATTTCTGCTACGGATACGTCGCCTACATCTTTTTCACCTGGTTCTTCAAATACCTCTCGGACGTTCGCGGCCTGAATCTCAAGGCGAGCGCCCTCTATACCACGTTACCGTTCATCGCCATGACCGTTGCCTCGATGCTCGGCGGCTGGATTTCCGACAGACTCCTGCCGGTGCTCGGCAAGCGGGTGGCACGCTGCGGAGTCGCGGGGGTGAGCCTGCTGGTGGCAGGCATTTTCGTCTGGATCGGCACTGCCGTCAGCGACGTCCGCGTCGCCGCGCTCGTGCTCGCATGCGGTGCGGGCACCTTGTATCTCGCCCAGAGTGCGTACTGGGCACTCAGCGCCGACTTCGGCGGCAGCTCCGCCGGTCTGGTCTCTGGGATCATGAACATGGGTTGCCAGCTGGGCGGCGTGTGTACCGCGGCCTTGACTCCCGTCATCGCGCGCTCCTTCGGCTGGACCGCCTCGTTCACCGTCACTGCCGCCGTCTGCCTGGTCGGCGCCGTGGCCTGGATCTTCGTCGATCCCTTCCATCAGCTCGGCGCACGTGAAAAATGAATCGCGCGGCCGTCGCGGCGGACGTTTCCGATCTTCGGGAGGCGGCGCGCCGCCGCCTGCCCAACATGCTGTTCGAGTACATCGATGGCGGCTCCTACCGCGAGGTGACGCTAAGAAGGAACGTGGCGGACCTCGCCGGCCTGGCGCTGCGGCAGCGCGTCATGCGCGACATGTCGACGCTCGACATGACAGTGAGCACTCTCGGGCAGACCTTGAGCATGCCTGTGGGCATCGGGCCCGTCGGGCTCGCCGGCATGTATGCGCGGCGAGGCGAAGTGCAGGCTGCGCGCGCCGCCACGGCTGCAGGAATTCCCTTCTGCCTATCCACCATGGGGATCTGCTCGGTGGAGGAGGTCGCGCGCGCAGGCGCTGCGCCGTGGTTTCAGCTTTACGTGCTGAAGGATCACGGCTACATGCGGGAGCTGCTGCGGCGTGCCCGCGCCGTCGATTGTCCGGTGCTGATCCTCACCGTGGATCTGCCGATACCGGGTGCCCGCTATCGGGATGTCCGCTCCGGGTTTCGCGATTCGAAAGGCATCCGCGAGCTGCTCAATCGGGCGCGGGACGGCCTCAGCCACCCCCGCTGGCTTTGGGACGTATGGCTGCGCGGGCGGCCACATGGCCTGGGCTCCATCGCTGGGGCTCTGGGCAGCGATGACTCACCGGCGGATTTCCTCAACTGGATTGCCGCCAACTTCGACCGCTCGGTGACGTGGCGTGATCTCGATTGGATCCGCCAGGAATGGGACCGACCCATCATCATCA
>DASYGA010000496.1:0-3292 GCA_036000265.1 Steroidobacteraceae bacterium | reverse complement strand
ACGCACGACCTGGGGGTTGTCGCGGGAACCTGCGACCGCGTCAATGTGATGTACGCGGGCCGCATCGTGGAGACCGCGCCGACGCGCCCGCTCTTCAAGACGCCGGCGCACCCGTATACGCAGGCGCTGCTGGCGGCGGTGCCGCGGCCCGATAGCCAGCGTGGGTCCAAACTTGCCGCGATTGGCGGGCAGCCGCCGAATCTGGTAAATCTGCCGCCGGGGTGCCCCTTTGCTCCACGCTGCCGCAAGGCGCAACCCCGCTGCCGCGAATCGCTACCGCCCCTGGAGACCGTCGGGCCGGAGCAGAAAGCAGCCTGTTTCTTTCCGTATTGATTGCAAGTTTGCCGGCGTCAACCGCCCCGGAGCGTGTTTCGGGCGTGGCGCAAGGCACGGCGCTAAGGGAGCATGCCAGTGGCGGCAGAAGTGTATCAGCCGGAGACCCCGGCCAGCGTTCCAAGTGACAATCTGATTACGGTGCGCGGCATCAAAGTGCATTTTCCCATTCATGGGGGTTTGCTGAACCAGACGGTCGCGGCCGTCAAAGCGGTGGACGGGGTAGACCTCGACATCAAGCAGGGCGAAGTGCTCGGGCTGGTGGGCGAGAGCGGCTGTGGCAAGTCTACGCTGGGCCGCGCAATCTTGCAGTTGATCAAGCCGACGGCGGGTTCAGTGATCTTCGACGGCGTGGACCTTGTCAAGGCCAGCCCGTCCGAACTGCGCCGCAAACGCGCTGACCTGCAGATGATCTTTCAGGATCCGTACAGCTCGCTGGACCCGCGCTTTACGATTGGGCGCATCATCACTGAGCCGCTGAACAATTACAACCGTGGGACAACCACCGAGCGCCGCCAGCGGGTCCGCGATCTACTACAGGTCGTCGGGTTGAACCCGAATATGGAGAACCGCTACGCGCATGAGTTCAGCGGCGGCCAGCGGCAACGCATCGGCATCGCGCGGGCGCTTGCGCTCAATCCGCGGTTCATCTTTGCCGACGAGCCGATCTCCGCGCTGGACGTCTCGATTCAGGCGCAGGTGCTCAACCTGCTGGCGGATCTGCAAGCGGAGTTCAACCTGACGTACCTGTTCGTCGCGCACAACCTCTCCGCGATCAAGCATGTCAGCTCGCGCGTCGCGGTGATGTACCTGGGCCATATCGTGGAACTGGGCAGCGGTGACGATGTGTATGCGGAGCCGCAGCACCCGTATACGATCGCTCTGCTCTCCGCCAGCCCCGTGCCTGACCCGGAACTTGAGGCGACGCGCAAGCGCATCATTCTGACTGGCGATGTGCCCAGCCCCGTGAACCCGCCCTCTGGCTGCCCGTTTCATCCGCGTTGCTGGAAGGCGCAGGCGATCTGTCGCGAAGTGGCTCCGCCGTTGGAGGAGAAGCGACCAGGACAGCTTGCGGCGTGCCACTTCCCAGGCGCGTAGGGAGCGGAGCTCACTGCCCAGAACCTGACCTCCTGACATCCTTCCCGCCCACGCGGGAAGGGGGAGCCAGAGCGCGAGCGCGGAAGTCGTCGGTCGCATTTCGGCGAGGTCTCGCCGAGTTGGCGATCCGGCTATGCCGCTTTACCTTCGGCGACATATCTGGTACACTAGAGCTACGCGGACGCGGCATGCGCTCGACGGGGCTGGCTCCGGGAGTTGGCGCCGCACCTGCAAACCATGCCGATACCGCGGGAACCGCGAGACGGCGATAACTGCGTATTCGAGCCGTGCCTCGCGTCTCTTGCGACGCCGTTGGTTGGCAATGTGGCCAGCGGGCGGCGAAAACACCTCAATGAGGAGGATTCCCCGTGAAGCTTCGTGGTTTGCGCCAGGCCCGACAGCGCAGTGGCCTGAGCATCAGCCAACTCGCCGAACTCACCGGACTGCGGCGCGACACTGTCACCCACCTGGAACACGGCAAGGAAGACGCCCAACCCTATGCTCTACGACGTCTCGCCGCCGCGCTCGGCGCGAGCACCGCTGAGCTTGTGGGCATCTCTGTCCTCGAGTCTCCGCCGGCTGATCCCGCGCCTCGCTCCCCAGCCGTGACGAGTGGCGGACCACCTCTCTATACAAAGCCGGCATAGCGCCCCCCCTCGCGACCACCCTGTGTATTTGCCGTTACCAACGAGGAGCCGGCGAATACCTTCGCGCGTTGGCGGCCAGCGGTCACATAGCCGGTCTACGCTGACTGGGCGCCGTGCCCTGCCTGTCGCTCCATGCGGCCGTTCGTCAGGGCGCGACATCGCCGCGATCAATGGCCGGCGCACCGGACGTAAAGCGAGTTAAGTCCGTCTCATCGGCCAGCGATCCAGCCGGATTTGGAATAATCCATCATGGTCGCGAGCGGTGGTCGCTGTCACTCATTCCCGCCGGGATCGGAGTATTGGGTTGGGTGGGGAAAGTGATCTCCGTAGACTCCGCGCGGGTCGGCGTGCCGCGGATCGGAGAATCGTGGGTTCGAGAGCGGGCCGGCTGGCCGCCGTGGATACTCGCTGGGCTGCCCGCGTGAGAGCGGCCCGCTCGTAAGCGAGGGGAAGGAGTCGGAGGGGGGCAGCGGGGTGGTGGTCCCACGCGGCAGCACGCGCGTCTGCGCACCCTTTTCGACGCCGTTACGTGGAGCGCTTCCCTGACCATCCGCACGGCCAAACAGCGATGAGCTCAGCGTTGGCATCGGCTGCGTGCTCATCTCCGACGTTGATTGTTCGCGGGTGTCCAGCAGCGGCGCGATCGGCGGCGGGTTCAGTTCGCCCAGGCGGAAGACATTGATGGCGCTCAGCAGGGATTGCGCGAGCTCGACGAGAGGATCCATCGAGGAGCGCATCTGCTCCATACCGTCGCGCGTCTGCGCCGTGACCTGCGCGATTTCGGTGATTGAGCGCGAGACCATGCTCGCGGCTCCGGCCTGCTGGGTCGCGGTGTCATTCATCGTGCGGATCGAACGCGCGATGCGCTGCGTGACAACGTCCACCGCCTCCAGCGCGGAGCCGGCCTGCGCGGCGTATTCAGATTGCAGCACGACCTGTTGCGTGCTGTGTTCGATGGCGACGGCGACGCCGTTGATGTCGGTCTGGATGCTCTTGATGCGGGCGTGAATCTGCTTTGCGGCCTCACCACTGCTGCTGGCAAGATTGCGAATCTCCTGGGCGACGATGGCGAAGCCGCGTCCATGTTCGCCGGCGCGGGCCGCTTCGATGGCGGCGTTGAGCGCGAGCAGGTTCGTCTGCCCAGCGAAGTCCGAGACCATCTGCACGATCTCGCCGATGTCCTGCGCGTTCTCACCGAGGCGCTTGATCTTCTT
>DASYGA010000452.1:0-27354 GCA_036000265.1 Steroidobacteraceae bacterium | reverse complement strand
TGTCCTCGCGAGCGACGGGACTGCCGCGCTTCCCGAGCCGCAGGCGCCCCCCGTTCCTGCTCACGATCATCTCTCGCCGCTCATCGGCTCCCGCATCTGGTCAGTGGAGGACGATCCGCGCGTACGCGAGAGCCTACGCACCCTGCTGACGGGCTGGGGCTGCGAGGTGGTGCTGGCCGCGAGCGGGGAAGAGGCGCTGCGAGCCGCGAATCAGGAGTCGGGTGCGCCGGATCTGCTGCTGCTCGATTACCGGCTGCCGGACGGCAGCGGGCTCAGGCTCGTATCCGAGTTGTTCCGCAGATGGGGGTCGGAGGTGCCGGTGATCGTGATCTCGGCAGAGCGGGACACGGCAGTGCGGGACCGAGTCGAGGCGAACGGCTGGGCATTTCTTGCGAAGCCCGTCAACCCGTCGAAGCTGCGGGCGGCGGTCACCCACATGCTATTGAAGAGAGCCGCACCGGCGTGAAGCCGACGCTCCAGAGCTAAACCGCGCCGGCGGCCTCGGGCAGCGCATCCTCGTACGCTGCGCCGCCCTCCGCCTCGAGTCCTTTGGCAAGCAGGGCGGCGTGGGTACGGGTGTGGCAGCCGAGCTTGTGCAGTACCGCCGCGACGTGCACTTTAACGGTGTTTTCGGCCAGATGCAGCTCGTGAGCGATTTGCTTGTTGAGTAGGCCGTCGGCGATGCACATGAGAACGCGCATCTGCTGCGGCGTGAGGTGTGCGAGCTTTGCGGCGAGTCTGGCGTCCTCCGCGCTGCGTGCGGCGTGATGCCGGGGGAAGCACGCTCCTCCCGCCATTACGCTGGCGATCGCGGCGAGCATCTCGGCGAGAGGCGCGGACTTGGGCAGAAATCCGGCGGCCCCGAACTGCTGTGCGCGGGCGATGGTCCGCGGATGGTCGTTGGATGATATGACGATGACCGGCAGCTCCGGCCGCTGGCCCCGAAGCAGCAGCAGCGCCGAGAATCCGCGAGCGCCAGGCATGTGCAGATCGAGAAGCGCCAGGTCCAGATCCGGATGCTGCGCGGTCATCGTCTCGAGCGCGCTCAGGCTGGATGCGGTCAGCAGGCTGACCGATGGCATGGCTGTGCGCAACGCATGCGTCAGGGCCGCACATACCAGCGGATGATCGTCGGCGATGATGATCTTCGCTGGGATCCCCAGCCCCAGGCCGGTTTCTTTGGCGCAATCGGCCGTCATGCTCACCCCCAGTCGTTAGTCTCGCAGCACGAGGAACGGGGCGCTGACGCGAGCCCGAAGCGCCGCTCGCTGCCATTGCACCACCGCCACCTTAACGAATCCTGAAATCGCCTAATCCGAAGGGGTTATCGCCAGGCTGCCGCAGGAGCGTCAAGAATGGCATCACAGCAGCGGCGCGTTTCAGCCGCGGAGGGGGAAACGGCATGACTATCAGAAAAAGCCTGGTCACTGGACTGATTCTAGGCCCGGCGTGCTGGGGGCTCGCGGCCACAGCGGGCGCTCAGAACGGCGGTGCGACCGCGGCGGCGCCCGAACAGGAGCTGCAGCAGATCACGGTCACGGCGAACTTCATTCGTCCCGGCGGCGAGAGCGCCCTGAAGATGAACGTGCCGGTCCACGACGTGCCGTACTCGATCGAGGACTACAGCCAGTCGTTCATGCAGGCGGTCGACACCACGCGACTCACCGACCTCTACGGGTACATGTCAGGAGTGCAGCGCGCCGGTCCCTCGGGATATGACATCTCGATCCGAGGCTTCTCGAGCGGCTCGACCGACCCGAATCAGGTGCTGATGGACGGCCTCCCGGGCTTGCCCGCGCGGACCGCCTCCCCCGAGACCGCCGATCTTGCGCGGGTGGAAGTGGTGAAGGGTCCTGCTTCCGTGCTCTACGGCCAGGACCAGCCCGGCGGCTTCATCAATCTCATCACCAAGAAGCCGCAGGAGCATTACGAGACCAACGTCGAGCTGCGCGCGAACACCTTCGATGGCGCAGGCATCCCCTTCGGCAGAAAAAACGGCTACACGGGCATCGTGGATACGACCGGGGCGCTCGATGGCAGCCACACCTTCCTCGGCCGCGCGATCGTGCAGTACACGAATCAGCAGTCCTTCCGGGCATTCGTCCTCGACAAGGACTTCATGGCGGCTCCGAGCCTCACCTGGAAAATCTCGGACCGGACCAAGGCGACGCTGCTCCTCGAGTTCCGCCACGGCAACGACAGCTGGGATCAGGGCCTGGTCGCGCCCGCCTTCGACAGCAAGCTCATCGCTCCGATCACGACGCGCTACCAGAATCCCCAGGACAAGGAAATGGAGAAAGGCGAGACGGCGACCCTCCTGCTGCACCATGCGTTTTCCCACTCGCTGAGCTGGGACTTCAACGCGCGCTCGGTGTACAGCGAGGATTACGAGATCGGCGCCGATAACAGCGTCGTCCTCAAGAGCCTGACGACGCTCTCGCGCAAGGACCGCGACCAGGACAATCATCATCACATCAACTTCATCGACACCTCGGTCACCGATATCTTCCACACCGGGCCGATCGGACACCGGCTGCTCGCCGGCGTCACCTACGGCGAGACGATCGAGGACTACAACCGTATCCGCAATTTCAAGACGTCGCTTTTCAACATCGACATCTACGATCCGGTGGTCGGCTACAACGACGTTCCGCCGCCGCCGGCCTCGGAGCCGCCGCAGGCACATGAGTGGGCGAGCGCCAAGGCCTACGGCGCGTACGCCACGGACCTGCTGGCATTCTCCGAGCACTGGAAGGGCGTCGTGGGCGTGCGCTACCAGGACGTCAAGCAGGAGCAGAAGGAACTGCGGCTGCCGAATACGCCGAATCAGCTCAGGGACTTCAATTCCGTATTCCCGATGGGCGGCCTCATCTACCAGCCGAGCAAGCGGTGGTCGCTGTACGCGAGCTACAGCACGTCTTTCGTGCCGCCGAATCCGACCGCGCAGTCCGTCATCCCCGGCCAGACCCTGCAGGCGCAGACCGCGACCCAGGAGGAGATCGGAGCCAAGTTCGCCAGCGACAGCGGCCGCATGAGCGCGACGCTGTCTCTTTTCAATATCAAAGAGCTCGGCCTCATCGAGGAGGTCGGCATCACGGGCCTCTACGAGCAGATCGGCTCGGTGCGCAGCCGCGGCGGCGAGCTCGAGCTCGATCTGCGTCCGACAGACTGGTGGCAGTTGAGCGCCAATTACGCGCTCATCGATGCGCGCATCCTGGATGACATCGTCCAGGCGGAGATCGGCTCCATGCCGATGAATTCGCCGCGCAACAGCGGCAGCATCCTCTCGCGGATGCAGCTTCCGGGACGCTTGAGCAGCTTCGGCTGGATGCTGGGCGTGGTCTATCGCTCCGAGCGCATCGGCAACCTGCCGACGGCGACATACCCCGGGGGATTCATCATGCCGGGATACACCACGCTCGATACGGGCGTGTACTACACGGCCGACACCTACAGCATCTCGCTCAAGGTATCGAACGTCCTCGACAAGCAGTACTACCAGAGCGCGTTCAGCTACGTGCGCATCACCCCCGGGGATCCGCGGAACTTTTCGCTCACGCTCAACAAGACATTCGATTGACGGAGAACAGAGTTCATGACTCAGAAGCTTCTATCGACAGCCCGCGGGCCCGGCCGGTCCTCGAGCGGCACAACCCCCTCCCGTTGCCGCAGGACCGCCGGGCTCGCGCTGGCCGTCGCCGGCCTCGCCCTGTCGGCACTGGCCGGCGCGCAGGAGCCCGACCTTAGCCAGATTCCGGCGTATCAGCCGCAGTTCCACGTGGTCGGGCGGCTGCGGGTCGCCGGCAGTCCGCTGAAAGGGATGATTCCCGCACTGATCGCGGGCTTCGAGAAGGTGCAGCCGGATGCCCTGATGTCCGGAAACTACATGACCGAGAGCGAGGGGGCGCTCGGCATGATGTATTCCGGCGTGTCCGATATCGCGCCGATGGGCGATGATGCGAAGATTACCGACCAGATGCCTTTCTACAACACCTTCGGTTATACCCCGACCGAGATCTCGGTGGCGACCGGGTGTTACAACCAGCGCGGGTGTCTCTACGCCTGGGCCATCATGGTGAACAAGGACAATCCGATCGCGCATCTGTCGATGCAGCAGCTGGATGAGATCTTCGGTTCCGAGCGCACCGGCGGCTGGGAAGTCGGCGGAACGCAGCACGCCATCCTCTTCACGGGCAAGTATGCCCGCGGCGCGAAGACCAACATCCGCAATTGGGGACAGCTCGGCCTGAAGGGGAGGTGGGCGCACGAGCAGATCCAGACCTACGGCTATGTCGCTCCCGGATTCGAGGTCAGCTTCGAGCGTCACGTGATGCATTGGTCGGACAAGTGGAACCCGAACTTCAAGGAATACGTCGAGCAGAAGGAAGCTACTCCGGACGCCGACGGCAGGAAGGTCTGGAGCCAGGAGATGTATGCGGCGATCAGCAAGGACAAGTACGCCATCGGGTGGGGAGCTCTCATGCACGTCGATGGCACCTGCGTGAATCCGGACGGGACGAAATGTCATCCCTATCCCAACGTCAAGATCCTGGCGATCTCGGCGACGCCCGACGGTCCGGCTGTCCCGCTGACGGCGGCTAACGTGCGCAACCGAAGCTATCCGCTGACGCGCGACGCCTATATCTACATCAACAGGCCGCCGGGACGGCCGCTCGATCCGGGCGTGAAGGAGTTCATTCGCTTCGTGCTGAGCCGGCAGGGCCAGGAGATCATCGAGAAGCAGGGTGTTTACAGCCCGCTGCCGGAGTCCTACATCCAGAAGCAGCTGAAGAAGCTCGACTGAACATGAAGAAATTTCCATTCCTGTTGTCCGTGTCCGTGTCCGTGGCTGCGGCGCTGCCGCTGGTCCTGGCGGTGGCGCCAGCGGCTTGCGCGGCGCCGCAAGCACAGTCCTGGCTCAAGAAGTACGAGCCGAATGCGCAGTCGCGCCAGTTCCCGGTGGGCTCTGCAGCCGAGCGCCGCGCACGAATGCACGCCGTGGCCTATTCCCGCGCCTATACCCGGAAATTCGACCTGAGCGGACTCCCGAGCTACACGCCGAAGTCGCACCCTCATGGCACGATCCGCATCTGCGGCAACAACTACATCGGCGATTCGCCCCTGGGCGGCTGGTGGCGGACGGCCTTCGCCAAGTACCAACCGGGCATCAAGCTCGCGTACCGCCTGCAGACGGCGGCCAATGGAATCTCCTGTCTCTACGAGGGCCGCGGCGACGTCGGTATCGATCACCAGCCGCTTTTCTACGACGATCTGGCGAACCTGCGCCTCGAAGGCTTTCTGCCGAGCGGGATCTCCGTGGTTACGGGCTCTTACGACGTGATCGGCTGGCAGAATACGTTCGCGATCATTGTCAATGCCAAGAACCCCATTACGGGCGTGACCATGCAGCAGCTCGACGGCATGTTCGGCTCCGAGCGCGCCGGCGGCTGGGTGCGGACGAACTGGCACCCGGAGCTGGCACGGGGCCCCGAGGGCAACATCCGCCGCTGGGGCCAGGTGGGCCTCACGGGAGAGTGGGCCAACCGCAGCGTGGACACGTACGGCTTCACTCTGCGGTATTCCACGGCGCTCGAGTTCTCGGACGACGTCCTCAAGTCGAGCGACAAGTGGAACGGCAATCTGCTCGCTTTCGGCAACTACAAACGTCCCGACGGCACGACGTATCTGGAGTCCGATCAGATCGTCGATCACGTATCGCAGGACCCGGGTGGAATCGGCTACATCCGCTTCCATCAGGACCTGCCGAAGACGGTGAAGGTGCTTGGCATTGCCAAGAATGCGGGAGCGACGTACATCCCACTCACCATGGACACCGCGCAGCAGCGGAGCTACCCGCTCTGGGGTGAGCAGTCGTTCTGGGTGGAAGCCAAGCCCGGCCGGCCGCTCGACCCGAAGATCTACGAGTTCATCCGTTTCGTGTTGAGCCGACAGGGACAGGAGCTGGTGCAGCGTGACGGCAAGTACCTGCCGCTCAGCGCCAAGGTCGCTGCCGCGCAATTGGCGAGACTCGACGCGCTCGAGGCGGGGCGCTCCATCAACGGCGCGGCTCCGGGAGGCAATTGACTGTCCCGGGCGGCAGCTCCTCGCCAGCGCCTCGGACCGACATGATCCGCTCAAGCGGCGCGCGCGGCTCTCTGTATCGGAAGCTGCGCGCGTCCACGGCAATCGCCGCGGTCGCGTTGCTGAGCGCTTCCGCTGTCGCCGGGATGAGGCTCACGCCGCCGCCGTCTCTCGCCTCGATTCCGCCGCAGCCCGCGGCTCCCGGCAGCTACGCGGCGCGCGTGGTTGCGACTCTGCCGCCCTACGTTCCAGAAGCGCGGGTGTCGGGCGTGATCCGGATCTGGGGTCATGGCAACCCGAAGCTGCCCTGGATGCGCAATCTCGTGACCCTGTGGGGCCGGGGCTTTCGTCGCTTTGAGCCCGGAGTGCGGCTCGAGTACCGCATGTACGGCACCTCTTCCGGCGTGCCGGCGCTCTTCACGGGAATCGGCGATATCGCCATTCTGGGGGAGGAGGTGCTGCCGCAGGAGCAGAGGGCCTTCGAGCGCGTGAAGGGTTACCGGCCGCTCGTGCTGCAGATCATGACGGGCAGTCTCGATGTGCGCAATTTCGACTATGCCCAGCAGTTCTTCGTCCACGCGGGCAATCCGCTGACCCACGTCACGCTCGCGCAGCTCGCCGCCATCTTCGGCGCCGGTGAAGAGCCGGGCGGTCCTCCCATCCGCACCTGGGACCAGCTCGGCTTGGGCGGCCGCTGGGCTCGCCAGCCGGTCCGGCCCTACGGCTGGTCGCTGGATGATAGTTTCGCCATCTACCTCGAGCAGGCGCTGCTCGGCGGCAGCCACGAATGGAATTGCGCGCTCCGCCAATTCCGCCATGTCTATCAGAGCGACGGCAGCATCTACGATCACGGCCAGCAGATCCTCGATGCGCTCGCGAAGGACCCCAACGGCATCGCGGTTTCCAACATTCGATATGCGGGGCCGGAGGTCAAGCCCCTTGCGCTCGGCGCCGAGGCCGATGGCCCCTTTTACCAGGCCACCGAGCGCACCCTGATCGAAGGACTGTATCCACTCGCGCGCAGGCTGCCAGCGGTAGTCGATGTGCCTCCGGGAGGAAGGCTCGACCCCACCGTGCGTGAATTCCTGCGCTTCCTGCTGAGTCGCGACGGCCAGCAGGCGGTGAACGAGGATGGACGGTATCTGCCGCTCTCGGCGACGCTTCTCGCCGCACAGTTGCGCAAGCTTCCGCCGGCCGCAATGGCCGCAAATGCGACTCGGCGGGTCTCCGGTCCGCAAGGACCGCAGACCCTGCGCATATGGGGGCCTCCGAGCATGGCGGCGGTCGTAAGTCGCTGGGCGAGCGGCTTTCATCGGCTTCACCCCGAGGTAACCGTCGAGCCGCGGCTCATGGGATCCGATACTTCGATCCCGGGGCTGTACTCGGGGCGTGCCGACATCGCGCTCCTCGGCCGCCGCGATGACGAGACGGATGACAACGGCTTCTCCCGCCCCAAGGGATACCGCTTCACGCGCTTCGAGCTGACGAGCGGGAGCCTCGAGACGGAAGGGCAGTCGCCTGCGCTGGCGGTGTTGGTGAGCCGTGACAACCCGGTATCAAAGCTGACGGTCGCACAGCTGCGCCGCATTGCGGCCTGCTCCTGCGGGCCAAATGCGGCCACGCCGCTGACCTGGGGAGAGCTCGGAGCGCGGGGCGCCTGGGCGGGGCGGCCCGTACATCTATATCTCATGGACATCGACAGTGGCACCGGCGCGTACTTCCTGCGCGCCGTGACGGGAGGCAATGCTGCCCTCGACTGGAGCCGCGTGCGCGAGTTTCACGATGCGCGCGGCGTGGACGGCTCACGACAATCGGCGGCGGCCCTTGCCGCGGCCGCTCTGCGCCGGGACCCAGGCGGAATTGCCGTGTCGGATGCGCGATACGCTCGCGCGGGAGCGAAGCTGGTGGCCGTCGCGGCACGAAGCGGCGGACCCTTCTTGCTGCCCACTGCGGATTCCATCATCGCGGGCTCGTATCCGCTGGCACGCAAGACCTACGGTTTCGTCGATCGGCCGCCGGGCAAGGCGATACCGCGCGTGGTGGGGCAGTTTCTGCGGTATGTGTTGAGCGCGCGCGGACAGGCCGACGTCAGAGAGGCAGGTGGCTACCTGCCCCTCGCGTTGCATGTGAGGGAGCGTGAGCTGGCGAGTCTCGACCAGGCGATCGAGGTGGACACGAAATGAGGTGGTGGCTCCCACGAACGGGCTCGAGCGCGATTCGCTGGCCCACTGCGCTCGCCCTCGCATGGGGAATCATCGTGACGGGCGGGGCGCGAGCCGCGGTGGCGGCAGATCCGCCGGCGGCATCCGTGGCCTATGCCATGAAAGTCGCCGCATCGCTCCCGGCGTATCGGCCGCACGGGCAGGTGACGGGGACGATTCGTCTCTGGGGTCATGGCAGCCCGAAGCACGATTTTCTGGGGAAGCTCCTGCGCAGCTGGGAAACGGAGTTTCACCGCTATCAGCCGCACATCAGGATCGTGAACGACCTGTACGGCAGCGCCTCGGCGGTCGGTGCCCTTTACACCGGCGCGGGCGATCTGGCCATTCTCGGGGAGGAGGTCAGCCCGGCTGCGGAAAGAGCCTTCGAGCGGGAGCGGCACTACGCGCCAACCGTCTTCGAGGCCGCAACGGGCAGCGTCGATGTCAACTACTACGACTATGCCCACACGGTGTTCGTCAATCGGGCGAACCCGCTCGAGCGCATCACGATGGCGCAGCTCGCGCGCATACTGGGCGATCCGCCCCAGGCGGGCGGCTCGGGTCCGATCCGTACCTGGGGCGAGCTCGGACTCGAGGGGCAATGGACGGACCGGAAGATCCAACCCTACTCATGGCGGTTCGATCAGGACTTCGGGCTCTTCCTGCGTGCTCGCGTTCTGGGCGGCAGCGCCAGCTGGAATCCGGACGTCCGCCAGTTCGTCACCTACGAGCGCCCCGACGGAACGATCGACGACCGCGGCGAGCAGATTCTGCAGGCGCTCGCGCGCGACCCGGACGGCATTGCGGTTTCCAACATCCGTTTTGCCAATTCGTCGGTCAAGATCGTCGAGCTTGCAGCGACCTCATCGGGTCCCTATGTTCTGCCGAGCGTCGAGACGCTGATCTCCCAGCAATATCCTTTGACTCGAATCATCCCGGCAGTCCTCGATTTGCCGCCGGGGCGGCCCATCGCCCCTGCCACCCGGGAATTCCTGCGCTTCATCCTGAGCCGGGATGGCCAGCGCGCGCTCATCGAGGAGAGCGGCTACCTGCCGCTCGGTCCGAAATACGTGCGGGCGCAGCTGCGTAAGCTCGACGAGCTCAGCCGCTGCCGCGCGGCGAATGATTGTCATTCCGGTGCTCGCAAGGGCCGCGCCATGACCCCGCTGCTAAAGCAGGAGCTTGCATCCGGTCCGGGACATCCCCTCGATGGAATGATTCGGGTGTGGGGAAATCCTGCCTTTCAGGCGCTCGCCCGACGGTGGGCGAAGCGTTTTCGCGCCAGTCATCCCAAGGTCCGGGTTGCGTGGCATCTGACCGGAAGCGACGTTGGCATGGCGGGTCTTTACACCGGTGAAGCCGATGTGGCACTGCTCGGCCGTCCCGCGACTGACAGCGAACTGCAGGCCTTCGAGTGGGTATTTCGCCGGCCGCCGACATGCATCGAGATGGCGGCGCCCGGCATGGGCGTGCCGCGCAAGGCGACGCGCGGCCATTCTCTATATGTCTACCTCAACTCGGGACCGGCCGCGCAGCCTCTGGCGCCGGCATTCCTCCACGACATTCCGAGCCGGGGCGGCTCGAGCGGGCACTCATGCGCATCCCATCCCTGATTGCCGCGGCTGCGGCTCTGGCTGTTGTCGCCTTTCCTGCCGTCGCTGCCGCCGCAACGGATGGCAGTTCCGGCAGTGCCGCCGTACGCCCGCAAATCATCAACGTGCCTGCCTGGGCGAGCTACGTGGCTTCGTTGCCGCCCTATCGGCCCTCCCGCCAGGTGAGCGGCACCGTGACGAGCTGGGGGCATGGCTTTCTGAAGGAGATGATGCACGACTGGGAACAGGACTTTCATCGCTTCCAACCCAACGTGAGATTCCAGGACGACCTTGCGAGCAGCGCCGCCGCCATGGCGGGCCTCTACTCGCGCCGGGCCAACCTGGGGGTGTTGGCGCGGGAGATCGTCCCGATGGAGGTGGCTGCGTACCAGAAGATGACCGGGCAGAAGATCTTTCCCGTCACGGTACTCACCGGCAGCTACGCCGATCCCGACAAGCTCATGGCGCTCGGCATCTTCGTCAACCGCAGCAATCCGCTCGCGCGCCTCGACTTCCAACAGCTGGATGCGATCTTCGGTGCGCAACACCTCGCCAGGGCGCCGGCCAACGTCCGCACCTGGGGTGAGCTCGGACTCGGTGGTTCCTGGAAGGATAGGCCCATCCATCCTTTCAGCGGGCCTGCGGGCGATGAGGCGCCGGCGTTCTACTTTTCGCAGACCGTGATGCGCGGCAGCACCCTCTGGAATGGAGGACTGCGGCAGCTCGATGACGTCACGGAGCCGGACGGCAGGCACGTCAACGGCTACCAGCGCGCGGTGGATGCCGTGGCGACGGACCCCGATGGAATCGCCGTGACGGTCGCGGGCTACCACAATCCGCAGGCCAAGCTGATTGCGATCGCGGCGGTCCCGGGCGGTCCGTACGTCGCACCGACTCGGGCGAGCGTGGCCAATCGCAGCTATCCGCTGTCGCGCTCGGTCACGTTCTACATCAACGACGGGCCGCGTATCCCGCCCGACCCGGCCGTGGTCGAGTTCCTGCGTTACGTGTTGAGCCGGAATGGCCAGGAGCAGGCGCTGCGCGAGGGCGACTTCCTGCCGCTCACGCCGCGGATCGCACGCGCGCAGCTTGCAAGGCTCAGCAAGCCGCCGCCGGGGGTCGCGCGCCCGGCACTGGAACTCGTCCGCAAGATTCCCGTGCCGCAGATGACCGGAACCTGGGATCACCTGACCGTGGACCCGGCGACGGACCGTCTCTTCCTCTCGGCCCAGGATCAGCAGATGGTCTACGTGGTGCCCTTGAAGGGACACGGTGCGATCCAGCGCATCACGGAGGGATTTGACCGCCCGCAGGGCGAGTTGTACGTGCCGGGCGTCGATCGGCTGGTCGTCACCAACGGCCGCAGCGCCCGCGTCACTCTCATCGACGGACATGACTTGCGTCCGGCGGCGGCGATCACGATCTCCGCGGGCGCGGACATGATCGCCGCCGATCCGGCTCACGGAATGCTCTATGTGGAGTCCGGCGGCACCGACTCGCACCGCGGGCCAGGTTGGCTCGCGGTGATCGACGCCCGATCAGGCCGGCTCACCGGCAGAGTGACTACGGGCTACCGCGCTGCGGCGCTCGTGATGGCGCAGCACAGCAGGCGGCTATATGTGGCCATCCCGGCGCTCGATCAGGTGGCGGTGATCGATACCGATACAAGAAGCATCCTGCGCCGCTGGCCGGTGCCTGGCAGACCTGCGTCCATGGCGCTGGATGAGGCCCACGCGCGGCTCTTCGTCGCCACGCGCACGTTCGGCGGGGATCCGCGGCCGCCCGTCCTCAGCGTGCTGGACACAGCGGATGGCCGGCTCCTGGCCACGTTGCCCAGCAAGGATGCGACCGAGAACATGTATTGGGATGTCGCGCATCGCCTGATCTATACCAGCAGCCTTGATGGCTATGTGCAGGCCTACCGCGAGCGCGATGCCAATCATTACGATCTGGTCGCCACGATCCGCACGGTGCCGCATGCCGGCACGTCGCAGCTCGTGCCCGGTCTCGATGAGCTCTGCGTCGCTGCCCCGCCGCAGTCGGGGCAGCCCGCCTCGGTATGGGTATTCCGACCGGCGGCCGCCGCCATGCGGTAGGCCGTACCGCGGACGACGTCGGCCTGTGGCAGCATTGCGACGATGATCGCATTGGAGCTCGACATGCCGAAACCGCCATCGCCGGGATTGCGGACCTTCTCTGTGTGGCGCCTGCTGTTGGCTGCCGCGTGGCTGGTTGCCGCGCCGCCCACGCTCTTGGCGGCCTCGCCCGTGGTCGGCCAGCCCGCGCCGCCGCTGGTCGTACCGCAGCTCGACGGGCATGACTTCGACCTCGCGAAGCTGCGCGGCAAGGTGGTCCTGGTGAACGTATGGGCCACCTGGTGCTCCCCCTGTCGCAGCGAGATGCCGACGCTCAATGCGTTCTACCGCCGCTACCACTCGCGCGGGCTGGAGCTCCTCGGCCTGAGCATCGATGAGGCGCCGGATGCAGGCGAAGTGCGTAAAGTCATGGGGCAGTTCAGCTACCCGGGGGCGCTGGCGAGCGCCGCGCGAATCAACGGCTTCGGCGAGCCGATCGCCGTCCCGATCACCTACGTCATCGATGCCCGGGGCGTGATCCGCGCGCAGCTGCAGGCCGAGGGGCCGTCCGGGGTTTCGAGGCAGGCGCTGGAAGAGGCGGTATTGCCGCTGCTCGCGCGGCATTAGGTCCGGGGTAGCCGAAACCGCGCAGGTATACTCAGGGCACCTACTGCGAGGCGCCCCATGTCCAAAGTCCTCCCCATTTCCGGCAAGCCACCGGCTCCGCCGGCAGGCGCGGCCGGCCTGAACTCCGTCGAGGAGATCGTGGCGGACCTCAGGGCCGGGCGCATGGTGCTCATCATGGATGACGAGGACCGCGAGAACGAGGGCGATCTCATCGTGGCGGCGGAGCTGGCGACGCCGGAGGCCGTGGCGTTCATGATCCGGCACACCAGCGGCATCATCTGCGTCCCGATGGAGGAGGAGCGCCTGCTGCGCCTCGACCTGACGCAGATGGTCGCCAGCAACAGCGAATCGCACCGGACCGCCTTCACCGTATCGGTGGACGTGCGCGCCGGAACCACGACCGGTGTCTCCTCGAATGACCGGGCAGCCACCATCCACGCGCTGGCCGACAGCCGCTCGAAACCGCAGGACTTCGCCCGGCCCGGGCACATCTTTCCGCTGCGCGCCCGCCGCGGCGGCGTGCTCGTGCGGACCGGCCACACCGAGGCCGCGGTGGACCTGTGCCGCCTGGCGGGCCTGCAGCCCGTGGGCGTCATCGGTGAGGTGATGAACGAGGATGGAACCATGGCGCGGCGGCCGCAGCTCGAGGCCTTTGCCACGCGCCATGGCCTGAAGGTCGGCACCATTGCCGATCTGATCCGTTACCGGCTGCGCAACGAGCGCTCCGTCGAGCGGGTGAAGGCGCAGCCCGTGCAAACCGAGCTCGGCGAGTTCACGCTCTATGCGTATGAGGACCGGGTCAGCCAGGAAGTGCATCTCGCGCTGACGCGCGGCAAGCTGCGCGGCGATGAGCCTCCTCTGGTCCGCGTTCACGTCGTCGATCCTTTGCGGGACCTCCTGGGCATCCGGGCGAACCCGCTGGCGTGGACATTGCGGGCGGCCATGGAGCGCATCGCGCGCGCCGGCAGCGGGGTCATCGTGATCCTGCGCGACCGCGAGTCGCCCGACGATCTGCTGCAAGCGGTTCATGGCCTGACGGGCCAGTCCGCTGCCGAGGCGGAGCTGCAAGCCGGTCCGGGGACCAGCGGCCTGCGGCGCGACGGCGAGGTCCTGCGCACATTCGGTGTCGGCGCGCAGATCCTCAAGGATCTCGGCGTGCGGCGCATGCGGGTATTGTCGGCCCCGAAGCAGATACACGGCATTGCCGCGTTCGGCCTGGAGATCGACAGTTATGTTGGAGAGGACGGGTGACCGCGCCGCGCATTGTTGAGGGTGAGGCCGGCGCACGCGGCCGTAGGCTGGCCATCGTTGCGGCGCGATTCAACGATTTCATCGTTGCCAGCCTGCTCAAGGGCGCGACGGCGGCCTGGCTGGAGAGGGGCGGTCCCGCCGAGGACCTGCTGGTGGCGCGGGTGCCGGGTGCTTTCGAGCTGCCCGTCGTCGCGCGCCGGCTGGCGCTGTCGGGACGCTATGACGCGGTGGTGGCGCTCGGCTGCGTGATCCGTGGGGATACGCCGCACTTCGAGTATGTCTCGGGCGAATGCGCGCGCGGCCTGCAGCTCGTGAGCCTGGAGACGGGCGTGCCCGTCATCTTCGGGGTCCTCACGGTCGAGACGGTGGAGCAGGCGCTCGAGCGCGCGGCCACTACGGCCGGCAACAAAGGCGGTGAGGCCGTCGAGGCCGCCCTCGAGATGGCGAGCCTCATGGCGAGCCTCTCTTCCTGAGATGACGGACGATACCCCACGCATGCCCACCGACGCCGCGCGCCCGACCTCGAGCCAGCGCTCCGTGGCGCGCAAGCTCGCCTTGCAGGCCCTGTATCGCTGGCAGCTCAACGAAAGCCCCTGGCAGGACCTCATCCAGGAATTCGGCGATGCGGAGGACATGCCGCGGGCCGACCGCGAGTACTTCCGGGAGCTGGTCGAGGGCGTGTGGCGCGCGCGCGAGGCGCTCGATGCCGACCTGTCATCCTGGGCCGATCGCAGCCCCGCGCTGCTCGATCCCATAGAGCACGCCATCCTGCTGATCGGTGTCTACGAGCTGCGCCATCGCCCGGACGTGCCGTTTCGCGTGGCGATCAACGAGGCGGTGGCTTTGGCGAAGCGCTTCGGCGCGACCGACGGCCACAAATACGTCAATGCGGTGTTGGACAGAGCTGCGCGCACCGTGCGTCCGGACGAGCATTGACGGCGTGCCGCTGTCGGAATTCGAGCTCATCGACCGCTACTTCCGCGCCTGCGGCGCGAAGCGCGCCGACGTGCGTGTCGGCGTGGGCGACGACGCGGCGATTCTCGAGTGTCCCGCCGGCGCGGAGCTGGCCGCGGCCGTGGACAGCCTGGTGGCCGGAGTGCATTTCCCGCACGGCTCGCCGCCCGCCTCGATCGGACACCGTGCGCTGGCCGTCAACCTCAGCGACCTCGCGGCAATGGGGGCCCGGCCGGCTTGGGCGCTGCTCGCGCTCACCGTGCCGGCAGCGGACGAGGCCTGGCTGTCGGAGTTCGCGGCCGGCATGGCTGCGCTGGCACGCGCCCACGATGTCGCGCTCGCCGGTGGCGATACGACCTGCGGGCCGCTCTGCATCACCGTGCAGGCGCTCGGGCACGTGCCGCGCTCGTCGGCGCTGCTGCGCTCGGGTGGCAGGGGCGGCGATGCCGTCTTCGTGTCGGGGACTCCCGGCGATGCGGCCGCCGGTCTTGCCATAGAGCAGGGCACGCTGACCGTCGAGGAGGGCTCGGCGGCATATTTGCGCGAGCGCTTTCTCTATCCTGCTCCGCGGGTGGCGCTGGGCGAGCGCCTGCGTTGCCATGCGAGCGCCTGCATCGACGTGTCCGACGGCTTGCTGGCGGATGCGGCCAAGCTGGCACGCGCCAGCGGCTGCGGTGTCGAGATAACACACGGCGAAGTCCCGGTCTCGCAGGCGCTGGTGCGCGCGGTGGGCGAGGAGCGCGCGC
Organism: Steroidobacteraceae bacterium; assembly: GCA_036000265.1. GTDB lineage: Bacteria > Pseudomonadota > Gammaproteobacteria > Steroidobacterales > Steroidobacteraceae > 13-2-20CM-66-19. Next base: position 11,827 of record DASYGA010000452.1, on the reverse strand, counting down.
GCGAGCTCGCGCTGACCGGCGGCGATGATTACGAGCTGTGCTTCAGCGTGCGCCCGGCGCAGGTCGCGCGACTGCTCGCGGAGTTGCCGCCGGAGCACTGGGGCTATACACGAATCGGTACGCTGCGCGAGCCGCCCGGCGCGGACGTTCTGCGCGACGGCGCCGTGATGAGCTTCTCGCGCTTGGGCTACGACCACTTCGGGTGATTTCACATAACTGATGTGACTTCACATAACCGCAGCGACTTCACATAACGGGCTCGAAAGCAACTGCGCGCGGAGGTTGCCGCGCATGAGATCGCCGGGAGCGATCCATCCGGCGCGGTCCGTGCGGCTCGGCCCTGCCGGTCCGACTCGCCGGGCCGCGCGTGCAAGATCGCTGCGTGCGATTTTGTGCGCCCATCATCACAGACCCTCGCGGCCTCAGTCCGTATCCTCTCGGGCGTCCCACGACCTCGCGCGCAATATGCCCGTACCCGCCAAAGGATCCATCTCTTTGCCCAAGGCCGCCCCGCGCGGCATTCCGGAGAGGATCGGCAAATACATGGTCATCAAGGAAGTGGGCCGAGGCAGCACCGGCGTGGTGTACCTCTCGCACGACGCCTACTACGGCCGCGACGTCGCGATCAAGCTGTACAACATGGATCCGGGCGCCGACGTCGAGCGGGCGCGCGTCGCGCGCAAGATGTTTCTCTCCGAAGCGCACCTGGTCGGAATGCTGCAGCATCCGCACATCCTTCCGATCTACGATGCGGGCGAGGAGAACGGCCACTGTTACATCGTGATGGAGCACGTGCACGGCGCCAGGACGCTGGCCACCTACTGCCGTCCCGACAATCTCCTGCGGATCGACGACACCGTCGAGATCGTCTTCAAATGCGCGAAGGCCTTGCACTACGCCCACACGCGCGGTGTCATCCATCGTGACGTCAAGCCATCCAACATCATGCTGACGCAGGACAGCGACGTGCGCATCATTGATTTCGGCATCGCGCTGGTGTCGGATTCGGAGATCTCGCGTATCGAGGGGATTGCCGGCAGCCCTTCCTACATGTCGCCGGAGCAGGTGCAGAGCCTGGAGCTCACCAACCGCTCGGATCTGTATTCGCTCGGCGCGGTGATGTACGAGCTGCTGACCGGCTCGCGCCCGTTCCGCGCCGGCAACCTGCAGAAGCTGCTGCATCAGATCGTGTATGCCACGCCGCCGCCGATCCACACTCTGCGCAAGGACGTGCCCGAGGAGCTGGAGAACGTCGTGGCCACCGCGCTGCAGAAGGAACCGGCCAAGCGGCACAAGAGCGGCCTCGACTTCGCCGCGGAGCTGACCCGCGTGCACCAGCGGCTGCGCGAGGCCAACGCGCGCATCGACCGGCAGGAGCAGTTCGGCGTCCTGCGGCGCCTGAAGTTCTTCCACGAGTTCTCCCATGCCGAGATCTGGGAAGTGCTGCGCGCGAGCAGCTGGCAGGACTACTCGCACGGCGAGGAGATCGTCAAGGAAGGGGAGATGGACGACCGCTTCTATATCCTGGTATCCGGCGGCTGCGCGGTCGAGCGGCACGGGCGGCGCATCGGCGCCCTCGAGACCGGCGACTGCTTCGGCGAGGCGAGCTATGTGCCTGGCGCCAAGCGCACGGCCACCATCCGTGCCGCCAGCGCGGTGACGGTGCTCCGGGTGAGCTCGACCCTGCTCGAGCAAGTATCCGCCTCGTGCCAGCTGCGCTTCAACCGGGTGTTCCTGCGCACGCTCATCGGGCGGTTGCAGGGCGTGGAGGCTGCCACTCCTGCGGTGACGCCGGCCTCGGCATAGCCGGCTTTTCCAATTGGCGAGGCACTGCGGTACATTCCCGCCTCGTGCACATCCTGCTCATTGAGGACGATACCGAGGCCGCGCGGGTCCTCGTCAAGGGACTGCGCGAGAGCGGCTATGCGGTCGATCACGCCGCGGATGGCCGTGAAGGACTCTCCCGGGCGCTGGCCGGCAAATTCGATCTTCTCGTCACCGACCGGATGCTGCCGCACATCGACGGTTTGGCGATCATCCAACAGCTGCGGCGGGCGCGGCTCGCGACCCCGGTACTGGTCCTGAGCGCCCTGGGTACGGTGGACGATCGCATCCGCGGCCTCAAGGCGGGCGGTGATGACTATCTCACCAAGCCCTTCTCGTTCGCCGAGCTCCTGGCGCGCATCGAAGCGCTGCTGCGGCGCCGGCCGGGCGCCGCCGAACCGACGGTGCTGCGCGTGGCGGATCTGGAGTTCGACCTGATCGCCCGCAAGGCCAGCCGCGGCGGACGGGAGATCGAGCTCACCGCCCGCGAGCAGAAGCTGCTCGAGTTCCTCATGCGGCACGAGGGGCAGGTGGTCACCCGCACCATGCTGCTCGAGGGGGTCTGGGACCTGCACTTCGATCCGCAGAGCAATCTGGTCGATGTGCACATCAGCCGCCTGCGCCAGGCGATCGACCGCGGCGCGGAGCGGCTCCTCATCCACACGGTGCGCGGCTCGGGATACGTGCTGAGGGAGGAGGATTGAAGGAGGGGCGCCGCTGGGGTCTGTTCAACACGTCGGCCTTCCGCATGTCGATGGGCTACACGCTGCTGGTGGCACTGGCGGTATGCGTCACCCTCGGCAGCACCTATCTGCTCACGCAAAGCATCATCCAGGGTGATGTCGATCTCATCATCGGCACGGAGCTGAGGAGCCTGGAGAACGAGTACGTCCGCAGCGGCATCCCCGGTGTCACCGAGGAGATCAATCTGCGCATCGACAGCTGGGGGCGTATCGGCGCCGTGTACATGCTGGCGGGACCGAAATTCGATCGGCTCGCGGGCAATGTCACCAACTGGCCTTTCGATGGCGCGCCGGCCGAGCCGTGGCCGGAGTTCCGTATCGAGTCCATCGAGCCGGGACAGCGGTCCGTTCACCCCGTGCGCACCGCCGTGCGCAAGCTCCCCAATGGCGACTGGCTCCTCGTCGGCACCGACATGTCGCAGGATCGCCGGTACGTGCGCACCTTCCAGATCGCCACGCTATGGGGGATCGGCCTCTCGGTCCTGGCGGCTGCCATCGCGGGATTCTCGTTCAGCTTCCGCCTGGCGCGGCGTGTCGGCGACGTCACCGATACCTGCGTGCGGATCATGTCGGGCGAGCAAGGGCACAGGCTGCCCGTCGTCGGTACCAGCGATGAGTTCGATGCGCTCGCGACATCGGTGAATCGAGTACTCGACAGGCTGGAGGAGCAAACGCGTACGTTGCGGGCGACTTTCGACAGCGTTGCGCATGACCTGCGCGCACCGCTGCATCGGCTGCGGACGCGGATGGACGCGGTGCTGCGCCTGCCCACACTCGAATCCGGCGTGCGCGAGCCGGTGGAGTCGGCGTTGCGTGAAGTCGACCGCCTGCAACGCACCCTGGCTACGCTGCTTCAGATCGCGCTCGCGGAGTCGGGAGCGCCGCTCGCTTCACCCGCGCCGGTCGACATCGGTGAGCTGGCCAATGAGCTCGTGGAGCTGTTCGAGCCGGTGGCGCGCGAGCGAGGCCTCACCCTGTCGGGCCACGCGGATCGCGGCGTGATCCACGAGGGCAACCGGCAGCTGCTCGCGCAGCTCATCACCAACCTGCTGGAGAATGCGATCAAGTACGTGCCATCGGGAGGCCGGATCGAGGTCGCCGTGAAGCGGATCGCAGGCCGCGCGCAGCTGATCATCAGCGACGATGGGCCGGGCATGCCGGCGGAGGAGCGTATGCGCGCCGGGCAGCCGTTCGCCATGGTGGGGCAGCGATCGGGCCTGCAGGGCAGCGGCCTCGGGCTGTCGCTGGTGGCGGCCATCGCCCGCCTGCATCGGGCGCGGCTCGCGCTGGAGAGCAACGACCCCGGCCTGCGCGCGGTGGTCAGCTGGCCGCTCGCCGATGGTCAGCTCCCGTCGACCTCTTTATCGCGCTCGATGAGCGCATAAGCCGCGAACGACCGCGCAGGATGCGCGGGCTTGCGTGCCCGGCCACCAGGGATGGTCACTGCGACCCGTCTTCGTCTTTGTCACGCTCTATCAGCGCGTACGCTGAATGGTTGTGAATAGACTCGAAATTCTCCGATTCGACGACATAGGCGGCGATCCGCTCGTCGGCATTGAGCCTGGTAGCGACGTCCCGCACCATGTCCTCGACGAACTTCGGGTTGTCGTAAGCGCGCTCGGTGACGAACTTCTCATCGGGACGCTTCAGGATTCCGTAGAGCTCGCAGGACGCCTCGCTCTCGGCGATCTCGATGAGCTCCTCGATCCACATGTGGTGGCGCAGGCGCGCCTTGATGGTCACGTGCGAACGCTGGTTGTGCGCACCGTAGGCGGAAATGCGCTTGGAGCAGGGGCAGAGGCTGGTCACGGGCACGACCACCTTTACCCACATGTCGATGTGGCCGTCGCGGCGCTCGCCGATGAGGCTGGCATGGTAGTCCATCAGGCTCTCCACACCCGAGACGGGCGCCCGCTTCATCACGAAGAACGGGAAGGTCATCTCGATGTGGCCGGCATCGGCCTCGAGACGCTCGGTCATGGTCGCGAGCATCGCACGGAAGGACTCCACGGAGATCTCGCGCTCGCTGTGCAGGATCTCCACGAAGCGGGACATGTGCGTGCCTTTGAAGTTGTGCGGCAGGCTGACGTACATGTTGAAAGTGGCGATGGTGTGCTGCTCGCCGGCGGAGCGGTCCTTCACCCGCACGGGATGCCTGATGTCCTTGATGCCGACGCGGTTGATGGGCAGCCGGCGGGTATCGGCCCGGCCCTGCACGTCCTCGACTTCAGCCAGGACATCGGCCACGTTGGCGCGCGCGCTCTTGGCGCTCACGGGGGGAGGGGTCATGGGATGAAGCCTACCGGATCGGCGCTCCAGGCACCTGTATCTCTAGGGGTAGGTGCCTAGATCCGGCCGGAAGGTTGCTTTTCAACCCTCAGGCGCTGCCGACGGAGCGAATCCGGTCGTGGGGCTGCAGGGACCACCAGCGCTCGACTGCGGCGCCGAGGCTCTGGGCATCGAGCCCGGCGGCCGCCAGGCAGGAATCGCGGGAGCCGTGCTCGATGAAACGATCCGGGATACCGATCTGGAGGAGCGGCAGGGAGAGTCCCTCCGCCGCCAGGAGCTCGGCGACCGCGGAGCCGGCGCCTCCCTGCACGGCATTCTCCTCGAGCGTGATGAAGGCCCGGTGGCGGCCTGCGAGCTCCAGGATCAGCGCTTCGTCGAGCGGCTTGACGAACCGCATGTTGACCAGGGTGGCGTCCAGACGCTCGGCGATGCGGGTCGCAGGCTCCAGCATGGGGCCGAAGGCGAGGAGCGCGAGCCCACAGCGCCCTTCGCGCTTGAGGAGCGCGCGGCCGATGGGTATGGCGGTGAAGGCCTTCTCGAGCGGTACCCCGGGGCCGGTGCCGCGCGGATAGCGCACCACACTGGGAGAGGAGAGGGTGGTGCCCGTGTACAGCATTTGCCGGCATTCGTTCTCGTCGCTGGGAGCCATGATGACGAGATTGGGAATGCAGCGCAGGTATGAGAGGTCGTAGCTGCCCTGGTGCGTGGCGCCGTCGCTGCCGACGAGGCCCGCGCGATCGACGGCGAACAGCACCGGCAGGTTCTGCAGCGCGACGTCATGAATGAGCTGGTCGTAGGCGCGCTGCAGGAAGGTCGAGTAGATAGCCACGACCGGCTTCAGGCCCTCGGTTGCAAGGCCCGCGGCGAACGTGACGGCGTGCTGCTCCGCGATCGCCACGTCGAAGTAGCGGTCGGGAAAGCGCTTCGAGAACTCCACGAGCCCCGAGCCCTCGCGCATCGCGGGCGTGATGCCGATGACGCGCGGGTCCTGCTCCGCGATGTCGCACAGCCATTTGCCGAAGATCTGCGAATAGGAAGGGCCGGAGGCCGCTTCCTTGAAGATCGTGCCGCTCACCGGGTCGAAAGGACCCGGCCCGTGCCACTTGATCGGGTCGGCTTCCGCCGGTGCATAGCCCTTGCCCTTGCGGGTGACGACGTGCAGGAACTGCGGCCCGCGCAGCTTCTTGACGTTGCGCAAGGTGCTGACCAGGGCGCGCACATCGTGACCATCCATGGGTCCGATGTAGTTGAAGCCGAGCTCCTCGAAGAGTGTTCCCGGAAGGACCATGCCTTTCAGATGCTCCTCCGAGCGACGCGCCAGCTCCCAGATCGGCGGAATGGGCTTCAGCACCTTCTTGCCGCCTTCGCGCAGATGCCTGTAGACACGTCCCGAGAGAGCGGCGGCGAAATAATTGGAGAGCGCGCCGACGTTCTCGGAGATCGACATGTCGTTGTCGTTGAGGATGACGAGCAGGTCGGCCGGCAGGGAGCCGGCGTGATTCAGCGCCTCGAAAGCCATGCCGGCGGTCATCGCGCCATCGCCGATGATGGCCACCGCGCGGCGCGATTCGCCGAGCCGCTCGGCGGCGATCGCCATGCCGAGGGCCGCGCTGATCGAGGTGCTGGAATGGCCGACGCCGAAAGTGTCGTATTCGCTCTCGGAGCGCGCGGGAAAAGGCGCCAGGCCGCCCGGCTGCTTGATGCTGTGCAGGCGATCGCGCCGGCCGGTGAGCACCTTGTGCGGGTAAGCTTGATGCCCGACGTCCCAGACCAGCCGGTCATGCGGCGTGTCGAAGACATAATGCAGGGCCACCGCCAGCTCCACGGCGCCCAGTCCGGCGGCGAAATGCCCGCCGCGGGTGCTGACGGTATGGATGAGGAACTGGCGCAGCTCCTGCGCCACCTCCGGCAGTTTCGCCACAGGCATTTGCCGCAGGTCGGCGGGTGACTCGATCGCGTCGAGCAGCGGATAAGCGTTCGGCGGGGAAGTCATCTTTGGCAGTGTACACCGGCGCGCGCCGGTACTTTACAATCTCTGTTGTTGCGCAACTGCAACAGGGCCGGGGCGGTCTGTCGTCAGCTCCGGGGGGTGCTCTGGCAGGGGCCGACGCGCTTCGCGCGTCGTACGAATCATTCCATACGATTCATTCCGCGGCGCTGAACGCTTCCGGCTCCGGCCGGCCATTGCGCTTCAGCAAGATCTCCACCCGCTGCTGCGCGGACTTGAGCGCCTCCTGGCAGTGAAGCCCCAGCTCCACACCCCGCTCGAAGGTCTTCAGCGCCTCATCGAGAGGCAGGTCGCCGCGCTCCAGGCGAGCGACCAGCGCTTCGAGCTCGGCGAGTGCCTGCTCGAATTCCAAAGCTTTGCTATCGGACATAAGCGCGGATTGTACATCTCATTGACGCGCCGACACTCCGGGGCTTACAGTCGCACCCCTCGTTAGACCCAGTCTAAGATAGGAGATAGCCGCATGAACCTCAAAGGCAGCAAGACCGAGAAGAATCTGAAAGACGCATTCGCGGGCGAGTCCCAGGCGAATCGCCGATACCTGTACTTCGCAGCCAAGGCGGACGTCGAAGGCTTCAACGACGTGTCGGCTGTCTTCCGCTCGACTGCTGAAGGCGAGACCGGTCACGCGCACGGCCACCTCGAGTATCTCGAGGCGGTGGGTGACCCCGCCACCGGCCTGCCGATCGGCGACACCAAGCTCAATCTCAAGGCAGCGATCGCCGGCGAGACGCACGAGTACACCGACATGTACCCGGGAATGGCGAAACAGGCGCGCGACGAAGGATTCAGCGAGATCTCCGACTGGTTCGAGACGCTCGCCAAGGCAGAGCGCTCGCATGCCAATCGCTTCCAGAAGGCCTTGGAAGCAATCTAGTTTGAAGCGCTGGATCCGGGCTCCTGCCCGGACCAGCGCGCCTCGGGCAAAAAAGCGTGGTTTTTTGCCCGAGGCTCCGCCACCTGCGGCGGCGGGGCACATCCATGTGCCTGAGGCACATGGTGCCTGGTCGCGCTGAGCACAACCTAACTTCATGAGCGACACTCCAACAGGCTCCGGCTCACGCGAGAACGTCCCCGGCCGCGAGGGCAGTCTCGAGGCACCCACCCGCCATCCGATCGACTGGCGCAACCCCGCGTTCTACGACGAATCCGCGCTCACCCAGGAGCTGGAGCGCGTCTTCGATATCTGCCACGGCTGCCGCCGCTGCTTCAGCCTCTGCAACTCCTTCCCGACATTGTTCGATGCCGTCGACGCCACCGCATCCGGAGAGGTGGCAGCGGTCGACAAGAAGGTCTTCTGGCAGGTCGTCGACCACTGCTACCTGTGCGACATGTGCTTCATGACGAAGTGCCCGTATGTGCCGCCGCATCCGTGGAACGTCGACTTCCCGCATCTGATGCTGCGTGCGAAGACCGTGCGCACCCGCAAAGAGGGCGTCACCTTCCGCAATCGCGCATTGTCGGCGACCGATACGGTGGGAAAGATCGCCGGCATCCCCGTGATCGCGGAGATCGTCAATGCCGTCAACCGCTCCAGTGCCGGCCGCGCCGTGCTGGAAAAGACACTCGGCGTCGACCGCAGTGCACCGATCCCGGAGTACCACTCCCGCACGGCGCGCAAGCGGCTGCGGCGCCTCGGAACGCTTTCGAGCAGCGCCGCCGATCGCGAGCCGTCCACCGCAGCGCCCGGACTGACGGATGCGGTCGCGACCCCCGAGACCACCGGCAAGGTGGCCCTCTTTACGACCTGCTATGGCAACCGCAACAAGCCGCAGCTCAACGAGGACCTGGTCGCCGTCTTCGAGCACAACGGCATTGCGGTCACGCTGCTCACCCAGGAGCGCTGCTGCGGCATGCCGCGCCTCGAGCTCGGCGATCTGGAGGCGGTCGCCCGCCTGAAGGAGCACAACATCCCGCAGCTCATCCGCGCGCTCGATGCCGGGCTCGATATCGTCGCCCCGATCCCCTCGTGCGTGCTGATGTTCAAGCAGGAGCTGCCGCTGATGTTTGCCGACGAGCCGGCGGTGAAACGCGTGGCCAAACGGATCTTCGATCCTTTCGAGTACCTGATGCATCGCCATCGCGCCGCCCTGCTGCGCACCGACTTCAAGCGCGCGCTCGGCAAGGTGAGCTACCACGTGCCATGCCACCTGCGCGTGCAAAACATCGGCCTGAAAACTCGCGATTTGCTGCGCCTCATTCCCGACACCACCGTCGATACGATCGAGCGCTGCTCCGGGCACAACGGCACCTACGGCGTGAAGAAGGAATTCCGCGCGGCCTCGATGAAGATCGGCCGGCCCGTGATGCAGCGCGTCCAGTCCGCCGGCGCGCAGCACTACGCGAGCGACTGCCCCATGGCCGGCGAGCAGATCGAAAGCGGCCTCGAGGGAGGCCAGGAGCCCGAGCACCCGCTCAGCCTGCTGCGGTTCGCCTACGGGCTTTAGTCTCAGGCCTATCCTGTCCTGACCCTGTACTCGCATTTTTGGAGCGCGCCATGGACAAGCTCACCGCCACCGACCTCATGAGCCTCGAGCACTACGCCCGCGAGCGCCCCGCCTTCCGCGCCCAGGTGATCGAGCACAAGCGCAATCGCAGGCTGGCGGTCGGCCCCAACGTCACCTGGTCGTTCGAGGACCGGATGACCATGCAGTACCAAGTCCAGGAAATGCTGCGCGCCGAGCGCATCTTCGAGCCCGAAGGCATCCGTGAGGAACTCGATGCCTATAACCCGTTGATCCCCGACGGCAGCAACTGGAAGGCGACCCTCCTCATCGAGTTCCCCGACGTGGCCGAGCGCCAGCGCCAGCTCGCGCAGCTCATCGGCCTCGAGGACCGCTGCTGGGTGCAGGTGCGCGGCCACGACCGCGTGTACGCGCTCGCCGACGAAGATCTCGAGCGCGAGAATGCCGAGAAGACCTCCGCAGTGCACTTCCTGCGCTTCGAGCTCATCCCCGAGATGATCGCATCCCTCAAGAAGGGAGCAGCGCTCGCCGCCGGAGTGGATCACGACCGGTATCGCCATTCGGTAGATCCGGTCGCGGAGCCCGTGAGAGCCGCGCTCGTCGCTGATTTGAGATAGGAGCGCAGCGCAAAATGTGATGCGCTCCGGACGGCGATCCCGGTTCAAAAGCAGGTAAGATCCGCGCCTTTGACGCGATCGCAGAATCCCCGTTCCTGATGAACAGCTCCTATACTGCCTCCGACATCGAAGTCCTCACCGGCCTGGACCCGGTGCGCCGCCGCCCCGGGATGTACACCCATACCTCGCGGCCCAATCACCTTGCCCACGAGGTCGTCGACAACAGCGTCGATGAGGCGATCGCCGGCTACTGCAAGCAGATCGACGTGACGCTGTTCAAGGACGGCTCTTTGCAAGTCGCCGATGACGGCCGCGGCATGCCCGTCGACATCCACCCCAAGGAGAAAGTGAGCGGCGTCGAGCTGATCCTCACCCGCCTGCACGCCGGGGGCAAGTTCTCCGACAAGACCTACAAGTTTTCCGGCGGCCTGCACGGCGTCGGCGTTTCCGTCGTCAACGCGCTCTCCAGGCACCTCGAGTGCTGGATCAAGCGCGGCGGCAAGGAATACAACATCAGCTTCAAGGACGGCAAGGTCCATTCCAAGCTCGAAGCGGTGGGCAGCGTCGGCCAGCGCAACAGCGGCACCACGGTGCGCTTCTGGCCCGACCCCAAGTTCTTCGATTCCGACAAATTCTCCGTCGCCCAGCTCAAGCACACCCTGAAGGCCAAGGCAGTGCTCTGCGCCGGCCTGCGCATCACCTTCACCAACGAGGCCACCGGCGAGAAAGACGAGTGGTTCTACACCGGGGATCTGGGCGCCTATCTCATCGAGGAGCTCGCCGACAACGAGCGGCTGCCGAACGAGCCCATCATCGGCCAGCGTGAGGAGGAGAGCGACGCGGTCAACTTCGCGCTCGTCTGGGCACCAGGGGCCGAGACCGCGATCGGCGAGAGCTATGTCAACCTCATCCCCACCATCGAGGGCGGCACCCACGTCAACGGCCTGCGCTCGGGCGTGGCGCAGGCGGTGCGGGAGTTCTGCGAGTTCCGCAACCTCGTGCCGCGCGGCGTCAAGCTCACCCCGGAAGATGTCTGGGACAAGGCGAATTACGTGCTGTCGGTGAAGATCCACGAGCCGCAGTTCGCCGGCCAGATGAAGGAGCGGCTGGCCTCGCGCGATGCCGCCGGCCTCGTCGAAGGCTTCGCGCGCGACTCGGTGGCGCTCTGGCTCAACCGCCATCCCGATGCCGGCGAGCGCATCGCGCAGTTCGCGATCGCCAACGCCCAGGAGCGCGCGAAAGCGGCTCAGCGCGTGGTGCGCAAGCGCATCTCCGGGGGCCCCGCGCTTCCCGGCAAGCTCGCCGACTGCACCAGCCAGGAGCCGCGCCGCTCCGAGCTTTTCCTGGTCGAGGGCGACTCCGCCGGCGGTTCCGCCAAGCAGGCCCGCGACAAGGATTTCCAGGCCATCATGCCCCTGCGCGGCAAGATCCTGAACACCTGGGAGCTGGACGCTGGCGAGATCGGCTCCTCCCAGGAAGTACACGACATCAGCGTCGCACTGGGCGTCGACCCCGGCTCGATGGACCTGAGCCAGCTGCGCTACCACAAGGTCTGCATCCTCGCCGACGCCGACTCCGATGGCCTGCACATAGCGACCCTTCTCTGTGCGCTCTTCCTGCGGCACTTCCGCCCACTGGTGTCCAACGGTCACGTGCATGTCGCCATGCCCCCGCTGTACCGGATCGATGCCGGCAAACAGGTGCACTACGCGCTGGACGACGGCGAGCGCGACCAGCTCCTCAAGCGTATCGAGAAGGAAAACCCCCGCACCCGGCCCACGGTCACCCGCTTCAAGGGGCTGGGCGAGATGAACCCCTCGCAGCTGCGCGAGACCACGATCGATCCACGCACCCGCCGCCTGGTGCAGCTCACCATCGACG
>DASYGA010000447.1:0-1529 GCA_036000265.1 Steroidobacteraceae bacterium | reverse complement strand
CAAGCTCACCGAGAGCTTCGATCAGCGCAACGTCGTTCAGATCGGGCCGCCCGCATAAGTCCAAGCGACAAAAAGGTGGTCCAGACCCTCTTATGGGCATTGAAGCCGCTCTCCAACGTGCGTGGCTCTATTCCGCTTCCCTTTGTGACTACGTTCTTGATAGGGGCCCTCAATGAGGGCGAAGGCGTTTGCGCATACGCACGCACGATGGGCATACACCGCGCTATAATGTCCCGGTATCTTAGTGCCATCGGCGACCGGGCCAGGAACGCTGGCCCCCGGCTGACCTGCTCCCCGGAATTCCCTCCAGCTGATAGTTGAGTCGATCGCGAGGAGATCGACGATGCGCAAGAGCCGTTTCACGGAAGAGCAGATCATTGGGATTTTGAAGGAGCACGAAGCAGGGGCCAAGGCTGAGGAGCTGTGCCGGCGGCATGGGATCAGCGGGACGACCTTCTACAAGTGGAAGGCAAAGTTCGGCGGCCTGGAAGTATCGGAGGCTCGCAGACTGCGGGCTCTGGAGGACGAGAACCGCCGGCTGAAGAAGCTGTTGGCCGAGCAGCTGCTCGACAATGCGGCGCTCAAGGACCTGGTCGGAAAAAACTTCTGACGCCTCGGACGCGTCATGCGGCAGTTCACAACGTTGTTGAGCGTCACGGACTGTCGGAGCGACGCGCTACGAGGCTGCTCGGGGTCGACCGGTCGGCGGTGCGTTACCGCAAGAAGCGCAAGGACGACGCGGCGGATCGCGAACTGCTGCGGGCGCTGGCGGCCGAAAGCCGCCGGTTCGGCTACCGGCGGCTGCGGGAGATGGCCAAACGCAAGGGACGGCACATGAACCTGAAGAAGGTCTACCGGCTGTATCGCGAGGAAGGGCTTGCGGTTCGCCGGCGGCGTGGTCGCAAGCGCGCGATCGGCGCGCGGGCGCCATTGCGCCAGGCGCAGCGGCCAAACCAGATTTGGGTGCTCGACTTCATGTCGGACGTGCTGGAGACGGGCCGACGCTTCCGGGTGTTCAACGTCGAGGATCAGCTCACCCGCGAGGGGCTTGCCGCCGAGGTCGATACCTCGCTCCCGGGTCCGCGGGTTGTCCGCACGCTCAATCGGATCGTGGCCGAGCGTGGCAAGCCAGAGATGATCGTCTCCGACAACGGAACCGAGCTCACCGGAAATGCCATGCTCAAGTGGGCCGAGGACAACAGCGTCGAATGGCACTACATCGCGCCTGGCAAGCCGCAGCAGAACGGCTTCATGGAGAGCTTCAACGGCAAGCTGAGGGACGAGTGCCTGAACGAGCATGTGTTCTCCTCGCTCGCCCAAGCGCGCCACATCATCGAAGCTTGGCGCATCGACTACAACACCGTTCGCCCGCATTCGAGCCTCGGCTATCTGACGCCGGAAGAGTTCGCGGCAAGCTGGCGTGCCGCACCTGACAAACAGCAACAGCCAGATGCAGCACCTCGGCCGGCAACGGGTCGGGCCGCTGCGAAACTCGGGGCCTCCGCGTCCCGTCCCGTTGCCGGAACGCC
>DASYGA010000432.1:0-10342 GCA_036000265.1 Steroidobacteraceae bacterium | reverse complement strand
CGCGAGCACCGCGACGGTGATGAGACTGCTGCACGCGATGAGCACGGCGGTCTGCCTGACCGTGCGCCAACGGCTCGCCGCATGCGCCGGGATGCAGTAGAGCAGACTGTCGTTGATCGAGAATACCGCGATCGACTGCAGCACCGAGGCGTAGAGCAGGAACTCGCGGTAGCGGCCAAACTGCGCCACGGTGAGCAGACGCACCAGAATCACGGGGCTGATCAGCATCAGCCCGTAATTGGCGAGACGCGAGAGCGTCAGGATCGCGGCGCGATTGCCGACCCCGGCCACGCGCTTACCTCCGGCGGGCGGCGTTGCTTGCCGCCGTCAGGGGATGCGCGGGCGGCTCGACCTTCCAAACATCGGTCAGATGATCCCTGCCGACGTAGATCAGGTGGAAGGCCGCCGAGTCGAGCACCTGCTGTATGCCGAGGCCGCGCATGAGCGTTTTGCGCACGGCGCCGTTCTCGCCGCTGCCGATCACGTAGATGGCGCCCCGATCGCGCCGCGCCACGAGCCGCTCCAGCGCGCTGCCGGACCCGATCAGAGGGGTATCGGTATAGATGTCGGCCCACCTGCCGTCGACCTGGTGCAGGAAAGGCGCCGCCATTTCCTTGTCCTGCAGCCAGTAATCCACGTGCCCCAGATAGTACGTCTGCATGAGCGGATCCTCGGCGACGAGGATATCGTTGGGCGCGGGGTGCAGCGACTCGATGAATCGTGCGGCGCCTTGGTGGTCGGGGTATTCGGCATACGTCGGGTCGACCGCCGCCTGCAGGCGCGCCGGATCGACCACGAGGGCACATAAGATCGCCGCGGCCACGCCTGCGAGAGCCGCCGTGCGCCCCGCTCTCGCCCAGGCCCACTGGCCGACCGCGAAAGCTGCGATCAGCAGCGGCAGGATCTGGCCATCGACATAACGGGTGGCCGGATCCCATTCGAAGCAGCCGATCTGCAGCAGCGGAATCCACACCGCGAGCGTCAGGAACAACAGGTGATCGGGGACGCGCTTGCGATGCGCGAGCCGCCAGAGCCCCGCGGCCAGCCCGCAGGCAGCAACCAACAGCGCCGCCAGCGAGTAGCGCGAGACAGCGATGTAGGCGCGAACGCTCGGCCAGCCGAGCAGCAGCCCCAGGCTCTGCGACAGGGTGCCCGAGTTGTGCGCCAACAGGTATTCGACCTGCGCGACGGCGAGGAGCACACAAACCGTGAGGTAGGCGGCCAGCCGTGCAGCGGGCAACCTGCCCTGCCGGCGCGCGAGCACCAGGGCGGCCATGATGAGCAGGAGGCCCACATGGTCCAGCCGCGAGACTTGCGCCACCAGGCTTGCGGCCAGCAGGAATACCGGTATCCGGCCGCGCGCGTGCATCACGTACCAGGAAAGTGCGAGCGCCGGCAGCGCCGCGATGAGCGGCCACGCCGCATGCAGCTGCGGCGCCACGGCACGCGGCCCGTTGATGGGTGTGCCGGCGATGTCACCGAGAGCATGGGGATACTCGAGGGCTATCCAGTGACTCAGCGCCAGGTACTCGGCCGCGATCACCGCGAACGCGACGGCCCCCTGCACGAGCAGGCGCTTTTGATCTTGGGGCGTGCGCGCCGGGACGCTGAGCAGGCCCGGCAGGAAGCACAACCACGCGGCGAAGATCGAGAGCTGGTGAAACGCAAGGCTCACCGCCATCTCCAGCACCGCCCCGACCAGGTAGCCGCGCCGCCCCGTGCGCTCCCAGGCGAAGAGCAGCGCCATGAATCCCGTGACCCCGGTCACCAGGAAGACGTACATCCGCGCCGTCTGCGCATCCTCTATGAAGGCGGGAAGGAGTGCTACCGCGGCGGTCAGCGCCAGATTCCAGCGCGGCTCGAGAAACCGCCGGCCGGCCACCCAGGTGAGCACGATCAGCAGCACGCCGCAGAGGGCCGACGGCAGGCGAAAGGCCCACTCGCCTATCCCAAAGGCGAGTGCCGAGGCGGCCATGAGATAAATCTGCGGCACCGCGCGCGGATAGAGGAATCCGCTCGGCATCTCCGGCGTGCCGTACTGGAGCAAGTGCACCACCGGTAGCGCCATTGTCTTCTCATCGCCGTGCAGGCCGACGTTGCCCAAGCCCCAGAAGCGCACGAGCGCGCCGACGGCCACGATCAGGACGAGCAGCGCCAGCACCCACCGGCCGGCGCGAGCACGCGGACGGGTATCCTCGAAAAGAGAGGACAGACCCCGCAGGACGCCTTGCATCAGTACGCCTTCTCGTCCCGCAGCAGCCGGACTGCCGTGAGCAGCAGGATCTTCAGGTCAAGAAGCGGCGTCCATTTGCGCAGGTACTCGAGGTCGAAGTTGACGCGCGCCTGCATGTCCTCCACACGCGCCGTCTCGCCCCTGCAACCGCTCACCTGCGCCAGGCCCGTCATCCCCGGCGGCACCTTGTGGCGGATCATGTAGCCCTTGATCAGCTTGCGATATTCCTCGTTGTGCGCCACGGCGTGCGGGCGCGGTCCGACGAGGCTCATCCGCCCCTGCAGGACATTGAAGAGCTGCGGCAGCTCGTCGAGCGAGTAGCGGCGCATGAAGCGGCCGACGGCCGTGATGCGGGCGTCGTGCTTACTGGCCTGCACGATCCGCTCGCCGTCCTCGAGGACCATCATCGTCCGGTACTTCCACACCGTGATCTCCCGACCGTCGAGCCCGTACCGGCGCTGCGCGAAGATGATCGGGCCCGGAGACGACATTCGCACCATGACCGCGAGCGCGACCATGAGCGGTGCGGCGATCACCAGGATCGAGGCGGCGAATGCGATGTCCGTGATGCGCTTGACGACGCCGCGATAGCCGCAGAACGGTGTCTCGCACAGCGCCACCACCGGAATGCCGAAGAGCTCGCCGCTGCGCGCCTGGATGAGGTCGAAGGCAAAGATGTCCGGGACGTAGTAGATGGAGACAGTCGTGTCGCGCAGCTCATCGAGAAGCTGCATGACGCGCCGGATGTGCCGCACAGGCAGCGCCACGAAGACGACATCGATGCGGCGCCGCTTCACGAACGAGGCGAGCTCCGGCAGCCGGCCCAGCAGGCGTGCCCGGCTCGCGCCCGGTACGCCCAGCCGCTCGGCGCTGCGGTCATCAAAAAATCCCTCGACCGTCAGGCCCGTGAGCTCGCCGCTCTCGCCGATGCGGCGCGCCAGGGACAGGCTGATCTCATTGCAGCCCGCGAAGGCCACCCGACGGACCATGGACGGGTCGTACATCAGCCGGCGCCTGAGCTCCTGCAGGCAAAGCGTCATCAGGATGAGGACCGCGGGCGTCGCCACGATCCAGGACACCACCACCTTGCGTGAGAAGTCGGAGGTGTACTTGGTGACGAAGCCGATGGCGAGCAGCACGCCGATGATCACCATCCAGCGCGCGAGCACCCTGAGCGCCAGGGGCCAGCCGGGCGACAGCAATGGCCGTGTGCCCGGCGGACGCGAGCGCGGCGGTGGCAACAACACCGACAGCGCCCCGACCAGGATCGCCAGGACCACGAAGAAGCCTTTGAATTCCGTGTCGTAGAGGAGACACAGGCCGTACAGCAGTCCCACCGACACCGCGGGTGGCGCCATCGCTTCGAGAAGGGCCAAAAGTGCGATGGAAAAGCTACGGGTGAACGAGAGTGCTTCGCTGGTCATCCGCGTGTCTGCCGGCGAGGCGGTGCGCCCCCGGACACCGCCGATACAAGCAAGCATCGCTCCTGGCTCTGCTTGGACTCATTCTCGGTCAGAGGCACGGCCGCGTTCATGCGCACAGCCCGAATTCACGGTGCCAGATCTCCAGGCTCAACAGGCACCAGAGCAGTTTCTCGTGATTCTGCCGGCCCGCTCCGTGCTCATCGAGATAGCGGCGCAGCGCCTCGGGATGATAGTAGTCGCGCGTGCGCGACGCCGGTCCCAACAGGTGATCGGTCAGATAACCGCGCATGCTGCCGCGGAACCATTCGTTCACCGGCACGCGAAAGCCGATCTTCGGCCGCTCGAGGATTTTTGGCGGCAGCACGCGCCGCATCGCCTCGCGCAGGATCCGCTTGGTCGTGAGTCCCCGCACCCGCCATTGGTCCGGAAGCGCGGAGACGAAGGCTGCGAGTTGATGATCCATGAAAGGCATGCGCGCCTCGAGTGAGGCGGCCATGGTCATGCGATCGCCGCGCTCGAGCAGGTTGTCGGGCAGCCAGCTCGTCTGGTCGAAATAGAGGATGGCGCGCAGCGCCGACTTTCCGCGGTAGGAGTCGAGCCACGCGACCCGCTGCTGATCGGCCGGCGGCGCGGCAAGCCGCGTCAGCCGCGCCCGCTCCGCGCCGGAGAGCGCGCCGAACCAGCGCGGCAGGCGCTCGCGCCGATCGGTGAGCCCCAGGTTGGTTACCGCGGTCTTGGCGCGCCGAAAGCGGTACGGCAGCGCCAGGCAGAGCGGCTCGATCAGGCCGTGACGCATCGCCTGCGGCAGTCGCTGGTAAGCCCCGGCGTAGCGCTCGAAGACATGCTTGGGATAGCCGCCGAGAAACTCATCGGCCCCCTCCCCCGTGAGGACCATCTTGACGGTGCGCCGCGCTTCGCGGGACAGCAGGTAGATCGGGATGTCGGACGGCTCCGCCACCGGCGCGTCGCGGTAGCGCACCAGCGCCGGCAGATGCTCCATCAGGTGGTCCTGCGAGACCGTGAGCTCATGGTGATCCGTATGGAACTGGGTGGCGATGGTGCGCGCAAAGCTAAGCTCGCTGTAAGCGGACTCGGTGAAGCCCACCGAGAACGTCTTGACCGGAAGCTTCGAGTGGCGGGACATCATCGCCACGACCGCCGAGGAGTCGATGCCGCCGGAGAGGAACGCCCCGAACGGCACGTCCGATATCATCCGGACCCGCACGGCCTCATCGAGCTGCTCCAGGAATCCACCGACCGGATCGCTCGCAGGCTCCTTGACGGGGGAAGGCGCGCCGTCGTCCGGCGCGAAGTACGGGATCTCCGTCAGCACACCCCGCTCGCATACGGCGTAGCTGCCCGGCATGAGCTTGCGGATGCCCGTCAGCAGCGTGGCCGGAGCAGGCACGTAGCGGTAGGCGAAGTAATCCCACAAGGCTTCGCGGTCGACCCGCCGCGGAACGCCGGGAACGGCGAGGATCGCCTTGATCTCGGAGGCGAAGAGCAGCAGGCCATCCGCCTGATAGAGAAACAGCGGCTTCTTGCCGTAGCGATCGCGGGCGAGCAGCAGCCGCTCCCGGTTGGCATCCCAGATCGCAAAGGCGAACATGCCGCGAAAGCGGGTGACGCATTCCGGGCCCCACTCCTCGTAGGCATGCACGACGGTCTCCGTGTCGGAGCGCGTGCGGAACACGTGCCCGCGCGCGAGCAGCTCAGCGCGCAGCTCGACAAAGTTGTATATCTCGCCGTTGAAGACGATCTGCACCGAGCCATCCTCGTTGGCCATCGGCTGGTGCCCGGTCGCCAGATCGATGATCGACAGCCGCCGGTGTGCCAGGCCCACGCAGCGCTCACCGTCTCGCGTTACTGCTTCGTAGAAGCCCTCGTCATCCGGACCCCTGTGCGCGATGGCCGCGGCCATCTGGCGCAGCGAGGCGCTGAGCCCGTCATGCCCTCCGGCCGCAAGGTAACCCGCTATTCCACACATTCTCGTCAGGGCTCCAGTGCCCGCGGTCCGGCGCGTCCGCCGCCGCGATCGCGAATGGCGCCAAGCTGAGCAAGAGCGATGCCCGCCAGACTCGAAATATGTGAACTCGCGCAACTGATGACATCGTGCGGCCGCCCTGTCGGCCAACCGCGACGGCGGATTTCCCGTGCCCAATCATGCATTTAGTTAAATCGTCGCGCTGAAGCAGAAGCCACCTGTCTGTATTCGCCGACCCGCGCCGCGCAGCGCCTCGCCGCAGCGCTTTCGGCCACGCCGGCGCAACCCCTTCCAGAGGCCCTTGCGGCCCCTGGCATACCCGTTGCACTGAGTCACCCGCGCAGCCGGGTCGCACCGGCGGCGTAGAGGGCACAACCCGCCGAAAGGCGGGTGTCGCAAAACTTCCGGTCTAACGGCGCGAAGCCTACGACAGCGGGGTTGCCGGGGTGGTCCCAAAACAAATGGGTGACCTCGTGAAGAAACAGCCGCGCTGCGGCTGAAGGCTTCGAGCAATCTCCTGAGCTGTGGGCTCGCCCGCCAAGCCGGCGATGGGTCGCACAGTTTCGGGGGATTGAATGACAAACGCCAAACGGGGGCGCGGGTCGCGCCGTGGGTTTTATCTCTGTGCCGTCGCAGCTCTGGGATTCGCACTCTCAGGCTGTGGCGGCGGCGCCGCCGGAGCCGGCAGCGCAGCTACCAGCCAGGCCGCGACGGGCTTGGGCGCCGGAACCGGACTCGGCACCACTCCGCCCACCGCGAGCACCCCTGCCGTTACCATCAATTGGCAGCCGCCGACGGAAAACACAGACGGCTCCGCGCTGACCAACCTCTCCGGCTACAACATCCATTACGGCACCCAGTCCGGCGACTATACGCAGACGGTCTCGGTTTCCAACCCGGGAATCGCCACGTATGTAGTGGATAACCTCTCGCCGGGCACCTACTACTTTACGGTCGCCGCCGTGAATTCCTCCGGTGCGGAAAGCCCGCCCTCCTCCGAGGTCACCGCGACGGTCAACTGATCGTCGCCGGCCGGCTGCCCTCTCGGGACAGTCATGTCGGCCATCGACGACGAGTTGTTTCGCGTGCGAAATCAGGGATTTAGTCAAATCGGCGCCTCAGCTCGCGCTCCGGCTGTCTGCCTCCACAGACGCATGCAGGCAACCGGAGCGCGACACCGCGTGCGCTGACGCAGCAATTCCCTGCATTTTCAACGGTCTCGAGCGCTGGCACAGCCGTTGCATTGGACATCCCGGGCGCCGCCAAGTCGCAGTTGGCGGCGCCAAAGGCACAACCCGCCGAAAGGCGGGTATCGCAAAACTTCCGGTCTAACGGCGCGAAGCCTACGACAGCGGGGTTGCCGGGGTGGTCTGGTGCACTGTGCTCGATGAGCGCCGCGCAAAAGAGCGTCCTCGTGAAGAAACGGCCGCGCTGCGGCTGCAGGCTTCGAGCAAACCCCTGACTGTGGGCTCACCCGCCGGACCGGCGTCGGGTCGCACGGTTCGGGGAAAACATGACGAATGCCAAACGGGGGCGCGGGTCGCGCCGCGGGGTTTACTTTTGTGCCGTCGCGGCGCTGGGACTCGCACTCTCAGCCTGCGGCGGTGGTTCCAACGGGACGTCGGCCGACGCCTCGGCCGTGCAGAGCTCGCAGCCCGCACAGAGCTCGATACCTGCTCAAGGCTCAGCTTCTTCTCAAGGAACTGCACCGGCCCAGAGCACTTCCGCTGGCAGCGGTACCACCACCGGCTCCACCGGCTCGGGCACGACCAGCAGCAGTCCGCCCACCGCGTCCGCGGGCACCGTGACCATCAACTGGCAGCCGCCGACGGAAAATGTGGACGGCTCCGCGCTCACGAATCTCGCCGGCTACAACATCCATTACGGCACGAAGTCCGGCAGCTACACGCAGACCGTCTCCGTCTCCAATCCCGGCCTCGCCACCTACGTGGTGAGCAGCCTCACGCCGGGCACGTACTACTTCACGGTGGCGGCGGTCAACGCCTCGGGCACCGAGAGCCCGCTCTCCTCCGAGGTCAGCACGACGGTGAATTGATCATCAGATCCTGAGCGCATCCAAGGCCGCCGCCGGCGGCCGCCGAAAGGGCGCTGTCGCAGGTCCGGAGCCCAGGCCCGCTGGCGGGGTGGTCTCGAACTTAGCCAATCTGATTGATTTTCGATAATATCGGATAAGATCACTCAAATCGGACGTTTCGCTTACCCACGGCGGGTGATGCCCGCCTGGCCGTAAGAATCATGGTCTGTCGTAATCACGGAGACTGAACCGTGCTTTTAAGCGTCTCCGTGATCCCGTCATTGCGCGTCCGCAGCTGCGCGCTGTCCCAACCGCCACCCGTGGCGTCGACCAGATCGACGCTCGCCACCAGCCGCTGGCTCTGAACGTTGAGGGCGGTGATCTGACTGCTCAGGCGCGCGGTCTGCGCCGTCAGCACGCTGGCATAGTCCGCAACGCCCGCCTTGTACTGATTGAGCGTCAGCGCCTCCGACTTCTCCGCATCGGCCACGGCCTGCTCCTGCTGGGCGTACTCGGTCTGCAGGTGATCGAGCGTCGCCAGGTCGTCCTCGACCTGCTGGAAAGCCGTGAGGACCGTCTGCCGGTACGTTGCGACCGAGGAATCATAGAGCGCCCGGTTCTCCCGGATCTGCGCGATGGTGGCGCCGCCGTTGAAGAGCGTCTCAGCGAACGAGGGCCCGAACGACCACACCGAGTTGCTCGCCCGGATCAGCGTCGCGAGCGAGGAGGACTCGTAACCGAACGAGCCCGTCAGCGTGAGGCTGGGGAACCAGGCGGATTCGGCCACGCCGATCTGCGCATTGGCGCTCTCGAGGTCGCGCTCCGCCGCGGCGATGTCGGGCCGGCGCAGCAGGACCTGCGAGGGGATCCCGGCGGGCACGACCGGCACCGTCGAGGCGAACTCCCCCTGGGCGACGCTCACTTGCGCGGGCGCCTTGCCGATCAGCACCGCGATGGCATGCTCCAGCTTCGCTCGCGTCAGCTCCACCGTGTTCTCCTGCGCCACGGTTGCCTCGAGCTGCGTGCGCGCCGAGTAGACATCGGCGAGCGTCGTTACGCCCGCATTCACACGGTTCTGCGCGATCTGTAAGGACACGGTGTAGTCCTGCACCGAGGTCTGCAGCAGCCGCAGCTGCTCCTCCGCGGCGCGCAGCTGGAAGTAATCCTCCGCCAAGACCGCCTGCGCGGACAGGCGTGCCGCGGCCACGTCCGCCGCGCTCGCCTGCGCCTTGGCCTCATCGCTCTCGAGCTCGCGGCGAATCCTGCCCCAGATGTCGACATCCCAGCTCGCGCTGGCACTCGCGTCGTAGAGAGTGCGATTGCCAGAGGACGGCAGGATGAACCCGGGGGTCCCCGTGGCGCCTGTGGAGCCCGAGGACCCGGAGGAGCCCAGAGAGGTCGAAAAGCCGGTGCCGCGGCTACCCGAGCCGCCACTGCGCGTGGCGCCGGCGCCGAGGCCGATGCTCGGGAAGAAGCTGCCGCGCGTGACGCCCGCCGCCTCGCGGGCGGCATAGTAGGAGGCGACCGCCGCCTTGAGGTTCTGGTTGGAGACCTCGACCTGCTCCTCCAGCGAGGACAGTACCGGGTCGTCGTAGATCGTCCACCATTTCTCGGATGAGATCCGCTCGGGCGATGCCGGCGCCCACCCCTGCCCTTCCTTGAACACCGGCGCGGGCGGTGCGGCGGGACGATGATAGTTGGGTCCCACGGCACAGGCACTCAACGCCAGCGCACAGGCTGCGGCCGCGAGCGTGCAAGCAACCTTTCCGCGCATCATGCCGGCTGCGCTCCACTCGAGGCGGTTGGGACCTTGCTCTTGTTGCGGCGGAACGTTCTCTTGACCCATAGGTGGAACCGATCCAGGTAGATGTAGACGACGGGTGTGGTGTAGAGCGTCAGGATCTGGCTGATGAAGAGCCCGCCGACGATGGCGATGCCGAGCGGCTGGCGCATCTCCGCGCCCTGCCCGGTCATCACCGCCAGGGGCAGCGCGCCCAGCATCGCCGCGATGGTGGTCATCATGATCGGCCGGAAGCGCAGCATGCAGGCTGCGTGGATCGCCTCCGCCGCCCCGCCGCTCGTCCGCAGCCCGTCGGCCGTTGGGGGCTGGCGCTGTGTCTCCAGGGCCACGTCCACCATCATAATGGCATTCTTGAGGACAATGCCGATGAGGAGGATCACCGCGATCAGCGCGATCAGCGAGAACTGCTGGCCGAAGAGCAGCAGCGCGAGCACCGCGCCGACGCCGCTCGAAGGCAGCGTGGAGAGAATGGTGATGGGCTGCGTCAGGCTCTCATAGAGCACCCCGAGGACGATGTACACCGCGACCAGCGATGCCAGGATGAGAAGTGGCTCCTCGACGATGGTCTGCCGGAACACCTTCGCCGTACCGGCGAACTCCCCGTGAATGGAGATCGGCACGTGCAGGTCCTGCATGCTGCGGTTGATCGCCGCCACCGCGGTGCTCAGCGACTCGCCCGGCGGCAGGTTGAATGAGAACGTCGCGGCCACGAACGGCCCCTGGTGATTGACGGCGAGCGGCGTCGTGCCGGGGCCGTAATGGCTGAAGGCCGCGAGCGGCACCATCGTCTCGGGCTTCGTGCTGAGCGCGGTACCCGTGGAGGCCTTGCCGGTACTGTTGGTGAGCTGATTGAGCTGGAAGTTCT
>DASYGA010000429.1:0-7075 GCA_036000265.1 Steroidobacteraceae bacterium | reverse complement strand
AAGCGCGGATCCTGCGTGATCAGCCAGGTGGTGATGTAGCCGCCGTAGCTGCCGCCGGTCACCCCGAGCCGGGCCGGGTCGGCGATGCCGCGTGCGGTGAGATGGTCCAGGCCGGAAAGGTAATCGTAAGTGTCCGCGCCTCCCATGTCCCCGAGCACGGGCCGCACGAAATCCTGCCCGCGCCCGGTGCTGCCCCGGGGGTTGGGCAGAAAAATCGCGTAGCCCCGCCGGAGCAGCATCAGCGTCCCGATGCTCCTGCGGCCCATCCAGTAGGGCCGGTAGTGCCACACCGGCCCGCCGTGCACCATCAGGACGAGCGGATAGGGAGCCCGGCCCGATGAGGGCTTGAGCAGCATCCCCTGGATCTTCAGCCCATCGGGCGCCTGCCACTCCACCGTCTCGACGGCGGCGAGCGCCGCGAGCGCCTCCCCGGCACCGGGATCGAAGGATTTGACGGCCTGGTACCTGCCGCGGCGGATCACCGCGATCTCCGGGGCCCGCATGAAGCCCTCGCCCACCAGGGCGCAATCCCCCGGCTCACCGAACCCGGCGATTGCGGTGTAGAAGCCGCCGGTCGTGATCTCCTCGCTGCACCAGACTTCCTCGACCTCGCCGCTCTCCACGTCATAGAGCGCCACCAGGGTCTCGAGGTCGCGATGGCCGGCGAGCAGCAGATGCCGGTCGGAGCGCCACTCCGTGTGAGTGACGTCGATCCCTCGGGTCGGGACCTTGCGCACCTCCTGGCTGTGGGTGTCGATGACCCGCAGGTCGCCTGCGACCAGCCAGCGGTCGCTGCAGAGCGCTTCCACCACCGCGATGTGGCGCCCCGACGGCGAGCCGCTCGGCCAGCCGAGCTGATTCGGCTCCTGCGGCGCGTAGAGGTCGCGGCTGGCGCCGCCCTCCGTCGCGATCAGCACCAGGCGGGCGGTGTACCAGAGGCCCTCCCCGGGACCCGGCGAGACCACGGCGACGACGGCCTGGTTGCCGCACCAGGCCGCCTCCCAGATATTGCTGCCGGCGGGGCTGACCAGGGCGACGCGGTTCTCCTCCAGGTCATAGACCCAGGCGCGCCGCCAGCGGTAGGCCTCCTCCCCTGTGTCGACGATCGGCAGCCAGGCGGGAAGGTCCTGCGCGGCCGTCTTGGTGGTTGCCGCCCCTTGAGCACCGGCGAGATCCGCCCCGTGGCCGGCGACGCCGAGGAGGATCCGCCGGCCGTTGGGCGACCAGTGCAGGTACTCCACCCAGCCCTCCACGGGCGGCGTGGCGCGGCATTCGCCACTCTTGAGGTCGAGCAGGAACAGCTGCGCGTCGCCCGGCTTGCGCCGATCGGACAGGAATGCGACCTGCCGGCCGTCGGGGGAGAGCTTGGGACAGCGGTCGGTGTTGGGGCCAAAAGTCAGCACCCGGGTATCGCCGCTCCCTAGATCCGTCAGGCAGATCCGCGAGGTTGACTCGTTCGCGGAGTCCACCAGCGTGCCGGTGAAGACGGCCCGATCGCCGTTCGCGGAGACCTCCGCGGCATCGGCAATCAGCCCGCTTCCCGGTCGGCGGAAGGCGCGGTAAAGGGACTCGGTCTCGCGATACAGCGCGGTTTCACGGATGTCTCTCTGCACAGGCTACCCCTCATGTGCGGCTACTTGGGTCCCTTGATCCGCGAGACACTCAGCAGCAGAACCAGTGCCAACAGTTGAAAACCAGGATCCAGCGTCTCGCGAGTGGGGGCGATGACTCGTCGCCACCAACGTAACGGACGGAAACATACGGATAGTATGTGGCCCGACGTGCCCCGCCATCAAGGACGACCTCCATGCGAGGGCGCGATCATCCGGCGCCGTTGAATCTCGCCAGCGCGTAGTCACCCGGATCGACGGCCGGAGCGCCTCCGGTCAAAAGGTCCGACAGCAGTTGCCCGGACCCGGCCGCCATGGTCCACCCGAGGTGCCCGTGACCGGTGTTGACCCACAGGTTGCCGAGCGCCGTCGGCCCGATGATCGGCACCCCATCCACCGCCATCGGCCGCAGGCCGCACCATGGCCGCGCCTGCGCCCGCTCGAAGCCTCCGGCCGGCAGCACCTGCCGCACCAGATTCAGCAGGTTCTGGATCCTGCTCTCCGTCAGCGACAGGTCGTAGCCGGTGAACTCCGCGGTCCCCGCTACCCTTATCGCGCTCTCGAGCGGTACCACCACGGCATGAAAGTCATCGTCGGCGATGGGCTGGCGAAAGGGTGGATCGAGACGGGGAGGACTGTCGAAAGTGATCGAGTAGCCCTTCGCCGGCCGCACCGGCATCTTCAGTCCCAGCTGCCCGAGAAGCAGCGGGCTGTAGCTGCCGGCCGAGACGATGTACCGATCCGCGGTGAATCGGCCCGCCCCACTCAGCACCGCCGCCACATTGCCCCGGCGGACCTCGATTCCGGTCACCGGCGTACCAAAACGGAACTCCACCCCACCCGCGCGGGCCTGCTCGGCGAGAGCCACACAAAACTTGTAGGCGTTGCCGGTCTCATCGAGAGGATAGTGGATGCCGCCGGCGAGCTGCCGGCCGATCGGTGCCAGCGCCGGCTCCATGGCCACGATCTGCGCGGGAGTCAGGCCCTGCCAGGTCAGTCCCTCGGGCCGCAGCTTCTGCGCCCACTGGAGCGCCCGCTCGAGCGCGGCCGGATCGCGGATGAGGCGCAACGAGCCGCGCTGGGCGCAGCCGTACTCGATGCCGGTCTCCTGGCGCAGCAGAGCCAGGACCTCCATCGAATGCAGCGCGAGCTTCAGGTTCTTGACCGTGTTGCGGTGGTAACGCTCCGCGGTCGAATTGCGCAGGAACCCCGCCCCCCAGCCGCCGAGGTGCGGCAAGGCCTTCAGGCGCAGCTTCAGGGGTGAGTCGGCGCGGCCGAGCGATGCGAGCAGCACCCGCCAGCTGCCCGGCGCATTCCAGGGCTCCGGCATGCTGGGTGTCAGCAGGGAGCCGTTGGCGAAGCTCGTCTCCTGCCCGGGACCCTCCCGGCGATCGAGAACCGTGACCTCCCAGCCGCGGCGCGAGAGAAAGTAAGCGGAGGTGATTCCGAGCAGGCCGCTGCCGATGATGAGCGCTTTCACCTGGAGACCGGACTTCTATTGCGATGGCGCAGCCTACCTCGGCCACCGCCGCTCCGCCAAGGCGTACGTGCCCGCCTAGAGACGGTGCCAGTAGGCATTCCCGACGCAGGGCACCTGCCCGATCTTGGCCGCGATCAGCGAGAGATGCCCCTCCGTGAGTCCGGTGACATCGATCCGAATGTACAGCATTCCCGTCGTCCCGAGCTCCGCAATCACGCGGCGCGGCACGACATTGAGAGTCTGGAAACAGCCCAGGACGCGCGCGAGCGCGCCGGGATCGGCATCAGCGCTGACCCGCAGGCAAAGCGCCTGCGTGACGGTCTCTTGTAGCACTGCTTCTTGAGTCATGGAGAGAGGTCCTCATCGCCAGTTCACCGCGGATCGCGCGCAGTCAGTCCCGGCTTTCAGCGAAAGCCGGGCAGCTAATCGAGCCGATGCGGCGGATGAGGGCAGCCATGACCAAGCCAGTATGCCCGAATATCGGCGCGAAAGTCACATGAACGCAACGTATGTGCGCCAAGACACCAGCATAACCCCTGGCTCCCGCTTCCTTTCCGACGGATGCTGCCGCCCTGCAATTGCGAAGTACCCTGTTTATTCAAACATTCCGTTGCGATAAGCTCGCCATAGCTGAAGCCGCCATGAATGCCGTGATGCAAGCCGATCTCGTCCACCGCCATCGCCTCACTGTCGAGGAGTACTTCCGGATGGCAGAGGTTGGTCTTCTGGCGGGGGAGACGCGTGTCGAGCTGATCGAGGGAGAGATCTTCGACATGGCGCCCATCGGGAGTCAACACGGCGGATACACCGCCTGGCTTCACCGGCGCCTCCTGCGCGAGCTGGGAGAAAAGATCTCCGTGTGGGATCAGGTGACGCTGCCCTTGGGCAGGTTCTCGGCACCGGAGCCGGACCTCGCAATACTCAAGTACCGCAAGGACGAATACCGGAACAAGAGTCCATCGCCCGATGACGTACTGCTCATCGTGGAAGTAAGCCAGAGGTCACTGCGTCATGACCGTACGGTGAAGCTGCCGTTGTATGCACGTCACAACATTCCGGAGGTGTGGATATTGGATGTCCAGCACCGGGACTTGCACTTCTTCCACACCCTGGAGGCGGGGCATTACACCCACACCTGCTCGACGCCGGCTCCTGGCCTGATCTCCCTTCACGCTCTACCCGGCACCGCAGTAGATCTGACGGGATTGTTCGAGGACTGACCTACACCCACCCGCCATCGACCACGTAGTGCTGATTGGTGCACGCGCTCGCCTCATCCGAGGCCAGAAATACAACGACCTTCGCCACCTCGGCGGGCTGCAGCTTCCGCTTCAGGCATTGCCGGGCCATGATCTCCTTCTCGGCCTCCGGCGTGACCCACTTTTCCAGCTGGCGTTTCGTCATGATCCAGCCGGGCGCGACGGCGTTGACGCGTATGCCGTAGACGCCGAAGTCTCGGGCTAGAGAGCGCGTCAGACCCAGCACTGCGGATTTCGACGCGGTGTAGCCAGCCATCCCGCCTTGCCCGATCATCCAGGAAGTCGAGCCAAGGTTGATGATCGACCCGCGGCCGGCGGCCTTCATGGCGGGGAGCACCGCCTGGGCGCAGAAGAACTGGTGCTTGAGATTCACCGCGATGCGGCTGTCCCAGACCGCCTCCGTCACTTCCTCGGTGGCGTGGCGCTCGTCGTGCGCGGCGTTGTTGACCAGTACCTGGATGGGCCCCAGGAGCTTGGCTGTAGCCGCCACGGAGCGTTGCAGCGCCGGAATGTCCGTCAGGTCGCAGGGCTCGAAGTGCACCGGGGTCCCCGCCTCCTTCAGCTCCCGCACCAGCGCGCGCGAGGGCTCCACCGCGATGTCGATGAAGGCGACCTTCGCCTGCTGCACTGCGAACTGGCGCACGATCGCCTCGCCGATACCGGAGCCGCCGCCGGTGACCAGCACGACCTGGCCCCTCAAGTCAGGATACATCACCGCCATCTGCCGCCGCTCGCCTCAAGTCATCATTGTGTTGGAAAGATCCGGACTTCCGCCGGCCGCAGTCCCGGCGCCGGCGCCTCGAAGCTGAACAGGTCGCCGGCAAGAGGCTGTGCCGCGCGCTCCTCGCGCGTCATTCCCTTCCATGCCGTGGTGACATACGCCGTGCGCAGGTCGGGACCGCCGAAGGCGATCTTGGTCACGTTGGCGCACGGCAGGCGCACGGTCGCGAGCAGCTCGCCCCCGGGCGAGTAGCGGCGCACGCCCCAGCCGCCCCAGAGAGCGATCCAGACGCAGCCTTCCTGATCCACCGTGGTGCCGTCGGGCCAGCCCGCCCCGTCCTCCAGCCGCAGGAAGACGCGCTTGCGAGTCAGAGTGTGCGGCTCCGGCCGATCGAAGGCATAGACCGTCTGATTGGACGTATCGGTGTGATAGAACACGCGCCCGTCGGGGCTGAACGCCGGACCATTCGTGATGACATAGCCTTTATCGAGGGCTACACAACGCCCCTCCCGATCCAGACGGTACAAGGCACCGCTGGCTTCAGCCTCCGGATCATGCATGGAGCCGAACCAGAGCGCCCCCTCTGGACTCACGCACCCGTCATTCAGACGATTGGCTGGAAGGTGCGGCTCTACGTCCGCCATGTGTTCGAACGCGTCCGTTTGCGGATCGAACCGATGCAGCCCGGTCTTCAATCCCACGAGGAAGCCGCCGCCGTGCAGCGGCGCCAGGAATCCCGGCTGCTCGGGCGCCACCCAGAAGCGGTGCTGGCGGGTGGCCGGATGCCAGCGGTGCGCACGCCGCGACTTGATGTCGACGAACCAGAGCGCCGACTCGCGCTCGACCCATACCGGACCTTCGCCGAGCTCCGCGCCCACCTTGCAGACGTGCGTGGCGTGCATGCTGTTCACGCCGCGAAGCATACCGCATCCGGCCTATTTGTCTGACTTGATGACGCTCAAGGTCACGCGCGCATCGAGGTGCTCTCCCGGCGCGAGCAGCCGGTGGCCGGTGATCGCGGGGGGCGCCGAGCGGTTGACCGCATTCGGCATGTGGCTCACCGGCTCGATGCAGAAAAAGTCCTTCTGCGGTGGGCTGTAGATGTGCAGCCAGCGTAGCGCGCGGCTCGCCGTGAGCGTCAGCTCCAGGCCCTCCTGCGGCAGCAGGATCTCCGCGACTCCCGTCCAGCCGCTGTGGCAGTGATCGATCAGCTCCGGCCGCGCCAGCTCATCGCCGCGACCCCACTGCCCGAAGCGCGTCGCGTGGGCAAGCCGCACTGGCAGGCATTCCGCATCGGTGAGCCACACGCCTTCCAGATGGGTCTTCAGCTGCGCCCCGGCCCCTTTGTGGAAGTACGGATGCCAGCCGAGTCCCGCGGGCATGGGACTCGAATCCCGGTTCTCGAGCGAGAGGGCCACCTCCAAGCCGTCCGCGCGCAGCGTCAGGATCTGCGTTACCCGGTAACGCCACGGCCAGCTATCTCCCGCGTGCTCGAAGGAGAGCACCGCCTGATCGCCGGCCGCCGACTCGACACTCCAGGGCTTCCTCCAGGCATGGCCGTGGAGCGGATGTGCCTGGCCCGGCGCATTACGCTCTATCCTGACCTGACGCTCGCCCACCCGGAATAGCCCGTCCGCGATGCGGTTGGTGTACGGCGCAAGAACGAACGCCGCGGTCTCGAACGGCTCCTCCGTGCCAGGCGGCGTCGGCCGCAGCACGTCGATGTCCCGGTACCGCAGCGTCGAGATCGCGGCGCCGAGACCCGGCAGCAGCTCCAGCCTCAGATCACCATCGGCCAGCGCGAGTGTCTCGGTCACTGCCTCGCGACTCGCGGGGCGACGACACCCGCATCAGCCCCCTGCCCGTGCCACAGCTCCTGGATGGACTCGAGCGGACGGCCCTTGGTCTCCGGCACGAAGCGGATGACGAAGAGCGCCGCGAGAATCGAGCAGGCGCCGTACACCCAGTAGGCGAAGCCGTGGTTGAACTGCGCGTTGAGGTAACT
>DASYGA010000395.1:0-4841 GCA_036000265.1 Steroidobacteraceae bacterium | reverse complement strand
CAGGACGACACCATCGCCGCTGAGCTCCGTTGCGATGCGCGTGAGCAGCGGGTGGGTGCGTTGCGTGAGGAAGGTGCCGTCCTCGCGCACCACCATCCAGTGGCGGTCCCACTCGAAGCCCGTGGCACCGAGGCGCACTTGCGCCTTCGGGATGCCGCGCGCCGACTTGACGGGGTAGACGTTGAGCTCCTGGACGGTGATTGCCATCAGCTTGCCCGGATTGGATCTGACTCAGACGCCGGTCGGCACTTGGGCGCCCGTTTGGGCTGCGTAGAAGGCGCCAGGCTCATGGACCATGAGGTGTGTCGGTATACGCCTCAGAGGAAAAGCAGCGGCGATCGCATCGAAGTCGCGGTCTTTGGCGAGCAGCTCGTAGCCATCGCGCAGGCAGAGCTGCGCGATCAGGCAGTCGATGGCGGAACGGATCGTGAAGCCTCGCGCACGACAGGTCCTGTAGATCGCCGCGGCTGCTTCGTAATCGGCAGGTGTGGGTTCCGGCACCAGTGGATACGCGGACAACGATTGTGAGATTCGAACAGCGTGCGCGTCAGTTCGGGCGCCAAGGAGCACCTCGGTGCGCACCAGCCCCGGAAGGATGAGCGCACGATCCTCCGCGATGCATACCGCGAGGAATGCGGCTTCCGCTGAATTCACTCCATTGAGGAAGCTGATCCACACGGAGCTGTCTACCAGGATCATGTCCTGTCCAGGCGATCGGCGCGCAGCGCATCAAGGTCGCCGACCCACGGTACGTTGCCGCGCATCGCCAGCAGGTCCAATCGCTTGAGCTTGCGCAGATACTCGGTGAGCGCGGCATTGATGGCCGTCTTCTTGCTCGAGAAGTTGCCCATGCGCATGATTTCCTGCAGAACCCCGTCATCGATGTCGACGTGCGTTTTCATCGCGTTCATCCAGCCAATGTCCCCAAATTGGTCGGGCCAGTGTACATTAAACATGGTGAATATTGTACATCCGGGATTGTCAAAATGGGCCTTGGGTAATTCACCCTGGGTTCAGCGCAATGAGCGGAAAAATGCCTCTGGTGATCAGCGGAACGGGTTAGCGTTGCAGGCATGAGTACGCGATTTTTGTCGATCTTCGGCGCAACCGCCGCAGCAATGCTGCTCTGCCTCGGCGCTCTTGGCACGGTGCTCGCGCAGGACGAGCCGCAGGGTGACCAGTGGCAGGATGTCGCGAGTACCCAGGACGGCCAGGATGGCCAGGACGGCCAGGCCGAGCAAGCTGCGGCGGCGCCGGCTGAGGCAGGCAATCCTCCGGGTCGGGCGGCGCAGCTGAGCTACACGGAAGGAAGCGTGTCTCTCGAGCCCGCCGGTACCAGCAGCTGGACTGGCGCCACACTCAACCGTCCGCTCACCCTCGGCGACAAGCTCTGGACCGACCAGAGCTCCCGCGCCGAGCTCGACATCGGCGATGCCGTCATCCGCCTCGGCAGTGCGACCGGATTCTCCTTCCTGAACCTCGATGAGCAGACCGCGCAGATGCAGGTCACCGCGGGGACGGTCATCGTGCACGTGCGCTCGCTCGCGAGCGGGGAGCAGGACGAGATCGACACTCCCAACCTCGCCCTGACCCTCGAGCAGCCAGGCACCTATCGGGTCGAAGTCAGCGATACCGGCGATACCACCATCGTGAAGGTGGACGATGGCGAGGCGCTCGCGACCGGCGGCGGGCAGTCCTATCCCGTCGCGGCGCAGCAGAGTGTGACCTTCACCGGAACCAACACGCTTGCCGCCGATTACGCGAGCCTCGGCACCCCGGACACGCTGGATGACTGGTCGATGCAGCGCGATCAGCAGGAGCAGCAGCAGGCCGCGGTCGCACAGCAGTATGTGCCGCCGCAGACGGTCGGCGCGGACGATCTGGGCTCGTACGGCAGCTGGCAGAGCACGCCGGACTGGGGCTATGCGTGGTTCCCGTCTGTTGCCGTTGGCTGGGCGCCTTACAGTCTCGGCAGCTGGGCATGGATCTCGCCCTGGGGATGGACCTGGGTCGATGCGGAGCCCTGGGGTTTCGCGCCCTTCCATTACGGCCGCTGGGGCTACTGGAACCGCCGCTGGTGTTGGATTCCCGGTCCGCGCCGCAAGCGCCCGGTCTACGCGCCGGCCGTGGTCGGGTGGGTGGGTGGGCGGCACGGCGGCGGCCCTGGATCGATCGGGCCTCGGGTCGGCTGGTTTCCGCTCGGTCCGCGCGATGTGTATGTCCCCGGCTATCACGGGAGTGCGGCGTATGTCCGCAATATCAACGTGACGAATACGCGGCTCGATCCGGCGGAGGTCGGCAGGGTGTATGCAGGGCATGCGGGCAATGTCCGCTACCCCAACAGCGAAGTGCCGGGGGCGGTGACTGCCGTTCCGCGCAATGTATTCACGTCGGCACAGCCCGTCGGGCCGCACCGCGTGATTCTGCCGCATCAGACTTTAGCGGGCCTGCGGCCCACCACCGCGGCTCCTGCCATCATCCCCGTGCGGCAGAGTGTTCTTGGCATCAACGCGGGAAGGATTGTCAGGGCACCGCCGCGCAGGCTGATCGATCGTCCGGTGGTGGCGCGAATCGCGCCGCCCAGAGCGCCCGTTTCCTTCGTGCGGGAGCAGGCCGCCATTCGCGCCAACAGCGGGCGGCCGCTGCCCGCGGCGGAGCTTGCACGCCTGCGCCCGAATATACCGGCTACGCCGGTGCGCCTTGCCGCTCCCCCGATGCGCGGGCGCCAGGTGATGGAGATGCACACTGCGCCGGAGAATCGTGCCGCGCCGTTCGGTACTACCTCCATGTCGGCCCGCGAGCGCGCGCTGCAACAGCCGGCATTGCCGCCGGCGCGAGCCCCGAGGAGCGACCGCCCGGTTTGGGCGCAACAGCAGCCGATGCAGTCACGCTCGCCCATCGAGCGCCCGCAGCCCGAAAGACAAGCGCTGCCGCAACTGCACGTTCATCCGCAGCGCCAGATTGTGCCGCCGCGGCAGCCGCCGGCCGTGGAGCGATTCGCTCCGCCGCGACAGGCGCCGCCGGTGGAACGGTTGGCGCCACCGCCGCAGGCGGCGCCGGAGCAGAGATTCACGCCGCCGCCCCGGCAGGTGCCGGAGTTTCGCGCCCCGTCGCAACGTTTCGCGCCGCCCGAGCGGCAGATGCCCGAGCAGCGCTTTGCCGCGCCCGAGCGGCAGGTCCCGCAGCAGCGCTTCAATCCGCCCGAGCGGGAGGTCCCGCAGCAACGCTTCAATCCGCCCGAGCGTCAGATTCCGCAGCAGCGTTTCATTTCTCCCAGCCCCAGTCCGCCGCGCGCGCAAGAGCGGTCGCCGTCTCCAGCTCCGGCTCCCATGAGACCGGCGGAGCGCCGTAATCCGGGACGGCCGCCTGCGTAAGCGCATCCGCATGCCGCTCGACTTCGGCTGTGCCGAGCACTTTTCGCAGCTTGCCTCGCTCGCCAAGCGTTACGCTGATCGTAAGCCGGATCTGGCCGACTTGTGTCTGATCAGAATGAGCGAGCTGCACCTCAAACACAGTGTCGTCACCATAGACCGCGATTTCCGTGTCTACCGCCGCAACAAGCGCGAGGTCATTCCGCTGATCTGCCCGCCGGACGTATAGCTACCGTCTGGCGCCTACCTGGCTTGTCCGACATAATGCCGGATCGGATGGTCGGTAATCAGATTGAAAGTGGCCATGACAGCGGCGCGTGTTCTATGCGACTGGGGCGGCACGCGGCTGCGGGCATCCCTGGAAGTGGACGGTGTCATCGTGGAACGGTGCGAGGGCGCAGGCATCGGCATGCTGCAAGGCCGGCCCCCGACGGAGGTGTTGCTGGCCGCCATAGCGCCCTGGAGGCGCAAGTACCGCATCCGCAGTGCCGTTCTTTGCGGAATGGCTGGCTCGCGCAATGGAGTTGCAGAGGTGCCCTACGCGAATGCGCCTGTTGGAATCGCAGCCTGGACGGAGAGTCGAAAAACGGTCGGCCAGGCGGAGCTCGCCCTGACCATCGCCGCGGGAGTTCGCGCCCGAGACTTCCGCCGAATCGAGGATGTGATGCGAGGCGAGGAGACGCAGGTATTCGGGGCGCTCATCCTGCATCCGCAGCTTTCCCGAGGCGGCCATCTGTTCCTGCTGCCGGGGACCCACAGCAAATGGGTGGAGGTAAATGCCGGGGAAATCATCCGCCTGCAGACATTCGTTACCGGTGAGCTCTATGCCCTGCTGTGTGAGTCCTCTTCGCTGCTCAGAGCTTCCGCCCGGGACGCCGAGGCGGAGGACGGTTTCGAAGCGGGGCTCGAGCGTGCCGACCAGAGCGATCTGGCGGCGAGCCTGTTCGAAACGCGCAGCGCGCAGCTGACGAGCGGAAAGACCGGCGGCTGGGCGCGGGAGTTTCTTTCGGGACTGCTGCTCGGCGCGGAGACGCGAAGCATGCTCAGATCGAGTGCACTCCCGCCGGGGGGCGCCGTCACGATCATCGGTGAGCCGGCGCTCGCTGCGCTCTATGGGCGCGCGCTGGCACGAAGCGGCGTCCATTCGGATCGTCTCGACGGCGAGACGACGGTGCTCGCGGGATTGCGGCGGCTCGCGAGCATCGAGCAGGGTGCGAGTTGACGAGCAACGCGCCACCGGCAGATTCGCGCCGGTAGACAGGGGCTTACGAGCGATGCATCCACACGCGATCGACTGGACGATCATGGGGGTCTACTTCGCCTTCGTGCTGGGGATCGGCGCGGCCCTCAGACGCTCCATGCGCACCAGCACGGATTACTTCCTTTCCGGCCGCGCGATACCGGGATGGATCACCGCGCTCGCCTTCATCTCGGCGAATCTCGGCGCCCAGGAGGTGATCGGCATGGCCG
>DASYGA010000376.1:0-8968 GCA_036000265.1 Steroidobacteraceae bacterium | reverse complement strand
GAGCCGGCGACGTGGTGCTCGATGTCGGAGCCAACATTGGCGTGCTCAGTCTCTTCCTCTCCAGGATCGTCGGGGAGGGGGGATGCGTGCATGCATTCGAGCCCAATCCCCGGACGTACGCGTTGCTGCTGCGCTCGATTTCGGCAAATCCGCGGCGCAATATTCGGGCGCATGGCGTGGCGCTCGGCGATGCGGAAGCCGAGTTGGCCCTTTCCGTCCCGCGAGGCAACGCCGGCGCCGCATCGCTCGCGGGCCTTGCGGGTCAGACGATCGATTCGGTCGTGCGAGTGCCCGTGGTGCCGCTCGATGCCTGGGCGCAGCGGCTGTCGATCAAAAAAATCGACTTCATGAAGATGGACGTAGAAGGCTTCGAGCCGCAGGTGCTGCGCGGGGGCCTGCAGTTCCTGCGGGCGGCGCGTCCCAGGGCCATCCTCTTCGAGCACAACGATACCAGTACCCCCTGTGGCGAGCGTCCGTCTCATACCTCCGTTGCCGAGCATCCGTCGTTTGCTCTGCTGAGCGGGATCGGCTATCGGTTTTTCTACCTGCCGCCGCGCCTCCTGCGGATGAATGCCTGCCGGTTCGACCCCGTCAAGGATGGCGTTCCCCGCACGCACGACTTCATAGCTGTGCCCGGCGAGTTGTACGATGAGCTGGCCCATGTGCTGCACGCCTGAAGGCCGTGACGATCGCCGCCGCTCATGATCTGACCGACTCCGCGCTCAGCGCACTCGTATGCATCATCGGCTCGGGGGCGGCGGGTACGACGCTGGCCTGCGAGCTCGACGGCCGAGGGTACGAGGTTCTGCTGCTCGAGGCAGGAGGGTTGCGAACCGACGGCCGGCTCACCGATTACTACCGCGGCGAGGCCGATGCGCCTCACCCGGACCCGAGCCAATTCAGGCGGATCGGCTTCGGTGGGACCACGGCACTTTGGGGGGGGCGCTGCGTGCCGCTCGACCCCCTGG
Organism: Steroidobacteraceae bacterium; assembly: GCA_036000265.1. Lineage (GTDB taxonomy): Bacteria > Pseudomonadota > Gammaproteobacteria > Steroidobacterales > Steroidobacteraceae > 13-2-20CM-66-19. The sequence goes on along the minus strand of DASYGA010000376.1, from coordinate 8,000 downwards.
ACTTCGAGCGGCGCGACTACCTGAGCGGCAGCGGCTGGCCGATCGGCTATGACGAGCTGGCCCGCTACTACCCCAAAGCCATGGAATATTGCGACGCCGGCAGGTTCGATTTCACCCTCCAGGGCTCGCTCGCGCGTCCGTCGCCGACGATTTCCGGATTCGCCGGCAGCGAGATGGTGCTCGCGGATCGGATCGAACGCTACAGTCTGCCAACGGATTTCGGCGCGCGGTATCGCCGCAAGCTGCACGACTCGCGCAATGTGCGGGTCGTGTTGCAGGCTCGGTGTCTGCGGCTCCTCAAGCCGCGCGGCGAGGATCGGATCGCCGCGGCGCAGATCGTGGACCGAACGGGCCGGCGGCGCCGGGTCGCCGCCGATGTCTTCGTTCTCGCTACCGGCGGGATCGAAGTTCCGCGGCTCCTGCTGCTGTCCGATGAGGAGGGGACCGGCCTCGGGAACCGGTACGATCTGCTCGGACGCCATTACATGTGTCACTTCGAGAACAAACTCGGCCGGCTGGTGCCGAGGGGTGCGAAGGTGGCATTCGATTTCGAGCGGACGACTGACGGCGTGTACTGCCGGCGCCAATTGCGCTTCACTGCCGCGGCGCTCGCCGAGCATCGGCTGCTCAACACCGCTTTTCGGCTGCACTTCCCGAGCTACTCGGATGCGACCCATGGCAGTGGGGTGATGTCGGCCATCTATCTGGGGAAGTCGCTGCTGCTGCCCGAGTATCGCGCCATCATGCAGCAGGACCCATACTCCCCCCCATCGCCGAACGCTGCGCACGTGCGGAACGTTCTGCGCGGACTGCCACAAGTCGTGAAGTTCGCCGGCGACTGGCTCTTCCGCATCCAACTCGCGCGGCGCAAGCTGCCCTACACGCTGGTCCCCAACGGGGACGGCAGTTTTCCGCTCGAGCTCAATTCGGAGCAGGCGCCTCGGGCCGCCAATCGCATCACGCTCGGCTCCGATACGGATTCTCACGGGCTGCGGCGAGTGCGCATCGCGTGGAGTCTCAGCGAGGAGGAGATCTCGTCGGCGCGCCGGGCTCTCTTCCTGCTGCGTGACGGCATCAATCGCAGCGCAGCCGCAGCACTCGAATATGACGAAGAGCGCCTGGACGAGCGGCTGCGCTCGTCGGCGCCTCTCGGCGGTCATCACATCGGCTCGGCCCGAATGGCGAGCAGCGAGCTTTCCGGCGTCGTGGACCGGAACTGCATGGTATTCGGCCTGCCGAATCTCTTCCTTGCCAGCTCGGCCGTGTTTCCAACCAGCGGGCACGCCAACCCGACACTGACGATCGTCGCACTCGCCGTGCGGCTGGGCGCGCATCTGCGCGCTGCGCTCGAGGAGGCGCCGTCGCAGGCAGGCGCCAGGGTCAGGAGCTCCGACCGCCCTCTAGAAACCACTTAGCCGTCTGCGCGAGCCCGTCCTCGAGGGGGCGCCAGCGCATGCCGAGCAGCCGCTCCGCCTTGGCGACCGACATGCGGATGTCGTGGCGGCAGAGCGTTGTGAGCCACGGACGGACGGCCGGCCGCGAGGCGAGGAGTTGCCAGCGAGGGAACGCCTTTTCCGCCACTTTCAGTGCCGGCCCGGCCACCCGCAGCTCGAAGGCCAGCCGCGCGCGGCTCACGCGCCTGACGGGCGAGCTGCCGAGCGCCTGCGCGTAGAGCCGAAAATACTCGTTCCAACTCGGTGGGCTGGGACTGCCCAGATTGAAGGCTTCGCCGCCTGCTTCAGGGAGCTCGAGGCAACGGATCGCGGCGGCCGCGACATCTTCGACATGCACCAGATTGCAGGCGCCGGCGCCTCCGCCACCCAAGTCTCCCAACCGCCGCGCGACCAGGAGTCTTGCGATCCGGTCGCTCCACCAGGGACTCTCCGGTCCGTATACGATACCCGGGCGCAAGCGGGTGATGAACGGGAACTGCGCGGCGAGTGCGTCGATTGCCGCCTTCGCGGCGCTGTAGGGTCCCAAGTCCCCGAGAAGAGGCGCTTGCTCATCGACCGCGCCCGTCGCGGAGCCATAGGCCGCGAGGCTGCTCAGCCACACGAGACGGGACGGGGGAGAGCGTTGCGCCGCCGCCTGGATCAGAGCCCGTCCGCTGTCAAGAATGTCTGGTGCGTCACCCGCGACACAACTGATCACAGCATCGGCGTCGGCGAGTGCCCGCGTTAGATCCTTTGAATTCGTTGCATCCAGGCGGATGGTGTCCACCGGGTCGTCGTAACCCGCCGGCGCGGCGCGGCGGCTTGCCGCAATGGGACGCGCCCACTGGGACGCTGCGAGCTGGCGTACTATGCGACGGCCGATAAAGCCGCTTGCGCCGATCACCAGTACGGTCTGCCGCGTCAACGGACGCACCCGCGATCAGGCGTATTCGCCGTACCGCCATCCCCAGATGGCGGTCAACTTACCGAGATTTGCCGCCGCCTTGACCAGCCACTCGGCGGAGCGATGTCTGCCGGCGGGCAAGAACGCAACGGCAAGGAGCAGAGCAACGAACAGTTGTCCCGTCCACCGCGCGAGCAGCATGCCGCGAGTGAGGAAATTGACGGAATGGTGACGTCCCTGGAGGCTCAGGCGGGCAAAATGCTGGCCGCCGCTGAGCGCCCGCTGCAGCAACCAGCGCAGCGAAAGGCGCTTCGGCTCGATCGGCTCGACAACCAACGCTTCATCACACCAGCAGATCTTCGCGCCTTGGGCGACCAGCCGCATCAGCATTTCCTGGTCCTCTCCGGTCGCGAGCCCGAAGGCCGGATCAAACGGACCCGGTTCCGTCCGCAAGCGGGCGCCGCGAAGCAACACGTTGCCGAAGCGCAGCATTTTTGCAGGGACCCCGGTGCCGGTTGCGAGGTGCGGCCAGTCATAGAAGCGGCCGCGTCGAATCCAGGCGGGCGCGCTGTCGGGGATCTTGGGCTCGACGGGCGCCAACACTCCATCGGAGCCGAAGGTCTCCGCGGCTTCCAGCAGCTTTCGCAGCCAGAACGGGGGCGCCCGCTCGTCGTCGTCGATGAAGGCGAGCCACTCGCCCTGCGCCAGCGCGACCGTGCGATTGCGCGTCTCGGAGATGTTCCGTTGCGGCTGGATCTCGTAGACGAGAGGGAATGGACAGTCTTCCGCCCGGCGTCGCTCGATGACGATCCGTGCGCTCCCTGAGACGTCATTGTCGACGACGACCACCTCGTCGGGTTTGAGCTCTTGTCGCAGGAGATCCTCGAGCACCGCGTCGAGTCTATCCGGGCGACGATACGTTGCAATGCAGACGCTGAGCTTGATGTATTTCAAGGAGAAGCGAAAACCTGACGGATGTATGACATCGGCGTGCTGGACTTGGCTGACACCATGGCGGAATGATGATGTGGCTCGCGCTTGCCCTTGAGGGACTCGAGCCCGGCCACGTCCAGGGGGTCCTCGCGCCAGTAGCAGAGCGTTCGCACGATTTCGTCTTGCCAGTGGCCCGACGCCGTACCCAGAACCTTGTCGCTGTGCAGCCCATAAAGAATGTATTCCGAGAAGCCGCTGAGAGGGGCGATTGCCTGCTGCCATGCGCGGCCCGTGGCCTCCTGCACCCGGTTTACGACCGCAATGGCATTCTGCCGCCGCCACCAGATGAGTTGTCCGACGTAATTGATGTCGAACTCGCTCTCCGGCTCCACGCCCAGCAGCTTTGCGCAGGCCACCTGCCAGCGATCGTGCTCCGGAAGGAGGCCCCGTTGCCCGGACTCGGCAAACAGCGGCACCGCGCCATTACGCTCGAATTGGCGGGGATCGAATGGCGCGATGAAGAACATGTCCGAATCTGCATAGAGCAACACGTCCTCGGCGACGGCGGATGGCAGCGACAGCTTCACGATCTGTTGCAGGATCCAGTTCTTGACTGGCCGTGTACGCAGGCTCAGCCAGAATCGGCGTAGACCCGGAACGCGGAACAGCCACCGCGGAATGATGTCCTCCACGACGATCAGCGTCGTGCGCGAGCTCAGCATCGGGCGGAAGAAGTGCAGGTCGCGGTTCGCGATTACGAGATAATGGCGCACGGACGGCTCCACCCAGCGCTCCGCGGTCTCAAGAAGGAATCGGCACCGCTCGACGTCCATCCAGTAGCTCGGTGTCACGAGCGCGTATGTGGTTGATTTCATGGCCTGATTATATCCGCCCGTTGCACAAATTGCCGCCTGAGGCGCTGCCGGCAACTCTCGCTATCGGTGAGAGTTGCAGAAGTTGTAGGACCGACGTCACAAAGTGGCGAGGAATGGGGGACTGGCAGCCTCGCACCCTGTCGGACCCAGGAAGAATGGGCGATAATCGCCGGAGTCTACCCGATCAACCATGAAGCAATCCGTCCTCGTCCTCGGTGCCAGCGGATTCATCGGCAGGCGGGTCGTAGCTACCCTCGCGGCAACCGATTGGGCGCGTCCCGTTCTCGGGATTCATCGCCGGCCCATGAACGATACCGGGTCTCTCGCGCACCGTGTGCTCGAGGCTACCCGAGTGGAATCGGTCAGGGAGGCACTGCGCGACGTCGGCGCGGTCGTCAACTGCGTGGCCGGCGATTCGGAAACCCTCGTCTCTTCCGCGCGGGCGCTCGCCGCTGCGGCGGCTGCCATCACCCCGCCGCCGCGCATCGTTCACCTGAGCACGATGTCCGTGTATGGCAGCGCGGTGGGGGAAATCGACGAGTCGGCGCCGCTGCGCGGTGACCTGGGGCCGTATTCAGTGGCGAAGAGCGCAGCCGAATCGGCGCTGTCGTCATATTCCGATGCTGTCATCTTCCGGCCCGGCTGCGTGTTCGGACCCGGGAGCCCACAATGGACCGAGCGAATCGCGCGGCTGCTCCTGTCCAGGCGCCTCGGCGAGCTCGGTGCCGCCGGGGAGGGCTATTGCAATCTCGTGCACGTAGACGATGTGGCGCTCGCCGTCCGGCGTGCACTCGAGCCGGATCGCCCTTCCGGCCGGGTGTTCAACCTCGCGGTTCGCGAGCCAGCCACGTGGAACGAGGCTCTCGCGGTGTACGCTCGCGCGTTACGAGCGCCGGCGCTGCGCCCGATATCACCGCTGCGGCTCAAAGTGGAGAGCCGGCTCCTCGCCCCGCCCCTGAAGGTGGCCGAGATCTGCGCGCGGGCCGCCGGCCTCGGAGGTAGAGCGCTTCCGCCTCCCATTCCTCCTTCGCTCCTGCGCCTCATGGGGCAGAGGATCCGCCTGGACTCGCGCAACGCCCGCTCGGCGCTTGGAATCGAGTTCCGGGATGTCGCGAGCACGCTCGGCGACTCCGCGGCGTGGATGCTAGGGTCCGGGCGATGAGATTCCAAGCAGTCGTAAGGGGTGTGGCCGGTGCGGCCGCTCCCGCCGGCCCGGTCGCAGCGAAAGGGCGCCGCGATCGCCGGTACGGGCTTTTATTGACCGGAATGCTGTGGTTTCAGATCGTCTACATGGTGCTCAAGATTCAGGACCCCGCCGCTGCCGCCGCTGCCGCCGCCAGCGGCGTCAATCCGATGGCGGCCAATCCGCTGTCCCGGATGTACAAGCTGATTCTCCTGGCGCTCGCGGTGATCATCATCGGCTCGCGAATGCAGCTTACACGCGAGGTGCTTCGCAAGCTGAACCGAGCCTTTCTGGTTTTCGTCCCAGTCGCGCTATTGAGCGTCGTCTGGTCCATCGATCCCTCGGTTACGGCAGCGCGTCTGGTGGCTCTCGCATCGATGGTGAGTGTGTGCGTCGCGTTCGGTGTGGGCGCCTGGTATCCGAAGCGACTCCAGGACGTGATCCGCTCGCCGATCACGCTCGTACTGATTGCGTCGCTGGTCGTCGGTATGTTCGATCCGACCCTGGTGAAGGAGACCGGTGACACCCTTTCACTGAAGAACGCCTGGCACGGATTGACGTCGCAGAAGAACGAGTTCGGGGAGCTCTCGAGCTTCGGGATCATTCTGTGGGTTCACGCGTGGCTCGCGCGCGATGTGCGCTGGTACCAGGCTCTGGCCGGGACCGCACTGGGCGGCGTATGCCTGATCCTCTCGCGAAGCTCGACGTCTCTGTTGTGTACCGTGTTGGCAGTGACCCTGATGCTGATTCTGATGCGCTCCGGGCCCGCCACCAGACGTTACATGCCATACATCGTGGGGTCTTTCGCCGCTCTGTGCGTGCTATACGGCCTCAGTGTCATGAAAGTGGTCCCGGGGATAGAAAAGATCCTCCTGGACCCGGTCATGAAGCTCACCGGCAAGAGCCTGGATTTCTCAGGTCGCACGGATATCTGGCAGATCGTCGGGGAGAACATTGCCCGCCACCCGTACCTCGGCTCCGGGTATGCAGCCTACTGGGGGGCGGGCCCCATTCCGTCATCGCCGTCATATGAATTCATAGGCCGGATGTATGGCTTCTGGCCGACCGAATCCCATAACGGCTACTATGAGATCAGGAACGATCTCGGAATCGTGGGGCTACTCTGCCTGCTGAGCTATATCTTCCTTTATCTCAGGCAGGCGGTATCCCTGTTCAAGGTCGATCGTGTGCAGTCGACTCTCTTCCTGGCCCTTCTTTTTCAGCAGACACTCCTCAATCTGTCGGAGTCGACCTGGCTCGATATCGACAATTTCTGCTTCACCATCATGACCGCCGCCACCGTGGTCATCGCACGATCGCTGGTCGAGCATCAACGCGGAAACTACGGGCCTGCGATCAAATGGCCGAAGAGCCCCTGACGTACGGGGAATGTCGCCGAGCTTCGATCTACAGGCTATATAATTGACAAATGGATACCGTGAATGATGTGCCCAAGCCCTGGAACCCGCTCGGCCTGAGAAAAATACTCGGGCGGTACCGGGCGGTCAGAGCGGGGCGGGACGCTCTGAACGTGCTGCGAGTCGGGGGCAAGCGCCTGCGGCAGGGACTCGATATCTCGATGTACCTGCGCACGAATCGGGTCAGGTGCCTGCAGATAGGGGCGGGACCGACCAGCATGCCCGGCTGGCTCCGCACGGACCTGAGCCCGATCCTGAAGGGTGCCGTGTACCTGGATGCGAGCAAGCGCTTTCCGATTCCGGATGAGAGCTTCGATTTCATCCAAAGCGAGCACATGATCGAACACGTCCCGTTCGTCACGGGAGTGGCAATGATCCGCGAGTGCCACCGGATTCTCAAACCGGGTGGCCGAGTTCGAATCGCAACCCCGGACCTCGCGCGCCTGGTCGGGCTCTACGGCCGGGAGAACGTCGGCGCGGCATGGCGGAGCATCGAGTCGATAGCGCTGGGCGTGTACAAGAACTCCGAGTGCGCGAAGCCGATATTCGCCATCAACAGCGCCATGCACGATTGGGGACATCAATTCCTCTACGACGAGGAAACGCTGCGCGCTGCGCTGCTCGCCGCGGGCTTCGTCAACGTGCAGAGATTCCACTGCAACGAGTCTCCAACGGAGCGGCTCAGGGGCGTGGAGCGGCACATCGGCGTGAGTGGTGACGACGAGGTCAATGACTTCGAGTCACTCGTCCTCGAGGCCGAGCGTCCGTAGGAACTCAAGCAACCTGCTGCCGGAGCCGACTGTCCCGCCGCATCCTCTGGATCAGATAAGCCAGCCCGCCTAGATTCAACAGCTCCCCGAGGAGAAGCGCGGCCATTGCAGCCGCAGCTCCCCAGCGCGGGATGCCGATCCACATGGCCGACAATGCGATCACGGCACAGAATCCGATCTGCCAGGCCAGCCACCGCAGATGTCCGGCCGCGAGGACCGCCGATACGATCACGTCCCGTACCAGGGCGACGATCGTGAATATGCACCAGAGCAGGAGAAGCGGATCCCGGTCGCTCATGTGCTTGTGGAGGATGTGTACGGTGATCCAGGCGCGGAATATCCAGATGAAGCCGAAATAGAGCAGGTCGCATGCGCCGACCACGAGGATGATGCCGAGCAGCCGGCGGACCAGCCTGTCGAGCCCGATTTCGGCATTCCAGGAGGCGGCGAGCGGAGTCAGCATTCCCTGCAGCCCCGTCGTGAC
>DASYGA010000335.1:0-6194 GCA_036000265.1 Steroidobacteraceae bacterium | reverse complement strand
CTGCGCAAGATGTGCGCTCATGGTCGGTTCAACCTCTGCCAGGCCAGTGCGCATCCCAGTACCACGCCGGCAACGAGCAAGCCGAGCGTCCAGAAGACACCCGTCCCGAACCGGCGATCGAGCCACCGCCCCGCGAAGATGCCGAGCAGCGTCGCGATCACAATGGTCCAGCCAATGACGCCGACCTGCGCCAGGTCCTGCCCTATCGAGCGTCGACCCTCCCGCTTCGCGCGCTCGAGACGCTCGCGCTGCCGCCTTACCGCTTCATCAAGTTCGTTCGGCATGGGACGACTCCGGACGCAGCAGGCGCATGATCTGGCGGATGGCAGCCAAGTGGAGGCGCTGCGCCTCCGTGTGCGCAGCGCGCTCCGCCTCGAGCTGCTGGCGGAAGCGGGCGAGCACTTCGGACTCGAGCCGATGCAGATCGTCCCCGGCGACTGCTTCCGGCGTTGCAACCAACACGTTGGTACCGTCGCGCACGGAGAGAGTCCCGCCGCGGACGACGACATGGTGCTGCCGGCCTTGGGTATCGCGCCAGGTCAACACGGAGATGGCAAGAGCTGTCAGGAAAGCAGCATGACCCTGCAGGATACCGAAGGCACCCGAGGCATCCTCTGCCTTCACGTGCGCAGCGTCCCCAGTCTCGACAATCGTCGCGAGCGGCGTAGTGACGATGAGTCTCACGGCGATTTCATCCCCGCCTTGACCTTCGATTCGCGCTCCCGCGCCTCCTCGAGGCTCCCGACCATGTAGAGCGAGCTCTCGGCCCAAGTATCAGCCTCGCCGTTCAAGATCGCAGAGCAGCCGGCGAGCGTCGCATCGAGCTCCACCGAGCGCCCGGCGGCGCCGGTGAACGCCTCGGTCACCATGAAGGGCTGAGTCAAGAAGCGCATGAGGAGCCGGGCCCGCTTGACCGCCGTGCGGTCCGTCGCGGAGAGCTCCTCGAGCCCGAGGAGCGCGATGACCTCCTGCAACTCACGATAATGCGCGATGGTTCGGCGCACCTCCTGCGCCGCATGAAAGTGCACCTCACCGATGAGCTGCGGATCAAGGAGGCTCGAGCTCGAGGCGAGCGGATCGATGGCCGGATACATTCCCTCGCTCGCCATCTCGCGCGACAGCACGATCGAAGAGTCGAGATGGCTGAAGATTTCCGCCACCGCCGGATCGGTGAAGTCGTCCGCCGGCACGTAAACCGCCTGAATCGAAGTGATCGCGGCTCCGGCGACGGACGCGATCCGCTCCTCGAGCTCCGCGACTTCACCCGCGAGCGTCGACTGATAGCCCACGCGCGAGGGCAGCCGGCCGAGCAGGCCCGACACCTCCGCCCCCGCCTGTACGAGCCGATACACGTTATCGATGAGGAGCAGAACGTTCTGATGCTCGCTGTCGCGGAAGTGCTCCGCGATGGCGAGCGCCGCGAGTCCCGTCCGCCAGCGGGCGCCCGGCGGCTCGTTCATCTGCCCGAAAACGAGGGCCGTGCGCGCAAGCACGCCGGAGCCGGAAAGCTCCGTCAGCAGCTCATGCCCTTCGCGCGAGCGCTCACCGATCCCGGAGAACACGGAGATGCCCGCGTGGCGCTCCACGGTCGTGCGGATGAGCTCCATGATGAGCACGGTCTTGCCCACACCGGCCCCGCCGAACATCGCCGCCTTGCCACCTTCGATCAACGGTGCGAGCAGATCGATGGCCTTGATCCCGGTGTGGAAGCGCTCGCGAGCGGCGCTGCGGCGCTCGAGCGCGGGGGCTGCTGCATGGATGGGACGTCGCTCTACATCCGCCCGGAGCGCGGGACCGCGGTCCGTCGTCTCGCCTAGAACATTCAACAGACGCCCGAGCACGGGCTGCCCGACCGGTACCCGCACAGGTACACCCAGACGGCGGGCGCGTGCATGGCGCTTGAGTCCACTGGTGCTCTGCAGTGCGACTGCCCGGATCCGGCGCGGATCCAGGTGCTGCTGCACCTCGGCCGTGAGCGGCGGTCCGACATCCCAGTCGATGGCCAGCGCCTCCCTGATCGCCGGCAGGCCGCCTTCGGGAAACTCGATATCGAGCACCGAGCCGCGCGCCGCCACGACGCGGCCCGCGCCGTCATCCGCGGTCGGGGTAGTTCCGTGCGCTGCCTCTGTCGTATCCGTCAAGGTGGAGACCTGCCTGCCGTTGCGATGCACTCGTGACGCATGCGCAACACTCGCCAGAGGCAGGTATGGCGCAACACTGTTCGCGGCGTCAGCGTGCCCTTGCTCGACCGGGGGCGCTATACGCACTAATGCGGAGGAGCTTTGCCCTCACTGCATCTGCAGGGACCGGCTGACGACCGCCTTGATGCCATCCAGTACGAAGGCAAACGCGGCAGCGCCGGCGAGTACTCCAGCCACCAGGGTCGCCGGAAGGGGTGCCATCAGGAACCCTCGAGTCGAGAGGACAACGATGATGGCCACATCCGCGACCGAAGACAGGACGATCCATCGGCTCGGGCTCGAGCTCCAAAGACGCTGCCGGTCACGCACGACATAGAAGATCGCCTGGCCCGTGAACACCACTGCCACGGTCGCGAGCGTCTGCAGTTCGGGTGACGACAGGTCCAGGCGATACCGCCCCCAGGCGACCGTCCCGGCGCAGAACGCGAGGTTGCCCATTGCGAGACTGACACCGAGCAGGCTTATGTTGTTGATGTGCCACGCGTTGGGCCGTGCCGATGGCCTTACGTGATCCGTGGTCGCCGACATGGCAAGGAAGTCCCCCGTGATCATGATGATCGCGATGAGACGCGGCGTGAGGATGGCATGGCCCGTCATCGCGAGCCCCACGACCAGGAGAAGCATCTGGCTCAGCTTCTGAGTCAGCGAGCGCAACGTATACGTGAGGATACGTTGGAAAGTGATACGCCCCTCGCGGATGGCGCTCACGATACCGGCCAGCCCCGGCTCGGTGAGTACGATGCCCGCGGCGGATTTGGCGACGTCGGTCGCGGTGGAGACTGCGATTCCTATCTGCGCCTGCCTCAAGGCGGGCGCATCGTTGGCACCGTCACCGCACATTCCGACCGTGTGACCGCCCTGCTGAAGCGCCTTGACGAGGTGGAACTTGTCCTCCGGGAAGACTCCGGCAAACACCGCGAAGTCTTCCGGATGCAAGCTCCGCGGGAGCGGTCCCGGTGGACAAACGGCGCCCGTCAGCCCCACCGCATGCGCCACCACCGCGGCCGTGGTTGGCGCATCTCCGGTGACCATGATCGTCCGCACGCCCATGGAGCGCAGCTCGGCGATCAGAGTAGCGGAGTCCTCTCGTGGCGGATCGCTGAGTGCAATGAGACCCGCGAGCTCGAGCGCGCCCGATGTCGGGCCTCGGGCGACGGCCAGCACCCGGTAGCCCTGATCCTCGAGGCGTCCTGCCGCCTTTGCGGCCGCGGCGGGCGAGGAGGAGACCGATTCGACCGTCCGGAACGCTCCCTTCACGATCCTCACCGGAGTGCCACTCGCATCGGCCGCGAGCGCTTCAGCCCGCTTGCTCGCCGGATCGAACGGGATGAAGCGTATCAACGTCGGCAAATTCTGCACATCAGGAGACCTCACGCCCGCCGCTGCCTGGATCGCGGCATCCACCGGGTCCTGTCCGCCCTCGGAGCTCGCGAGCGCCGCAAGCGCGAGCACCCGGGATTCGGTGTATCCGGGCATGGGCTGCACGGCGGTAACGGCGAGTGCGTTTCGTGTCAGGGTTCCCGTCTTGTCGGAGCACAGCACATCGAGCGTTGCCGCCTCCTCGACCGCCGAGAGCCGCGTCGGCAACACACCCTGGCGCGCGAGCGAGCGAGCACCGAGCGCGCTCGCCAGAGTGAACGTGGCTGGCAAGGCCACGGGAATGGCCGCAAGGATCGCGGTGAGCGTGAGCGGAATGATCTCGTGTGTCGGAAGGCACAGTGCCGCAGCATAAGCCACTTGAGCGAGCACTACCGCACCGTTGAATATCGCAAGATTCCGTACGATGCGCAGTACTGCCGTCTGTTGCGTACTTTGGCCATGGGCGGTCCGCACGAGCTCGGCTGCGCGTCCGAAGCGGGTTCCGATGCCCGTCGCCGTCACCACCGCGGCCGCCTCTCCACGGCGCACGAGAGAGCCGGCATACACGATACGATCGGGCTCGGCTTCGATGGGCAGCGACTCTCCCGTCAGCGTGGACTGATCGAGCAGCACTTCGCCGGCGACGATGCGCGCATCGGCGGGCACGATGCCCCCCAATGAGAGCTTCACCAGATCCCCCGGCACGAGCTGCGCAGCGGGCATGATCTGCCACCGGCCGTCGCGTCGGACCGGGATCACGAGCGACAGGCGCGACTTGAGTGCCTGAAGCGTTATTGCCGCCTTGCTCTCCTGGACATACCCGAGCGCTGCGTTGAAGAGCACGAGGACTGCGATGACCGCGGCCTCGATCCACTCCCCCAGCACCAGCTGCAGGATGATCGCCGCCTCGAGCATCCAGGGTACCGGCGCCCAGAATTTGCCGAGCAGCCGCCGCCAAGGACGCGGCCGCTCCTCCGGCATCGCATTGGGCCCGTACTGGATGAGCCGCGCGCGCGCCTCGCTGCTCGTGAGCCCCTCGGTCAGGAGGTCCACCGCCAGTTGCAGATCTCAGGCATGTCCTCGCCGTGCTCGCGGATGTACTCGCTGTGATCGATGAGCTTGTCGCGCAGCGCTTGTTTCACGTACGCGGCGCTCGCCTGAAGCTGTGGCAGCCGGTCGATCGCATCGCCCACGAGGTGGAAGCGGTCGAGATCGTTCAACACTGCCATGTCGAAGGGAGTCGTGATCGTGCCTTCTTCCTTGTACCCGCGCACGTGGAGGTTGCCGTGATTGTGGCGCCGATATGTCAGGCGGTGGATCAGCCAGGGGTAGCCGTGGAAGGCGAAGATGATCGGCTTGTCACGGGTGAAGAGCGCATCGAAGTCCGCATCGGGAAGGCCGTGCGGATGCTCGCTCGGCGGCTGCAGCTTCATGAGGTCCACGACGTTGACCACCCGCACCTTCAGCTGCGGGAAGTAGCCGCGCAGCAGCTTGGCGGCGGCCAGGACCTCGAGTGTCGGCACGTCCCCCGCGCATGCGAGGACGAGGTCGGGCTCGGCGCCGCGATCGGTGCTGGCCCACTCCCAGATGCCGATGCCCGCCGTGCAATGCCTGATGGCCGCGGCCATGTCGAGCCACTGCGGCGCCGGATGCTTGCCCGCCACGATGACATTGACGTAGTTGCGGCTCCTCATGCAATGATCGGCGACGGACAGCAGGCAGTTGGCATCGGGCGGCAGATACACGCGGATCACATCCGCCTTCTTGTTGACGACGTGGTCGATGAAGCCCGGATCCTGATGGGTGAAGCCGTTGTTATCCTGCCGCCAAACGTGCGAGGAGAGCAGGTAGTTGAGCGAGGCGATGGGACGTCGCCAGGCGATCTGGCGCGTGACCTTGAGCCATTTCGCGTGCTGATTGAACATCGAGTCGACGATGTGGATGAACGCTTCGTAGCAATTGAAGAGGCCGTGGCGCCCGGTGAGCAGATACCCTTCCAGCCAGCCCTGGCACTGGTGCTCACTCAGCATCTCCATGACGCTGCCCTCGGGCGCCAGGTGCTCGTCGGTCGGCAGTACTGGCCCCACCCATTGCTTGCCGCTCGCCTCGTAGACGGCGCCCAGGCGGTTGGAGTTGGTTTCATCCGGTCCGAAGAGGCGAAACGTCCGCGGATCGCGGTTGAGCTTGATCACATCGCGCAGGAACCCGCCGAGTACGCGCGTATCCTCCGCATCGATCTCACCGGGCTGCGGCACCCGCACCGCATACTCGCGGAAATCGGGCAGACGCAGGTCGCGCAAGAGCTCCCCGCCGTTGGCGTGGGGGTTGGCGCCCATACGGCGGGTGCCTTGCGGAGCGAGTGCCTGCAGCTCGCCCTTGAGGCGGCCGCTCTCATCGAATAGCTCCTGCGGCCGGTAGCTGCGCATCCACTGCTCGAGGAGCTTGAGATGCGCGGGGTTGGTCCGAACTTCCGCCAGCGGGACCTGATGCGCGTGGAAGGTGCCCTCCACTTGCTTACCGTCTACCATCTTGGGGCCGGTCCATCCCTTCGGCGTCTGGAAGATGATCATCGGCCAGCGGGGCCGTTGCCGAAATCCCTTGGAGCGAGCCTCCGTCTGGATGGCGCGGATCTCT
>DASYGA010000288.1:0-19775 GCA_036000265.1 Steroidobacteraceae bacterium | reverse complement strand
CGACAACGCCTGGTCGACGAACCTGCCCGTGCTGGTGCCGAAATCGACATACGAGGACAGATCCATGTCGAACACCCCGGCCTCGACCATGGACTCAGGCCCATAGTAGTACTCCAGGTCGGTGCTGTAGACGCCACCCTTGATCGGCTTGAGGGCCGGATTGCCGCCGCTGCCGGTAAGGTTCGTGTCGACGAGACTGACCGACCCGCCAAGGGCGCTGTAGTCCGGCAATGCCATGGTCTCCGCCGCCGAGAAGCGCCACAGCAGCTTCCGGGTCAGATCGAACTTCAGGTTCGCGCTGGGCAGCACATTGAAGTAACGATTGTCGATCTCCGTGGGGGTGAAGGGTCCATAGGCGGAGAAGGTGATGGGATTCGTGCCACCGGAGACGTTGGTCAGCACCTCTTCGAGCGTATTCACGAGGCGCACGCCGAAGTTGCCGGACCAATGGTCGCCGCCGACATCGGCCATGATGTAGCCCGCGAGCTCATTTTCCGCGACGTTGAAGGACAGCTGCCAATCGTAGGTTTGCGGTCCCGTCTTCAGTGCTACCGCATCGTATGCGTCGATCGAGCTTGCCGACAGCAGGAAGATATTGCCGCCCCAGGGGCTGCTGCCGATACCCGATTGGAAGTTGCTGGGATATTCCCCGGAGCCGGCGCCGCTCGGAACATTGGACCAGCAATAGCTGGTGCAACCGGCATCGGAGGTAAATAGCCCGTCCCGCGTGTGATGCGCGAAGCGTACTCCGGTCTTGATGTCCTGAATCGCACCATTGTCGACCTTGAAGGTGGCGTCCAGCTTGGCGTACGACTCCTTGTCGATGGAGTCGTCGACGTCGTTCCAGGCCCAGCCGGTCCCGAGGATCGAGGACGGATTGCCCGTGGCGCTGCCCGGGAAGCTCACGGACGCGAGGCTATTGATTCCGTTCAGCTGGTAGGAGGCTCCGGCGCCACCTACGGCCTCATAAGCCGGCGCGTACGTCGTATCGCCGGAACCATAGGTAAAGCCCAGCTGGCCATCGAGGGTCAGGTTGTCCGTCGCATTGAATGTGGCATCGAGATTGATGTAGGAGGCATCGGCAGTCGTACCGGGACGCGTGATCTCGTCATACACCCACGCATTTGGGACGCCGCCGGCGGCGGCTGGCGATCCGGGGAGTAGCGCGGTGGGCCATGTTGCGGCGGTGACTACCCCGTTCTGCACGGTGAGAGATGAGGGGACGTACACCGTTTGACACGCAGGCGCGGTACCGCCTGGGGTGGCAGCAGGAGGACAGTACTGGGTACCGCCGACGATGTGGCTGCCCCAGAACATGAAGTTGTCGTTGTTGTTGCCCGCCTCCAGGCGCGAATAGAACGCCGTGAGGTCGAGCGACAGGGAATCGCTCGGCTTCGCCTGCAAGTCGATCAAGCCGCCCTTCTTCGTCATGGTCTGCTCGAACAGCGTCTGACCGAGCAGCGAGGGAATTTGCGCGCCGGTCGCATCCGGCAGAGAGGGATTGGCGGCCTGCCACTCCAAGGCAGTCGGGTGATCCACGGTCGTGTAGCCCAGCTCCTCCTGCGCATCGCGCCGGTAATGGGTCTTCTCGTAGAAGCCCATGGCGAGCGCACCGAAGGTGCCGTTGTTCCAGGTCGCCATGAAATGGGCGCGCGGATCCACCTTCGACGGCAGATCGCCATATTCGGCGCCGCCTCTGATGTAGCCGGAGAGCCCCTGCTTGAAGTCGAGCGGATGCCGAGTCTGAATATCGACCGAGCCAGCCACGCCGCCCTCGACCATGCTCGCATCTTGCGAGAGGTTGACGATGGTCCTGCCGACGATCTCGGACGGCAGCAGGTCATAACTGACGCTGCGGCCGACGGTCTGGTATTGATCTTCGATGAACCAGTCACCCGAGGACACGAAGTGACCGTCGATCGTGGTCTGCGTCAGGCTGGCCGGCGTGCCGCGCAGGGCGATACGGTCGTTCTCGGCGAAACCGCCCTCGCCGGCCGTCGACGACTGGGTATTCACGCCCGGAAGGGTCTGCAGCACATCCGCCACGTTCTTCGCGGGCAGCTTGCCGACGTCGGTGGCGGTAGCGACCTCGGTCATGCCGGTCGCCTGGCGCTTGGCGGCAATCGATGCCTTGACGGAATAACGGATGCCGGTGACGGTGACCTCTTGCAGGGTCGCCACATTGTCCCCGTCCGATTTGCTGTTCGCATCAGTCTGCGACGTCGTAGTCTGCTGTGCGAAAGCGTTGCCGCCGAACAGTGCTACCGCGACGGCGGTGCCGATCAACGTTGACCTTGAGATTCTCATGACTCTCTCTCACCCCGATGTTGTCGTTACTCGAGACCGCCCCATATCACGGCAGGGACCAGTTCAATGCCACTATAGTACCAATACTGATAAAATACTACTCCAATGGATACCAATAAGGTCCAGCAGACATTTTCCAAGTATTTACAGATACTTATCATTGACACTCTTGACGTCATGGCACACACTGGTATTGAATTGGTAATGTCGGAAACCACCGGATCAGGCATGGGAGAGAGGCTTTGACGCTGTCGCAGACCCTGGGCAGATTGGACGAGTCGAGCTCCCTGCCGCTTTATCTGCAGCTGCAGCGGGCTTTGCGCCACGCGATCGAGAGCCGGGTGCTGGGCCCCGACGATGCCCTGCCCCCCGAGCGCGACCTGGCCACTGAATTTCACGTCTCGCGCATCACGGTGCGCAAGGCGATCGACGGCCTGATCGGCGAAGGAATGCTGGTCAGGCGCCAAGGCTCCGGCACCTTCGTTTCCGCGCGCGTGGAGAAGAACTTCTCCAAGCTGACCTCCTTCTCCGAGGACATGCGCGCCCGCGGCCGCACTCCGCGCAGCGTCTGGTTGAAGAAGTCCGCCGGCACTGTCACACCGGAAGAAGCGCTCGCGCTGCGCTCGAGCCCCGGAACACCTGTCTACCGCTTCCACCGCATCCGCTTCGCCGACGAATCTCCGATGTGCGTCGAATACGCGACCGTGCTCGCCGCCTGCCTGCCTTCCCTCGATGCCGTGGAGTCCTCCCTGTACGAGGCGCTGGAGCGCACCGGGAACCGACCGGCGCGTGCATTGCAGCGGCTGCGGGCGGTGCTCTTCACGGCGGAGCAGGCGGAGCTGCTGCAGGCGAAGGAAAAGGATGCGGGGCTGCTCGTCGAGCGCCTCGGCTTCTTGAAGGACGGCCGCGCGGTGGAGTTCACCCAGTCCTATTTTCGCGGCGACACGTATGACTTCGTCGCCGAGCTGAGCATGTCCTCGTGAGCGCACGCGAGATGACGACCCGGATGCACCTCGAGGCCGGGCAGGCGCCGCAGGCGGTACGCGATCAGCTGTTCGCCAACGCGCAAGACATGGAGCGGCTCGGCGAGCGCCTGCGGCGGCTCGCGCCGCGAGCGGTCGTCACCTGTGCCCGCGGCAGCTCCGATCACGCAGCGACCTTCGCGAAGTATCTCATCGAGACTCGCCTCGGCGTGCTCACCTCCTCAGCCGCACCGTCGGTCAGCTCCATTTATGACGTGCGCCCCGACCTCGCGAACACGGTGTGCCTCGCTATTTCCCAATCGGGGGCCAGCCCCGATCTGCTCGCTTCCGTAGCCAAGGCGCGCGAGGCCGGTGCCTTGATCGTGGCGCTGGTCAATGCCAAGGACTCGCCGCTCGCGGCTCGCGCCGATCATGTCGTGCCTCTGTGCGCCGGTGCCGAGACCAGCGTCGCGGCCACGAAATCCTTCATCGCCTCCCTGGCTGCGGTCATCCATCTGGTGGCGTGCTGGGCTGAGGATCGGGAGCTCTCCGCGGAGGTGCGCAAGGCGCCGAAGCACCTGGAGCGCGCCTGGAGTCTCGACTGGCGACAGGCGGTCGAGCGCCTGACACCGGTCACCGATCTTTACGTCGTCGGCCGCGGCATGGGCCTCGGAGTGGCGCAGGAGGCGGCCCTCAAGCTCAAAGAGACCTGCGGCCTGCACGCCGAGGCGGTGAGCGCCGCGGAGCTGCGCCACGGCCCGATGGCACTCGTGCGCCCGGGCTTTCCCCTGCTCGTCTTCTCGCAGAACGATGAAGCGCGCGCCGGCATCGAGCTGCTCGCCGGCGAGCTCGTGGCCCGCAATGCCGATGTCATGATCGCGGGCTCCCGCTGTCAGGGCGCGTTGAACCTTGCTGCGGAGCCGGCCCATCCGGTGATCGAGCCGATGCTGATCGCACAGACGTTCTACCGCATGGCGAACGCGCTTTCCCTCGCCCGCGGCCTCGATCCCGACCGACCGCCCAACCTGAGAAAAGTGACCGAGACGATTTGATGCCCATTGCGCTTCACAACGGGCGGGTGCTGCGCGGCGAGGCGCTCGTCGCCGGACAGTGTGTGCTGCTCGACGGCAGCCGCATTCTCGATATCGTACCGGAGAGCCATCCGAGCTCCCGTGGGGCGACCCGGATCGACCTTCGCGGCAACCTGCTGCTTCCGGGATTCATCGATACCCAGGTAAATGGCGGCGGCGGCGTATTGTTCAACGACTCGCCGAGCGTCGAAGCCATTGGTCAGATCGGGCGCGCACACCGACGCTTCGGCACTACAGGTTTCATGCCCACACTGATCAGCGCCGACCTCGACGTCGTGGCCGGGGCCATAGCTGCGACTCGTAGCGCAATCGAGACCGGCGTACCGGGCGTCCTCGGCATCCACATCGAGGGTCCGTTCCTCAATGTGGAGCGCAAGGGCGTCCATGACCCGGCCAAACTGCGTGAGCTCGACGCCAGCGCCGTCGGCTTGCTGACCTCACTCGGTATCGGGCGCACTCTGTTGACACTGGCGCCGGAAATGACCCAGCCCGAAATCATCCAGAAACTCTCCACGGCCGGCGTCCTCATTTCCGCCGGTCATACCAACGCAACTTATGCGCAGGTCGTTGCCGCGCTCGAGCACGGCCTTCGGGGCTTCACGCATCTTTTCAATGCCATGTCACAACTCACCCCCCGCAGGCCCGGCGTGGTGGGCGCAGCACTCGAGAGCCGCGACAGCTGGTGCGGTATCATCGTCGACGGCCAGCACACCTCTCCGGTCGTCCTGCGCCTCGCGCTGCGGTGCAAGCCTTCGAGCAGGTTCATGCTGGTGACAGACGCCATGCCAACGCTCGGCACCGATGCCCGCACGTTCATGCTCCAGGGCCGCAAGATCACCGTCTCGGACAACGTCTGCCTCGATGAGGACGGCCGGCTTGCTGGATCCAACATCGACATGGCGAGCTGCGTGCGCAATGCCGTCTCCCTCCTTGGCGTCTCCCTTCCCGAAGCCGTGCGCATGGCCAGCCTCTACCCCGCCGAATTCCTCGGCCTCTCCCACGAGCTCGGCCGTATCGAGCCCGGTTATCGCGCCAACCTCGTTCTGGCCGACGACGAGCTCAACGTGCTCGAGTCCTGGATCGACGGTCAGACCGAAGCCTAGCGGGCACCTCCGGCGCCTCGGCAATCGGCTGCGGCAACCGGGCGGCGCAGGCGCACAGCTTGCTCCGAAGCGGCTACACCCGCACTCGGGCCAGGCGCGCTCAGCGCGTCCCTGGCCGCGGCAGGAGGAGACCGTCGATGACCCATCTGCAGCAGATCCAGGCGCTGCGCGAGCGAGCTCGCCAGCACATCTCCGAAGGGGCGATCACCCCGGACTATCAGCTCGATCGCGAGCAGTCCCTGCGCATACTCAACGAGGCACTCGCCACCGAGCTCGTCTGCACGCTGCGTTACCAGTTCCACTACTTCATGGCGACCGGCATTCATTCGCAGGCCGTCAAGGAGGAGTTCAAGGAGCATGCACGCGAGGAGCAGGAGCATGCCGAGCGCATCGCCGAGCGGATCAAGCAGCTCGGCGGCAAGCCGCAGATGAATCCTGCGATGCTGACGGATCTGAGCCACAGCGAATACCGCGAAGGCAACTCGCTGGCCGATATGATCCGCGAGGACCTGATCGCCGAGCGCATCGCCGTCGAGAGCTATCGCGAGATGATCCGCTACTTCGGCGAGCGCGATCCGACCTCGCGGATCATGATGGAGGAGATCCTCGCCAAGGAGGAGGAGCACGCGGACGAGCTGGCCGACCTGCTGTTCGCGGTCGAGCCATCCACGGGCGAAGGGGCGAGGCCGCTCTACTTCGCCGACGAGGTCGGCGATACCAAGGAAGGCGGCAACGGCCGTCGCGAGGGCTCATCGAGCCGGGGCGGCAGCGGCGCCAAGGGCGGCCAGAAGCCGAGCTGACCGCTCGCCGGGAGCGACTTGCAACGGCGATAGCCGGAGCGCCCTTGCGTCAGCGCGCGGATGCGTGAGAGCTACCGCGCCCGCGACGGCGCGCAGTGGAGGCGCGCTTGGCGTGCGCCGACAGAGCACGCTTCGACGCGGCGCCGTGGCCTTCGCGCTTCAAGGCCTGCTTGCTCGCGCGGCTGCGCCGTGAGGACGCCGCCCGCGGCTTTCGCGTCCCCTGCCCCACCTCATAGTCGCGCTCCGCGGAGTTGCGCGTGCTCGCCTTGGCCCGGCCCTTCTTCGGTGCAGCCAGCGGCACGCCGGCCCGGCGCGCCTTGGAAAGGCCGATGGCGATCGCCTGGCGGGTGGAGCGTGCCCCGTGCTTGCCATGGCGCACGTGCTCGATCTCCTCGCGTACGAACTCACCGGCGGCAGTGCTCGGGCGCTTTCCCGCCCTCAGGTCGCGCTTGGCGCGCGCCGTGGTGCTTCTGGATGGCATTACGGATCCTCATCATTGAAGGAACACCATCCAACACCGGAGCAAGAAAGACGCCCGCTGCGGCGATCTCAGCCGGCGCGGCGCGCCCGCTCACGCGGTCCGTATCGCTCGGCCATCTTCTCCAGCGGCAGCGGACGGATGCGCGATGCCTGGCCAGCGCAGCCGAATGCCTCGAACCGCGCCCTGCAGATCTCTCGCGCCGCCGCCGTGGCGGCCTTCAGGAACCTGCGCGGGTCGAAGTCCGCCGGGTTGGAGGCCAGCGAGCGCCGCGCAGCGGCGGTCATGGCTATGCGGATGTCGGTGTCGATGTTCACCTTGCGCACCCCGTGGCGGATGCCTTCCTGGATCTCCTCGACCGGAACACCATAGGTCTCGGGAATATCGCCGCCATGCTGGCGCAGCACCGCCAGCCAGTCCTGGGGCACGGATGAAGAGCCATGCATCACCAGATGAGTGTTCGGAACCGCCCGATGGATCTGCTCGATGCGCGCGATCGCCAGCACTTCCCGGGTCGGCCTGCGGGAGAACTTGTAAGCACCGTGTGACGTACCGATCGCGATGGCGAGCGCGTCGACCCCGGTGCGCTCGACGAAGTCGACGCACTGCGCCGGGTCCGTCAGGAGCTGCTCCCGGCTCAGCGTCCCTTCCGCGCCCACACCGTCCTCCTCCCCTGCCAGACCCGACTCCAGAGATCCCAGGCAGCCGAGCTCGCCCTCGACGGAGACGCCCACGGCGTGCGCAATGTCGGACACCTGGGCGGTGACCTCCACGTTGTACTCATAGGAGGCCGGCGTCTTCATGTCTTCGCGCAGCGACCCATCCATCATCACACTGGTGAAGCCCGAGCGGATGGACGCCTGGCACACAGCGGGGCTGGCGCCATGATCCTGGTGCATCACCAGCGGGACCTGCGGCCAGGTCTCGACGGCAGCCTGCGCGATGTGGCGCAGAAAGGGCTCACCGGCATAACCGCGCGCACCGGCGGACGCCTGCAGTATCGCCGGGCTGCCGGTCTCGGCGGCGGCCTGCATGATTGCCTGCACCTGCTCCATGTTGTTGATGTTGAATGCCGGAACACCGTAGCCAAATTCGGCCGCGTGATCGAGAAGCTGCCGCAGCGAGATGAGTGCCATGCCGTTCTCTCCAAGTGGGTTGCTCAACCGGAATGCGGGGGCCGCGGCAGGGCCGCGGCATGAAAAATCGCCAGCTGCTCGAGCCCGAGATAGGGTGCGCCGATGCGCCATGCGTCGGCCGCGGCGAGCGGCGCGGCCGGCTCGCCCAGACCGGGCAGCACCAGGTCCGCCGCGGCGAAATCCTGGCCCCGGCTCCAGTCGTTCGGGGTCGCCACCGTGAGGAGTCCGGCTGCCTTGGCCGCCGCGACGCCGATCGCCGAATCTTCGAAGGCGACCGCGCGCCGGGCCGTGATGCCGAGCCGGCTGAGCGCGAGCAGGTAGATGTCGGGAGCCGGCTTCTTGCGCGGCACCGCATCCCCGGTGGCGATGACGCTGAAGGCAGCGAGTGCCTCGTAACCCAGCGCGCCCTCGAGCAGCGCCGTTACGTTTTCCGGGGAGGTCGTCGAAGCGATCGCCAGCCTCACGCCTGCGGCACGGGCCTCGCTCATCAGCCTGCGAACCCCGGGACGAAGGCCGACACTGCCGCTTTCGATGCGTTCCCGGTAGAAGGACGTCTTGGTTGCGTGCAGGAGCGGAATGACACCGTCCAGCCGCGCACGCTCGCCGTCGCCGAGGCGGGTGCGCGCAAAAAACGCGGTCAGCCGCTCCTTGCCGCCGGTGACCTGCAGCAGCTCGCGATAGAGCTCGCGGCTCCAGCAGAAATCCAGGCCGTGCGCGCGGAAGGCATCGTTGAACGATTGGCGGTGGGCCTCCTCCGTGTCCGCGAGCGTGCCATCGACGTCGAATATAAGCGCCTCGATCCGCAGCCTCCCGATCCCGGAGTCCTCCCCCTGCGCAGGCACGGCCCGAGCCGCGCTCGCGGCCGCGCGACTCACGTCTCCACCCGCACGCGCTCGCGCGCGAGACAGTCCTTGCGCCGCTCCATCAGCCTCCAGATCATCGGCGTGAAGATCAGCTGCATGGCCAGGTCCATCTTGCCGCCCGGGCAGACGATCGTGTTGGGCCGCGTCATGAAGGAGTCGTGCAGCATGGACAGCAGGTAGGGGAAATCGATTCCGCGCGGGTTCGCGAAGCGGATGACCAGAAACGACTCGTCGGGCTTGGGAATGAAGCGCGCGATGAAGGGATTCGAGGTATCGACCACCGGAACCCGCTGGAAGTTGATGTGCGTGCGCGAGAACTGCGGACAGATGTAGCTCAGATAATCCGGCATCCGCCGCAGGATGGTGTCGGTGACCGCTTCCGCGGAATAGCCGCGCGTCGACCTGTCGCGGTGCAGCTTCTGGATCCACTCCAGATTGATGACCGGCGTGACACCGATGAGAAGATCGACGTGCTGCGCAACATCGACCTCATCCGCCACCACGGCCCCGTGCAGCCCCTCATAGAAAAGCAGGTCCGTATCGCCGGGCAGATCCTCCCAGTCGGTGAACGTGCCCGCCTTCTGGCCGTAGTGTGCGGCCTCCGCATCGTCGTGCAGGTACTTGCGCGCCTTGCCGCCGCCCGAGCTGGCGTAGCCGCGGAAGAGCTCCTCCAGCTCCGCGAACAGATTCGCCTGCGGGCCGAAGTGGCTGAAGCGGTGATCGCCGCGCGCCAGCGCCTCCGCGAGCTGCTCCCTCATTCCGGCGCGGTCGAAGCGGTGGAAGCTGTCGCCTTCGACGAAGGCCGCGGTGAGCCGCTCGCGGCGGAAGATCTGCTCGAAGATCTTGCTGACCGAGGTGGTTCCGGCTCCCGAGGAGCCGGTGACTGCGATGATCGGGTGGCGGGCGGACATGGTTGCGCCTCGTCAGACATGCTGGGTGAAGAGCCCACGCGCGGCGAAGAGCGGCACGTCGAGCTCGAATTCGTTGTGGTCGCGGTGATAGCGCTCGATGCGCTCGACCTCCGAGCGCGCGCCGAACACGAAGCTGATGCGCTGGTGCAGGCTCTCGGGGACGACATCGAGAATGGGACCGTGGCCGGTACTCGCCCGTCCTCCCGCCTGCTCGATCAGATAGCCGATTGGATTGGCCTCGTAGAGCAGGCGCAGGCGCCCCGGCGTGGCCGGCTCCTTGCGGTCGCGCGGATACATGAATACCCCGCCCCGCATCAGGATCCGATGCGTCTCCGCCACCAGCGAGGCGATCCACCGCATGTTGAAGTCCTTGGCGCGCGGCCCGCTCTGTCCCGCCAGGCACTCGTTCACGTAGCGGCGCACCGCCGGCTCCCAATGCCGGGAATTGGAAGCATTGATCGCAAACTCCGCGGTGCTGTCCGGCACACGCAGATTCGGGTGGGTCAGCATGAACTCCCCGATCTCCCGATCGAGCGTGAACCCGTTGACCCCGCGACCGGTCGACAGCACCAGCATGGTCGCCGGCCCGTAGATCGCATAGCCCGCGCACACCTGCGCGCTCCCCGGCTGCAGGAAATCCGCCTCGGCAGGCTCGCACACTCCTTGAGGGCATCTCAACACGGAGAAGATGCTGCCGACAGAGACGTTGACGTCGATGTTGGACGAGCCGTCGAGCGGATCGAACAGCAGCAGGTAGCGCCCGCGCGGATAGGCATCCGGTATGGAGTACGGCCGCTCCTGCTCCTCCGAGAGCATCCCCGCGAGCTGCCCGCCCCACTCGTTGGTGCGCACGAAGATCTCGTTCGCGAGCAGGTCGAGCTTCATCTGCTTCTCCCCCTGGACATTGACGGTGCCCGCATCCCCGAGCGCATTCGCCAGCGCTCCCCTGCCGATCAGCGTCGCGATGCGCTTGCACGCCAGGCGCACGTCATTGACCAGTGCCGTGAAGCTGCCGGTAGGCTCATTGGGCCCCGCCGCCGCATTGAGCCGTCTCTGCTCCTCGATGAGGAACCGGGTGATGGTCCCCGTATTGAGGCTGCTCGAATTCATGATCACCTTCCCCTATCAAGGTACGTGAGGGAGCGCATCACATGATCCCGGCCAGAAGCTGATCGCCAGCGGATGGCGATCCGCCCCTGAGGCCCGCCGTCGCAAGACGACGCACCCCGGGACACCCTACAAGGATTTACTCGCGGCGTTCTGGCCGGGATCATTTTGCGAGGCGCTCCCGGCAAACACACGACTCGCCCGTATGTCAGCTTCTTCGATCGTTTCCAGCTCAGCCCGTGAAATCGCCACACCCTTGCGCTCGAACAACCGGCTGGCCTGCCTGAGCCGCGCCCGATCGAGCGCGTTCCTGATCGACCTGGCGTTGGCGAAGTGCGGCTGCGCCCGCCGCTTGCCGATGTATTGCCCGAGCGCCTCATCCGCCCGCCCGCTCAGCCGGTACTGCATCTGCTGCAGCATCAGCCGCGCGATCGCCAGCAGCTCCTCCTGCGAGTAGTCCGGAAAGTCGATGTGATGCGCGACGCGCGATGACATGCCCGGGTTGCTGCGGAAGAAGGTCTCCATCCGATCCTTGTATCCCGCCAGGATGACCACCAGATCATCGCGCTGATTCTCCATGAACTGCAGCAGGATCTCGATCGCCTCCTGCCCGTAGTCGCGCTCGTTCTCCGGCCGGTAGAGGTAGTAGGCCTCATCGATGAAGAGCACCCCGCCCATCGCCCGCTTCAGCACCTCGCGCGTCTTCGGCGCCGTATGCCCGATGTACTGCCCCACGAGGTCATCGCGCGTCACCGCGACGAGGTGGCCTTTGCGCACGTAGCCCAGCCGATGGAGGATCTCCGCCATGCGCATCGCCACGGTCGTCTTGCCGGTGCCCGGGTTGCCGGTGAAGGACATGTGCAGCGCCGGCGGACCCGAGGAGAGTCCCACCGCCCGCCGCAGCTTGTCGATGAGCAGCAGCGCCGCGATGTCCCGGATCCGGCCCTTGACCGGCGCCAGCCCTACGAGCTCGCGCTCGAGGCCGTCCAGCACCTCACCGACGTGCGAGTCGCTGTAGGCCGCCTCCAGGTCAAGAGGGTTTCCCGGCGCATCTTCCTGCTTCGCACCAGCGGATCTCGGGGGGGTGGGCTCGCCGTCATCCCCCGACTGCGTAGGATCG
This sequence comes from Steroidobacteraceae bacterium, assembly GCA_036000265.1. Classification (GTDB taxonomy): domain Bacteria; phylum Pseudomonadota; class Gammaproteobacteria; order Steroidobacterales; family Steroidobacteraceae; genus 13-2-20CM-66-19. Next base: position 7,897 of record DASYGA010000288.1, on the reverse strand, counting down.
ACTTTCGCGTTCATGACGGGTCAATACCGCTCCCCCTCCGGACGCTCCGCCGCGTACGTGCGCGTCGTGTAGCGCACAGTGCGGCCCGGCCCCTCCTGGCGTACCAGGTCGAATCCCGGCTCGGCGGCCGGCCGGCCGATGATGAACGACAGCCGCAGCGACTCCCGCCCGCGGGTGGAGTCGAAGGCGTTGACCTTGATGTAGTGGTTGGGAAAGGTCTTGCGGCAGGCGCTCACCTCCGTCATGACGCCCGCGGCATCGCGGATGTCGAACATCGGCGTGCCGAACATCTCCCAGTACGTGTTCCGCGGGTGCGGATCATCCGTGTACTCGAGGGAAACCGCCCAGCCCTTGGCGAGGCAATACTCGACCTGGCTGGCGATCTGAGCGTCGGTCAGGTCGGGAAGGAAGGAGAAAGTGCCTTGGGTGATTCTCATGGCGGGCTCCTCAGGCGACGGCGGGGGTCGGTACGAAGTCGGGGGCATCGGTGCTCGCATAGTTGAACGTCACCTCGCCCCAGACATCGAGGGCCGCCTTGAGCGGCGTGCAGTCCTTCGCGGCCGCGGCGAGAATCTGCGGCCCTTCGTTCCAGATATCCCGGCCCTCGTTGCGCGCGAGCACCATCGCCTCGAGCGCGACGCGATTGGCGATCGCGCCGGCGGCGATGCCCATGGGATGACCGATGGTGCCGCCGCCGAACTGCAGTACCACGTCCTCACCCAGATAATGCAGCAGCTGATGCATCTGGCCGGCGTGGATGCCGCCCGAAGCGACCGGCATGACACCGTTGAGTCCGGCCCAGTCCTGCTCGAAGAAGATGCCGCGCTGCAGGTCTTGCGGGTTGTGTCCCTCCCGCAGCACGTTGTAGAAGCCCTGCACCGAGTTGGGATCGCCCTCGAGCTTGCCCACGACCGTGCCGGCATGGATGTGATCGACGCCCGCGAGGCGCATCCACTTCGAGATCACCCGGAAGGACACGCCATGGCTCTTCTGGCGCGTATAGGTGGAGTGCCCCGCCCGGTGCAGGTGCAGGATCATGTCGTTGCGGCGCGCCCAGCGCGACATCGACTGGATCGCGGTGTAACCGATCACCAGGTCGATCATCACGATCACCGAGCCGAGCTCCTTGGCGAACTCCGCCCGCTCGTACATGTCCTCCATGGTGCCGGCGGTCACATTGAGGTAGGTTCCCTTCACCTCGCCGGTGGCGGCCTGGGCGCGGTTGACGGCTTCCATGCAGTAGAGAAAGCGGTCACGCCAGTGCATGAAGGGCTGGGAGTTGATGTTCTCATCGTCCTTGGTGAAGTCGAGGCCCCCTTTGAGCGCCTCGTACACCACCCGGCCGTAGTTCTTGCTCGAGAGCCCGAGTTTGGGCTTGACGGTCGCCCCGAGGAGCGGCCGGCCGAATTTGTCGAGCCGCTCGCGCTCGACCACGATCCCGGTCGGCGGGCCGGCGAAGGTCTTCACGTAGGCGGCGGGGAAGCGCATGTCCTCGAGCCGCAGCGCCTTGAGGGGCTTGAAGCCGAAGACGTTGCCGATGACCGAGGCGCTGAGATTGGCGATCGAGCCCGGCTCGAACAGATCGAGGTCGTAGGCGATGTAGGCGAAGTATTGTCCGGGCGCCCCGGGCACCTGCTCCACCCGGTAGGCCTTGGCCCGGTACCGGTCGCAGGCCGTCAGCCGATCGGTCCATACCACCGTCCAGGTGGCCGTGGAAGACTCGCCTGCGACCGCCGCGGCCGCCTCCTCCGGCTCGACTCCCTCCTGGGGGGTGATGCGAAAGAGCGCGAGCACATCGGTCGGGGCGGGCGAGTACTCGGGGTTCCAGTAGCCCATCTGCGCATACTTCAGCACTCCCGGGCGGTAGCGCGCCGCGCCGGTCTTGGCTCGCTTGGTCTCATCGAAAACTCTCATGCTGGGCTCCCACGGATGCTGCGATTGGGTGCAGCGATCCTCGGGCTTGCTTTGTATTAGGTCCAGTTAGATATTATTGCCATCTCTATAAGAGATCCTTATGAATGCGTAACGTAACGCTCAGACAAATGCGGGTATTCGCCGCGGTGGCGCGGCACCTCTCCTTCACCGCCGCGGCGCAGGAGCTGCACCTGACGCAGCCGGCGGTATCCCAACAGGTGAGCCTGCTCGAGGAGGAGGTCGGGATGCCGCTCTTCGAGCAGATCGGCCGCAAGATCCGCCTCGCGCCCGCCGGGACGGAACTGCTGCGCTACGCCACGCAGGTCACGGAACTGCTGCGCGAGGCGGGCGAGGCACTCGCCGCGATGCGCGGCTTGAAGCGCGGCGTGTTGAAGCTCGGCGCCGTGAGCACCGCGAAGTATTTCGCGCCGACGCTCCTCTCGGCGTTTACCCCCGCTTATCCGGAGGTGACCATCAAGTTCACGGTCGCCAACCGCGAGGAGATCGTGCGGCTCCTCGGTGCCAACGAGCTCGACCTGGTCATCATGGGGCGCCCGCCTCGGGAGCTCGACGCGACCGCGGAGCCGTTCGCGCGCCACCCCTTCGTGATCATCGCCTCGCTCGACCATCCGCTCGCGCGGCGGCACCGCATCCCGCTCAAATCGCTGGCGCGCGAGAGCTTCATCATCCGCGAGCAGGGCTCGGGGACGCGCGCCTCGATGGAGTACGTCTTTCGGGAGCGCGCGGTGACGTTTCGCGCCTCGATGGAGGTGAGCAGCAACGAGACCATCAAGCAGGCGGTGATGGCCGGCATGGGCCTCAGCTTCATCTCATCGCATACCATCAGCCTCGAGGCCGAGACCGGCAAGCTCGCCATCCTCGATGTCGCCGGGCTGCCGATCGTGCGCGACTGGTACGTGATCCACCTGCGCGAGAAGATTCTCTCGCCCATCGCGGCGGCGTTTCGCGCCTATCTGCTGGAGAACGGCGCGCGCGTCATCCTGGAGACGGTCGGCGACGTCACCGCCGCGCGACGGCCTAGTGCAGAATCCGTCCGGACTCCGTCACCTCGTCCGGCTCGACCGTCGGCACGTCCGACCAGGGTTTCAAGACGACCTTGATGCAGCTGTCCTGCTTGTCGCGGAACATCCGATAGCCGCGCGGCGCATCCTCCAGCCGCAGCCGGTGCGTGACTACGAAGCTCGGGTCGATCGAGCCATTGGCGACGAGCTCGAGCAGCGGCTTGAGGTACCGTTGCACATGGGTCTGCCCAGACCTCACCGTCAGCGCTTTATTGACGACGGCGCCGAAGGGGATCTTGTCGACGAAGCCGCCGTAGACGCCGGGAATGGAGACGATGCCGCCATTGCGGCAGGTCGTGAGCGCCTGGCGCAGCGCCGGCGGCCGGTCCGATTCCAGCAGCAGCGCCTGCTTCAGCCGGTCGTAGCCGCCGAATGCGCCGTGCGCGTGGCCCTCCATGCCGACCGCGTCGATGCAGGCATCGGGCCCGCGGCCGCCCGTCATGACTTCGAGCGCCTCGGGCACGTCGACCTGCTCGTAATTGAGCGTCTCCGCGTCGGCCCACTGACTGGCCTTGCGCAGCCGCGCCGGGAAGCGATCTATGGCGATCACCCGCTCGGCGCCCAGGAGCCGGGCGCTCTTGATGGCGAAGAGTCCGACCGGCCCGCAGCCCCATACGGCGACGGTATCGCCCGGGCGGATGCCGCACTGCTCGGCGGCCATGTAGCCTGTCGGGAAAACATCCGAGAGGAAGAGCACCTGCTCATCGCTCAGGTTCTCCGGCACCTTGATGGGACCGACATCGGCGAACGGGATGCGCGCGTACTGAGCCTGGCCGCCGGCATAGCCGCCGAGCAGGTGCGAGTAGCCGAACAGTCCCGCCGGCGAGTGTCCCCACAGCTTCTCGGCGAGCCAGGCGTTGGGGTTGGAATTCTCGCACAGCGAATAGAGGGACTGCTGGCAGAAGAAGCACGCGCCGCAGGAGATCGGGAACGGGTTCACCACGCGGTCGCCCACTTTGAGGTTCTTGACCTCGGCACCGACCTCCATCACCTCGCCCATGAACTCGTGACCGATGATGTCGCCCGGAAGCATCCCCGGGATGTAACCGTCGTAGATATGGAGGTCGGAGCCGCAGATCGCCGTCGAAGTGATGCGCACGATGGCATCGCGCGGGTTGAGGATCTTGGGATCCGGGACGTTCTCCACCCGCAGCTGCTCCCGGCCGTACCAGACATTCGCCTTCATGATGTGAGCCCCCACTGCTGCGTGACACGCCCGAAGAGACTGCGCCGGCCTGTTGGCTGACCGCGCGTAGTCGGGATCTCGCCCGTCTCCATCACCTGCTTGAAGCGCCGCAGGTCCTCGCGGATGCGCGACTGCGGATCATGGCCGAGGAGCCTCACCAGGCCGGCGCCGAGGGCGCCGCCGAGCGGACTGTAATGAAGGCTCACGCGCACGATCGTGCCGCGGCCCGCCGGCGCCGCCTCGAATCTGACCGAGCCGGCGTTGGCGGCGCCCGAGTCATCCAGGGTGCGCCAGGCCAGCTCCTCGCCAGGACGGTCGGCGGTGATCTCCGAGGTCCACTCCAGGCGGGTCGCCAGGGGTCCCTTGGCGACCCAACGCGAGCGCCGCTCATCGAGCTGGCGCACGGACTCCAGGCTGTGCATGAAGCGCGGCAGATTCTCGAAGCTGCGCCAGAAGCGATAGCACTCCTCGGGCGATTTGCTGACTGCGACGCTGCGCTCGAGATAGATGTCGGTGCGGCCGGAAACGCCGGGCACCATCCGCCCCGCCCTGCTCCCCGTGAGCCGCACCGCGGCGAGAACATCGAGCGCTGTAACGCCCGCCACGGCAGCAAGCGCAACAGCGGCCCGGCCGCGCCGGCTACCTCGCGCCAGAGCCAGGGAGAGCGCCGCCAGATCGAACGTGTCGCCGGCGACGCGCGACCATAGCCAGGGCTCGCGATCGCTCTGGGTTAGGATACCGATGCCGGCCGCGAGCTCTCGCGCTCCGACCAGACGCATGATCGCCGGGCTGCGCGAGCCGCTCAACCAGCACACCAGGCGAGGTGCCGCGACGGCGGCCGCTCCGAGCCCAATGCTGAACCAACCGAGGCTGCGCTCGAGCGACTCCGCCCCCTGCAGCTGCGTGAGGCCGCGCTGCGGGCGCTGGCGCGCAGGCGCTGCTCCGGGCTCGAGCTCGGCGAAAGTTGAGGGTCCGCTCGGGCTTCGCCCCAAGCCCTGCTGTGTGATATCGGTCACCATGAGTTCTCTCCCGGATAGCAGCGCCCGGCAGCCCGGGCGCGCTCCCTAACAAGCCGAGAGAGACCCGGCGGTTCCGCGGCCGCCGGGGTGATTGCTCGGCCCCTCCTGGGCCTCGGCCCTGCGGGCCCGACGCTGCGCGTCGTCCAAAACCGCTCCCGGCGGTTTTGTGCTGGCCCCTCCTGGGCCTCGGCCCTGCGGGCCCGAGGCTTCTCAGCCTCGAGAGGCGCCGAAACGCCGCCCGCCTCTCGCAGCGAAGCTGCGGCCGGAGGGACGCGGATGGCGCGCAGCGGCGTGCGGCTTCGAGCCGCGAGCCGGTGGTGCGGCGGGACGAGGCGATGGCCGTGGCTCCGCGGTGACGGCGAATTCCGGTGTCGCGACGACCGGGAGCGAGCGGCGCAGCACGCGCTCGATATCCCTCAGCAGCCCGCCCTCATCGGGTCCGACCAGCGAGACGGCGCAGCCCGTGCCGCCGGCGCGGGCGGTGCGCCCGATGCGATGCACGTAGTCCTCCGGCACGTTCGGCAGCTCGTAGTTGACGACGAACGGCAGCTCTTTGATGTCAAGGCCGCGCGCCGCCACCTCCGTGGCCACGAGCGCAGTGATCTTGCCCGTCTTGAAGTCCGATAGGGCGCGAACGCGTGCGTTCTGGCTCTTGTTGCCGTGAATGGCCGCGGTTGCAATGCCACCACCCGCAAGCTGCTCGGCCAGCCGGTTGGCGCCATGCTTGGTGCGGGTGAAGACCAGCACCTGCTGCCAGCCCCCGTCGCGGATGAGGTGCGCAAGCAGGTGACGCTTGTGCTCCTTCGGCACGCGATAGGCGCGCTGCTCCACGCGATCGGCGGTCGCATTGCGCGGAGCGACCTCGACCGTCACCGGATCGTGCAGTAGGCGCGTTGCGAGGTCACGGATGTCGTCGGAGTACGTCGCGGAGAACATCAGATTCTGCCGCCGCGGCGGCAACAGCTTCATGACCTGGCGGATGGCAGGGATGAAGCCCATGTCCAGCATCCGGTCGGCCTCGTCCAGGACGAAATGCCGCACCTCGCGCAGGTCGAGCGCCCGCTGGCCGGCGAGATCCAGCAGCCGTCCGGGCGTAGCAACCAGCAGATCGCAGCCAGCGCGCAGTGCATCGATCTGCGGGTTGATGCTCACGCCGCCGAAGACGACGCAGATGCGTGTCTTCATGTGCCGTCCGTATTGACGGGCGCTTTCCGCCACCTGGGCGGCAAGCTCCCGCGTGGGGGTGAGGACCAGCGCCCGGGGAGCGCGGCCGGCCGGAGCATGGGCCAGTGCCTGCAGGATCGGCAGGACGAAAGCTGCCGTCTTGCCGGTGCCGGTCTGCGCTCCGGCGAGGACATCTCGTCCGGCGATGACCGCGGGGATCGCCTGCATCTGGATGGGGGTGGGCGTCTCGTAGCCCTGTTCGGCAACGGCGCGCGAAAGCTCGGGCACGAGCCCGAGATCGGTAAAAGGCATAGTTCGGGGAACCTCTGTGTTGGCTCGCGGGCGATCGGCCCGCTTGGCCGGGTGGGCATCCCCAAATGAAACCAAGTGTATCGGGGCTGGTTGTGGAGCCTCGCGGGATGCGGACGCGGACTCTACCGGCTTTCCGGCCGCGCGTCGAGCCTCGAGAATCGCTAGACTAGGCGCTTCGGGCAATGTGAACGGAACGGACGCCGGCACCTCTAACCAAGCCATACGGGTCCCATGGCGGTCCCGGCCTCGAGCACATGCCCATCCATCCCGTGATAGGGGGAGCTTTTGATGACTCTTGACCGCGCTCGCGCGAAAACGGGCGCTTCCGGCACCCTGCGCCTCTGGATTTGCGGCTTCGCTGCGGTACTCGCAGCGACGCTCGCCGGCTGCAGCACCAATACGAAGGTTTACAACGGCACACCGGTGGTGACCGTCGCCAGCCAGGCGACCGGGGATTTCTCCACCTACGTCGTCGGCATCAGCCTCTACAGCATGACCCGCAGCGACGGCTACGTCGCCTATCCGGCGGGCTATACCTACGAGGAATTTGCAGATCTGACGCAGCGGGTCGAGGTCAGCGAGCTGCTGAACGCGGTGGGGGTACCGGACGGCAGCTATTCGTCGCTCGTGATCGGCATCGACTACTCGGTCCCGATCGTCTACGTCAAGGGACAGTCGACCGCGGCGACGGTGAAGGACACCAGTGGGAGGACGAATCCCGGCATTCTCTACGTCACCGTCAAGCTCGATCCGGCACACCCGCTGGTCATCAACCTCAATCAATCGACACCGCTCGCGCTCGATTTCAATCTGGCGGCCGGCAACTCCATAAGCGCCTCGACGAACACGGTGACCGTCAAGCCATTCGTGGAAGCGAGCACGCCGTCCAGCGATACGAATCAGGTCCGGGCCCGCGGCCTCTTCGTCGCCGTCGATACCAGCCAGAGCAACTTCGTCGAGGACCTCAGGCCGTTCGAGGATAACGTCTACTCTACCGTCGGCGCTCTGACCGTCGGTACCACTGCGAGCACCTACTTCAACATCAATGGCGCCGTCTATACCGGCGCGAACGGTCTCGCGACACTGCAAAAGGTCGCCGCGAATACGCCGGTAGTGGCGTACGGCACTCTCAATGGCTCGCCTCCCGGCAGCGCGCAGAGCATCACTCCCGCAATGACGGCGACGCAGGTCTACGCCGGCACGGTCGTTTCAAATGGCCA
>DASYGA010000192.1:0-25704 GCA_036000265.1 Steroidobacteraceae bacterium | reverse complement strand
CTCGAGCTCGCCCTCGCCTGCCGCTACCGCATCGCGGTGGGTGATGAGCGGTTGTCGCTCGGCTTTCCGGAGGTGCAGCTCGGCATCCATCCGGGTTTCGGCGGGACCGTGCGCAGCGTCAGGTTGATCGGCGTGCGCCCGGCAATGGAGATGATGCTCACGGGCAAACCGGTGCGCGCGCAGAAGGCGCTGCGCCTGGGCCTCATCGACAAGCTCGTGCCGCAGAGCGAGCTGCGGGCGGCCGCACGTCAGCTCATCCTCGAGCCGCCGCCGCCGCACCGCCCGAGCCTCACCGAAAGGGCGCTGAGCTGGCCACTCGTCCGCTCGTTGGTGCAGCGCTCCCTCGTCGGCCGGGTCGCGCAGAGGGTCCGCCGGGAGCACTACCCCGCGCCTTACGCCATCATCGATCTTTGGGTGCGCTACGGCGCGCGCGGAGCCGTCGCCTTCGAGGCCGAGGCACGCTCGATCGCACAGCTGTTCACCACGGAGACGGCGCGCAACCTGATCCGCGTGTTCCTGTTGCAGGACCGCCTGAAGGCTCTCGGCGGCAAGCCCGCAACGCCGCTCGAGCGCGTGCACGTGGTGGGCGCGGGCGTCATGGGCGGCGACATCGCCGCCTGGTCGGCGCTGCGCGGCTTCAAGGTGACGCTGCAGGATCGGGAGCTCGGTTATATCGAGCCGGCGCTGAAGCGCGCGCGCGAGCTCTTCGAGAAGCGGTTGCGCGAGCCGGCGCAGGTGGCCGAAGCCCTGGGCCGCCTGACCGCCGATGTAGCGGGCGACGGCGTAGCGGCTGCGGACGTGGTCATCGAGGCGATCTTCGAGAGCCTGCAAGCCAAGCGCGAGCTCTACGCCGCGCTCGAGCCACGCATGAAGCCGGGTGCCATCCTCGCCACCAACACTTCGAGCATCGTGCTCGAGCACCTTGCCGAGCGGCTCGCCGATCCCAAGCGCCTCGCCGGGCTGCACTTCTTCAATCCCGTCGCGCAGATGCCGCTGGTCGAGGTCATCCACACCGCGACCACCGATGCGGCGGTCCTGCAGGCCGCAATCGCCTTCACCCGCAAGTTGGACAAGCTGCCGGTACCCTGCCGCAGCGCCCCCGGATTCATCGTCAACAGGGTGTTGATGCCCTACCTGCACGAGGCGATGTATGCCGCCCAGCAGGGCGTGCCGCTGCCCGCGATCGATGAAGCCGCCGTGGCTTTCGGCATGCCGATGGGCCCCATCGAGCTCGCCGACGTGGTGGGCCTCGATGTTGCCGCGCACGTGGGGGAGATCATCGCCGCCGATCTCGGGCGCCCGACCCCCAACCTTTCGCGGTTGCGCGAGCTGGTGGGCCTCGGCAAGCTCGGCCGCAAGAGCGGCGCGGGCTTTTATCTATGGAAGGATGGCAAGCCGGTGAAGCCCGCCGCATCCGCGGAAGCGGCGCCGCCCGACCTGATCGATCGTCTCATCCTGGTGCTGGTCAACGAATGCGCCGCCTGTCTGCGCGAGCGGATCGCCGACGATGCGGACCTGATCGATGCCGCCGTCATCTTCGGCACCGGATTCGCGCCCTTTCGCGGCGGCCCCCTCGCCTACGCGCGCAGCCGCGGGGTGGCCGCCGTGGTCGAGCGGCTGGAGGAGCTCGCCGCCCGATACGGCGCCCGCTTTCAGCCGGATTCCGGCTGGTCGATGGTGGCCGGCACCGGCTGAGCCAAAACGTGAACGGCTCCCCGGTGGGCCGGGGGCCCTGTGCTACCATCCGACATAATTTCACGGGACGAGCCGTGCCCGAAAAGGCGCCTTCGGACCGAGACACGACCAGGCCCCACCCAAGATGCTCGAAGAACGCGAAGCAAGCGTTCAACTGCTCAAGACCTTCGCGCCGCTCGACGGCCTGAAGCGGGACAATCTCGCGGCGCTCGCGAAGAAAGTCGTGGTGCGCACGATGCCCGCCGGACGCGCGCTCTTCAAGGAAGGCGATACCGACAAGCGCACCATATGGATCGTCGGCGGCATGGTTGAGGTGAAGGAAGCCGAGCGCACCATCGCCATGATCCGCGGCGGCACGCCGGAGGCGCGCACCCCGCTCTACCCGCAGCTTCCCCGGCAGGTGACTGCACGCGCCGTCGATGAGATAAGTTATCTCTCGATCGACAGCGAGCTGCTCGACGTCATGATCACGTGGGATCAGACGGGTACCTACGAGGTCGCGGAGCTGCAGGCGCAGCTCGAGAACGCCGGCGGCGACGACTGGATGACGACGCTCCTCTCGACCAAGGCCTTTCACCGCATCCCTCCTGCCAACATCCAGGCGATCTTCATGCGCCTGCAGCGCGTGCCATACCGGGCCGGCGATGTGATCATCAAGCAGGGCGATGAGGGCGACTTCTTCTACGTGATCGTGAGCGGCAAGTGCCTGGTGACGCGCGAGACACCGCTCAACAAGGAAGGCATCAAGCTTGCCGAGCTGGGCGTCGGCGATACCTTCGGCGAAGAGGCGCTGATTGCGGAGGCCAAACGCAACGCCACGGTCGCAATGCTCACCGACGGCGTGCTCATGCGCCTGAACAAGCAGGACTTCCGCGAGCTCATGAACGAGCCGCTGCTGCAATGGGTGAGCTACGAGCGCGCGCGGGAGATCATCGCGCGGGGCGGCCGCTGGCTGGACGTGCGCCTGCCGAGCGAGCATCAGAACCTCACCATCGACGGCTCGCTCAACATCCCGCTTTACTTCATTCGCCTGAAGCTCTCGACGTTGGACCGCAAGGTACCCTACGTCGTCTATTGCGACACCGGCCGGCGCAGCTCCGCGGCCGCCTACATCCTGGTGGAGCGGGGATTCGATGCCTACGTGCTGACCGGCGGCCTGACGCACAGCGGCATCAATCTGCGCCGCTCGGCGTAGCGCCAGAGGGCGCGGCGCGCCCGCCCGGAACGTGCTACATCGTGTGGGTCGCCTTGTCGCCCGCGAGCGCGCCCGCGAGATAGGTCTCGATCTTCTTCTGCGTCTGCCCGTGGTCCTGCTCGCTGAACTGCACGCCGATACCGGCCGTGCGCTTGCCCTGGGCGCCCTTGGGAGTCACCCAGATCACCCGGCCCGCGACCGGCAGCTTCTCGTCCTCGCCCATGAGGTTGAGCAGCATGAACACCTCATCCCCCAGCCGGTAATTGCTGTTGGTCGGAATGAAGAGCCCGCCGTTCTTCACGAACGGCATATAGGCGAGATACAGCGCGCTCTTGTCCTTGATGGTGAGCGTCAACAGGCCCGGCTTGTTCCCACCCGCTCTCAAATGCGACGATCCTCAGGCTCAGGTTAAGCGCTGCGCGTCTCGAGGGAGCGCAGCAGGCTCTCGAGCGCCAATCCCCGATTGATCGGCGCCTCGAACGAAGACTTGAGCTCCCGAACGGTGTCCAGGAGCCCGAAAAGCTGCCGCAAGTCTAAGCTCTCACGGTGCCCGCGCGGGTGCGCGCCAGCCCGCACTTCTGTAAAGACGGCACCGCCGGTCATGCGGCCGCGAATCCGTTCCGTGAGCCAATTCTCAAGGCAGGTGAGCCTCAGCGGCAACTCCGAGCGCGCCCACCGCTCCGCGGTAGCGACGGGGTCGCCCCCGCCCGCGACGGCCTCCTCCAGGCCGCGGCGGACTTCCGTGGCGACCTCGATGACCGTGGCGGGCTCGGCCGCGCCTGCGACCATGGGTGCAGCGCCGAGGATGGCCAGCACCTGCTCCCAATCGGCCGCGCCGCGGGTCGCTTGCAGCCATGCGATGGCTTCGGCCCGCTGCGGCGCGCGCACCCGCACCCGCTGACAGCGGCTGAGGATAGTCGCCGGCAGGCGCGAGGGCTGCGTGGCCACGAGGATGAGAAGCGATCCTTGAGGTGGCTCCTCAAGAGTCTTGAGCAACGCATTGGCTGCAAAGCGATTCATGCTGTCAGCCGGCGACACGATCCCCACTTTGTACCCACCCTGGTGAGCCGTGAGGGTGAGCTCCGCAGCAAGCTCGCGGACCTGCTCGATCCGGATCTGGCTCGATCCCTCGAGCGGGCCTACGAGGGCGAGATCCGGATGCTGCCGCTGCGCCGCGCGGTGGCAGGCGGCACAGCGCTCGCATGGGGCCGTATCACGGGGCGCAGAGCAAAGGACCAGGCGCGCAGTCCAGGCGGCCAGCCACTCACCGCCGGCGCCGGGCGCCTCATGGATGAGGATGGCATGCGAGAGGCGTCCGGCGGCATACGCGCCGCGCAGGCGCGCGATCTCGGGGCTCAGCCAGCCTGGCGTCACGGCTGCCCGCCCTGGCCGCGCGAGAGCGCCAGCCGCCCGAGGACAGCCACGACCTGCTGCTCCACCGCCTCGAGCGGCACGGAGGCGTCGATGATGTGGATACGCCGTGGCTCCTGCCGCGACAGCTCGAGATACGCCGCACGCACCTGCTCGAAGAAGCCCAGAGTCTCGGCCTCGAACCGGTCCGCGGCACCGGCCCGGCGGCTCCTGGCGCGCTCCAGACCCAACGCCACCGGCAGATCGAGCAACAGGGTGCAATCCGGCTCCAGGCCGCCATGGACCTGGCCCGCCAGGGATTCGATCCACGCCGGATCGATGCCCCGGCCGCCTCCCTGGTAGGCCCGGGTGGCATCCGTGAAACGGTCGCATATCACCCAATCGCCGCGCTCGAGGGCCGGCCGTATCAGATTCTCGAGATGGATCCCCCGCGCGGCGAACATGAGCAGCGTCTCCGTCACGGACGAGAGCCGCTCCTCGCCCCGCTCGAGCACGATCTGCCGCACCCGCTCGGCGAGCGCCGTACCGCCCGGCTCCCGGGTGAGGATGGCACGGATGGATTGCCGGGCGAGCCAGCCATGGATGCTGCGTGCGACGGTCGATTTACCGGCGCCCTCGATCCCCTCCAGGGTGATGAAGAGTCCTCGGGCCATCAATTCCCCGCCGCCCGCCGGCGCGCCGGCGCCTGCTGTTGCTCGCGCAGTCGCACGAGATAGGCCCGCAGCTCCGCATCATGCTGCGCCAGAGTCGCCGAGAAATGATGACCGCCCTGCCCGGTCGCGACAAAGTAAAGATCGTCCGTGTGGTCGGGATGGACGGCGGCGAGCAGTGACTCGAGGCCGGGCAATGAGATGGGTGTCGGCGGCAATCCCGAGCGCGTGTAGGAGTTGTACGGCGTATCGGTCTTCAGGTCCTGCGTATGGATGCTCCCATCGTACCGACTGCCGAGCCCGTAGATCACCGTTGGGTCGGACTGCAACCGCATACCGCGGCGCAGGCGATTGACGAAGACGCCGGCGATGAGCCCGCGCTCATCGGCGACGCCCGTCTCCTTCTCCACGATGGAGGCGAGGATCAGCGCCTGGTAGGGAGTGTCGAAGGGCAAACCCTCGCCCCTTTCCTGCCAGACCTTGGCGAGCACGGCAGACATGCGCTCGTAGGCCATCGCGAGAATCGTCAGGTCGCTCGTGCCGGGCGCGAAGCGATAGGTATCGGGGAAGAAACGGCCCTCGGGGCTCTCGCCCGGATGGCCGAGCGCGCTCATCACCGCGGCGTCGCTCTTGCCGCGCAGCGTATGGGCGATGTCCTGCTGCGCATCGAGCTCGCGCCGGAAGTCGGCGAACCTCGCGCCTTCGACCACCGTGAGCTGATCCAGCACCACCTTGCCCTGCTCGAACAGGGCGATGATGTCCGCGGGGCTGGCATGCGCCGGCACCTCGTAGGTGCCGATCTCGATGCGCGGAATGCGGTGGTGCAGCCGCAGGTAAAACTCCACTTCGCGGGGGTGGGCCAGGGCGCCGAGTGCCGCGAGACGGCCGAGCACCGCGCGGGTGCTCTCGCCGGGTGAAACCTTCAGCGCAACGGCCGTACCCGCCGGACCCTGAGCCTCAAAATTCCGGCGCAACAGCGCGTAGCCCGACGCCGCCGCCGCGATAATGACGAGCCCCAGCAGGGTCACCATGACCGCCGCGCCGCCGTGCCTGCCGGTGTCAGCCATTGGCTGGGTCCTCGAGCAAGGGCCGAAGCAGACTCTGGATGCGCCGCGTCACGGGACCGGGGGTCAGGGCCCTCTCTTCCACCCGACTCACAGGCCAGACGCCTACGCGCGCATTCGTCAGAAACACCTCCGTGGCGGCCGCAAGATCGGCGGGCAACAGAGCGCACTCGGTCGCGGCAATCCCGGCGCGGGCGGCCTCTCGCAGCACGACGCGCCGCATCACGCCCGCCACTCCGCATTGGTCGATCGCCGGTGTGCGCAGGCGCGGCGATTGCGGCGAGCCATCGACGAGGAACATGTTGGTCATGGTGCCGCAGACCAGGTTTCCGGATCGGCTGAGCATCAGGGACTCCGCGACGGCCGCAGCTCCAGGCTCACTGCGCGCCAGGATCTGCTCCAGGCGGTTGCAGTGCTTGAGGCCGGCGAGCGCGGGATTCTCGCCGAGGCGCATCGCCGCCACACGCACGCTCACCCCCTGCTGCTGCAGAACGGGGTTTTCCACGGCCCAAGGATAACGAATCACCACGCGCGTTGCCTGCTCGCGGCCGCTGACTGCGTAGCCGCGCACCGTGGCCCGCCCCCGGGTCACGATGAGCTTCACGATCGACCGCTCCTGCGCTGCCGCGAGGCGCTCGACCTCCTCGCGCAGCTGCTGCATGGCAGGCGATGGGAAGCCGAGCACGCGACAGCCGTGCGCCAGGCGCTCGAGGTGCAAGGCGAGAAAGCGCGGCCGGCCGTTTGGACAGGCGATTGTCTCGAACAGGCCATCTCCGTAGTGCAGCCCCCGGTCGAGCGGCGAAATGCCGCCGACGGCGGCGCCATCGATGAGCATGGAGATCACTGAGTCTGCTCCGTCAGCGCCCCCCGCCTTGCCGGATGCTGCGCCTGTCACGCCGCGGCCCCTGCACGGCCGGTCTCACCGAATACGGCAAGGAGTCCGCGCGCCTTGGCGCTACACTCCTCGAGCTCGCGCTCCGGATCAGAGTCGGCCACGATCCCGGCGCCGGCGCGAAACTCGATGAGTCGCCCGGCGAGCGCCATTGTCCGAATGAGGATGTTGAAATCCATGCTGCCGTCGCGCCCGAGCAGGCCGAGGGAGCCGGTGTAGGCGCCGCGCCCTTCGCCTTCCAGCTGCGCGATGATCTGCATGCAGCGATACTTGGGACAGCCAGTGATGGTTCCCCCGGGAAATACAGCGCGTAAGACATCGATTGCAGTGACGTCCCGGCGCAGCGTCCCCGTCACACTGGAGACGATGTGGTGTACGTGGGCATAAGACTCGATGGACATCAATTCCTCGACCGTTACCGTACCGGGCTCGCAGACCCGCCCGAGGTCGTTGCGCTCGAGATCGATGAGCATGATGTGCTCGGCGCGCTCCTTGGGGTGCGCGGCAAGAGCCGCGGCCTCGCGCGCATCCTCACCCGGCTGGCGGCTGCGCGGGCGCGTGCCGGCGATCGGACGGGTCTCTACCCGCCGTCCCACGACGCGCACCAGCCGCTCGGGAGAGGAGCTGAGCACCGCGCCGCCGCGCCACTGCGCCAAGGCCGCAAAGGGCGCGGGATTGACGCTCCGCAGGCGCTCGTACAGCAAGCCGACATCCGCCTCGCCGCCCAGCTCGACCCGCCATGGACGTGACAAGTTGGTTTGATAGATGTCCCCCGCGCGGATGTACTCCTTGCCGCGCCGCACCCGCTCGAGGTAAGCCGATGCTTCCTCCTCGCTCACCCGAGCTACCGCGGGCGGCGGTGGTGCCCCGCCCGCGGCGCCGGCGCCGGCCGCCAGCTCACGTGCGTCGCTCTCGATGGCATCGAGCGCCGCGGCGGCGCCCTCCTCGGCGAGTGCAAGGATCTTGTCCGAGCCCCTGTCATGCACCAGCCCGCAAGGTACACGCAGGGCGAATGCCTGCCAGAGGTGCGGGGCGGCCGCGCGCGGCAAAGCGAGCCGCGGCTCAATTTCGCCGGCGAGTTCGTAGCCCAGGAAGAGCGCCCAGCCGCCGCAGAATGGCAGGCTGGCCGAGTGCTCGGCCACTCCTGTGCTGGGTCCCAAATCACTCCCGGCGACCTGGTCGCTCGCGATCCATCGCTCGAGGGCGGCGAGAAACCCGGAGGAGCCGCTGCCTTCGAGACCGGGCGTGAGCATCGCTGCCGCCGAAGACCCCTGCGCATGGAGACGCCCCTGCGCATCGAGCCAGAGCGCGCCAGTCGGGAATGCGGCGAGCACGCTTCTTTGACTGAGCGGCCCGTCCGCGGCGCTGTCGAGCAGTACGGGATAGCGCTCCGGGCGTCTCACCGCGAGCTGCCTCAGTACGCCAGGTCCAACGTCGAGCTCGCGACGAATCACTTCATGGGACCGTGCAACCCCGCCGGAGCAATGTCAGCCGGTGAAGCGCCTGAAGACCACCGAGCCGTTGGTGCCGCCGAAGCCGAAGGAATTCGACAGGGCGACATCGATCTTCATCGCCCGCGCTGCGTTCGGCACGAAGTCCAGATCGCAGTCCGGATCCGGCGTGTGATAGTTGATGGTGGGCGGCGCCACTTGATCGCGGATCGCGAGAATCGAGAAGATGGCCTCCACCACGCCAGCCGCGCCGAGCAGGTGCCCGGTCATGGATTTGGTCGAGCTGACGGCAAGCCGGCGCGCGTGGTCGCCAAACGCGCGCTTCATGGCGAGCGTCTCCGCCTTATCACCGGCAGGCGTCGAGGTCGCGTGCGCATTGACATACTGCACGTCTGCGGGGTTCAGCGCCGCATCCTTCATCGCGTTGGCCATCGCGAGCCGGGCGCCCTCGCCATCCTCTGGCGGCAGGGTGATGTGGTAGGCATCCCCGCTCATGCCGAAGCCGACGAGCTCCGCGTAGATGCGCGCACCGCGCCGGCGCGCGTGCTCGAGCTCCTCGAGTATGAGCGCACCGCCGCCGTCACTGAGCACGAAGCCGTCGCGGTCGCGATCCCAGGGGCGGCTCGCCTCGGCCGGAGCCTCGTTGCGCGTGGACAGCGCCTTCGCCTGTGCAAAGCTCGCGAGGCCACAGATCGTGGTCGCCATCTCGCCGCCGCCGGCGATCACCATATCGGCATCGCCGTACTGGATGGTGCGCATGCCGATCCCGATTGCATGCGTCGAGGTGGTGCAGGCGGTGACGATGCCGAGGTTCGGTCCCTTCAGGCCGTACTTTATCGAGAGGTGCCCGGCGATCATGTTGATGATCGTCGCCGGCACGAAGAACGGGGAGATCTTGCGCGGGTTGCCGGTCTTCACGTACTCGGAGTACTCGCTCTCGATCGTGCCGAGACCGCCGATGCCGGCGCCGCAGATCGCGCCGCAACGCGTCGCGTCCGTCTTGGTGAAATCGATCCCCGAGTCCTGCACCGCCTCGATACCGGCGGCCACGCCGTAGTGCATGAACTCGTCCATGCGCCGCAGCTCCTTGGTATTGAAGTAGCGGCTCGGCTCGAAGCCCTTCACCTGTCCGCCAAAACGAACGGGAAAGTTGGATACATCGAACCGCGTGATCGGTCCGATGCCACTCTCGCCTGCGAGAATGGCCTTCCACCCCGCCTCGACATTGCTGCCGACAGGCGAGATCAATCCCATACCCGTTACGACTACGCGACGCTTGCTCACACGCTACCCGTCTCTAGTGTTCCTGGGGAAAGTATCGGCGCCCGCGGCGCCGTTCACGGCCGGGGCTCGCCGTGGGCGAACCCCGTGGATCCTGCGCCCGCGGCGCACGCGAGCCTGCGCGGCGTGCCGGAGGGCCGCCATCAGGCGCTGGCTCAGGCCTTGTTGCGGCGCTCGTTGATGTAGTCGATCGCCTGGTGGACCGTGGTGATCTTCTCGGCATCCTCATCGGGGATCTCGATCTCGAACTCCTCCTCGAGAGCCATCACGAGCTCGACCGTGTCGAGCGAGTCGGCTCCGAGATCGTCTACGAAGGAGGCGTCGTTGGTCACCTGCTCCTGCTTGACGCCAAGCTGCTCGGCCACGATGGCTTTGACCTGCTGCTCAACTGTGCTCATTAGCGGATGGTCCTTATATTTTAGAAATTGGATTGCGGAAATACGTTCCCATGCCGCCAGGCCGGGGCCGGCGGCGCGGGCGCGGTATTGTAGGGGAACACCCCTGGGGGTGCCAGTCGCCGTGCGGTCGTGCTGAGTGATTGTTTTTTCTCGGGAATCGGCCCTGCTCGCCCCCGCCGCCAGGTGCGACCGGACGGCATCGTTCCAGGCCCCGGTGTTGCGCGGCGCCAACGGCGCCCTCACTCGGGCGCGCCGCAGCGGGTCCGGCCGTGGCGGCGCGCGGCCGGCCGATGCTCAGGGCATGTACATTCCGCCGTTGACGTGCAGCGTCTCGCCCGTGATATAGCTCGACTGCGGGGAAGCGAGGAAGAGTACCGCGGCGGCCACGTCCGCGGCCGCGCCCAGCCGTCCCGCCGGGATCTGAGTAAGAAGTCCCGTGCGCTGCTCCTCGGTCAGCGAGCGCGTCATATCGGTGTCGATGAATCCCGGCGCGACCGCATTGACGGTGATGCCGCGGGAGGCGACTTCCCTTGCAAGGGACTTGGTGAAGCCGAGAATGCCTGCTTTTGCGGCCGCATAGTTGGTCTGTCCGGCATTGCCGGTGACGCCGACCACGGAGGTCAGATTGATGATACGGCCGCGCCGCTCCTTCATCATCCGGCGCAGGCTGGCCTTCGACAGGCGGAACACCGAGGTCAGGTCCGTCGCAATCACCCGATCCCAGTCGTCCGGCTTCATCCGCAGGAGGAGCATGTCGCGGGTGATCGCGGCATTGTTGACGAGAATGGTGGGCATCTCCCCGGCAGCCTCGAGCTCGCCCAGCAGGGCGTCGATCGAGGCGGCATCGGACACGTCGAGCTGGGCTCCCCGACCGTTGTGTCCATGCGACGCCAGGGCTGCCGTGAGTGCCGCCGCGCCCTCCCCTGTGGTCGCAGTGCCGATCACCTTTGCACCAGCCTTGGCGAGCGCCAGCGCGATCTCCCGTCCGATTCCGCGGGAAGCGCCGGTGACGAGCGCGACGTCATTTTGGAGCATACCTTGACTACCTCAGATTCAAGCCTGTACCGCGGCCAGGGCCGCCTGCAGCGACTCCGCATCCTCGAGCGCCATGGCCCCGAGGCCCCGCTCGATGCGGCGATTGAGCGCCGTCAGCACTTTGCCCGGACCGCATTCGACCAGTGAGCCGATGCCGCTCGCCGCGAGCGTACGCACGGTATCCGACCAGCGCACGGGACTGGACAGCTGGCGCACCAGCAGCTGCCGCAGATCTGCCGGATCCTGGTGAGCGGCAGCGTCGACCGCGCTCACGAAGCGGATGCGAGGCGCACGAAGGGCCACCGTCGCGAGCCGCTCGCCCAGGCGCTGCGCGGCCGACTGCATCAGGCTGCTGTGCGCGGGAACGCTCACCGGGAGGGCTATGGCGCGCTTGGCACCCCGGCTCTTGGCCGCCTCGATGGCGCGCTCCACCGCCTCACGCGCCCCGGCGATGACCACTTGACCTGGGGCGTTGAAGTTGACCGGCTCGACCACGGCGCCCTGCGCCGCCTCGCGGCAGGCTTCGGTCACCTGCGCGTCATCCAGGCCGAGGATGGCCGCCATCGCGCCGCTGCCTGCGGGCACCGCCTCCTGCATGGCGCGGCCGCGGAAGCTCACCAGGTCGACGGCGGCGCTGAATTCGAGCGCCCCTGCCGCCACCAGCGCCGAGAACTCACCGAGGCTGTGGCCACAGACCACCTGCGGCTCGCCGCCACCGCGTGCCCGCCATAGCCGCAATGTCGCAATCGATGCCGCGAGCATGGCCGGCTGGGTGCACTCGGTGCTGTTCAGGCGCTCCGCAGGCCCTGCCGTCACGAGCTCCCAGAGATCGTATCCGAGCACCGCCGACGCCTCGGCAAACGTGTCGCGCAGCACCGACTCGGCGCCGGCGGGAGCGAGCGCCGCCAGCATCCCGACCGACTGTGAGCCCTGCCCGGGAAATACGAAGCCGAATGTCATCAGATCCTCGCAAGGTCAAAAATTCGATCGATTATAGCCAGCCGCTTCGCGGGGCACTCACCCGCGATAGCGCGCCGCGGACCTCTGGCGCGGAACCGGCTTGAAGTGGGATTGTCGAACGGCGCAGACGCAGTCACCCGCGCCCGCGGTTATGATTCCGCGTCGCGCCCCGGGGGCGCATCCGCCGCCGCAGGAAAACTCAGCTCATCATGAACCATCGACGCTATCCCGCGAGATCTCCTTCTCGCGGCTTCACCCTGATCGAGATCATGGTCGTCGTAATCATCATCGGCCTGCTCGCGGCCGTGATCGTGCCGCAGGTCGTCAGCAAGGTCGACGAAGCGCGAGTGTCCAAGGCCAAGGAGGACATCCAGGCCCTCGAGACCGCTCTCACCGAGTACCGGCTGGACAACTCCGAGTATCCTTCGTCGGACGACGGCCTCGATGCCCTGATCAAGCAGCCGAACGACCCGGCGGTGACGCACTGGCACGGACCCTACATCCAGCGCCTATCCAACGATCCTTGGGGGCGCCCCTACCAGTACGCGTATCCGGGAACGCACGGACAGCCTTATGACCTTTACACTCTGGGGGCCGATGGCCAGCCGGGTGGCGACGGTGTCAATGCCGATATCGGCAACTGGAACCTGTCCGAGTAACCGTGTAGCGGCGCCGGATGCCGCGGATATGCGTGCTGAAAGGCGTCGGTCACGAGTCGCTGGCTTCACGCTGGTGGAGATCCTCGTCGTCGTCCTCATCATCGGGGTCGTGACGGCGGGAATGCTGCTCTCGATGAGCTTCGCCGGCAAAGACACGGAGCTCGAGACCGAAAGCAAGCGGCTGTTGTCTTTGATGGATTACGCGCGCGAGCAGGCGGAGCTGCAGACGCGAGACTACGGCGTCTTTTTCGGCCAGCATGGCTACGAGTTCGTCGTGTACGACGTACGCACGGGAGCCTGGCGGCTGGCATCCGAAGATGATGCTCTGCGCGAGCGGACGCTGCCGAGCGGGCTCGAATTCAAGCTGGTGGTGGATGCGCGCCCGATCGTGTTGAACGATGACATGACCGTGCCGTCCGACTCGAGTGCCGATTCGAAATCGAGCGCCACCGCGCATGCGGGCCCGGGCGCGCAGAAAAGCCCGGCATCCGCCCCGGGGCCGGATTCCGCCTCGGATTCCGATTCGTCGGATTCCAATTCGCCGGATTCCAACTCGGACGCAGGCAAGTCCTTTGCGCCGCAGGTGATGATCTTCTCGAGCGGCGAGCTGTCCTCCTTCAGCATTACCGTCGAGCGCGCCAACGCCGGCCGCAGCATCACGCTGGATGAGAATCGGGATGGCGACGTCGTCGCAAAGCCCATGGCCGAGGGTGGCACATGAGAAGCGCCAGGGGTTTCACCCTCATCGAGGTGCTGGTGGCGCTCGCCATCGTGGCGATCGGCATGGGGGCGGTGCTGGAGGCGCTCACGTCCTCGGCCAACACCGCCCTCTACCTGCAGGACAAGACCTTCGCCGAATGGGTGGCATTGAATCGCATGGAGACCCTCCGGCTGTCGGGCACCGTCCCCGGCGCCGGCACCAGCAACGACAACATCGACTACGCCGGGCGAAGCTGGGAATGGCGGCAGAAGGTCACCAGCACCCGCATCCCGGGCATGGTGCAGATCGCCATCGACGTGCGGCCCGCCAGCAGCCAGGCGGGCGATGACCGCGGCTGGTACGCGACCGCGACGGGCTTCATGAGCAATGCGATCGCCCCGCCGACCGATCCGGCGCCCATCTGGTCGCAGCAGCCGATCCTCGGTGTGCCGCCGAGCCCCAATGGCCCGTCAACCAGCAGCAATTCGGGCACGCCATGACGCCCATCAGCGTGCTGCCCAGGAGCCTGCAGCCGAAGAGCCTGCCCTGCACGCGCACTCGCCGTGACTCGCGCGGATTTACCCTGATCGAGCTTCTGGTGGCCCTGTTCATCGCCGCGGTGATGTTTGCGATGGGCTATGGCGCCATCAACCAGGCACTGGCGACCCGCGGCTCCATCCGCCGGCACCAGCAGGATCTGGTGCAGCTCGAGACGGCGATGCGCATCATGGAGCAGGATTTCGTGCAGCTTGCGCCGCGCCCGATACGATCGCCGGACGGCACGACCTACCTGCCCTGCCTGCAGGGAAGCCCGACCGCCGAGACTTCCGGCTCCTCCGACAGCTCGGATGGCTCCACGAGCTCGGATGATCCTACCAGCTCGGATGCATCGAGCAGTTCTGACAGTCCGGATACCGCCGACACGTCCGCGCCGCTGGTGGTTCTGACCCGCGGAGGTTGGAGCAATCCCAGCGGCGTTCCGCGCTCGGAGCTCGAGCGGGTGGCGTACGTTCTCGATAACGGTACCCTGGTGCGTGAGCATTGGAACGTTCTCGACGCAACGCTCTCGAGCACGCCCTTCAAGCGCAATGTCCTCAAGAACCTACGTAGCGTGACATTCCGGTACATGGTGCCGCAGACGCATTCCTGGGTGAACACGTGGCCGACGGCCGGAGTGAGCAGTCAGAGCCTGGAGGACTCCTACTTCCGCATGCGGCCGGAGGCGGTGGAGGTCACCCTGGATACGCGCCAGTGGGGCAAGATCGTGCGCATCTTCGAGATCGCCAATTGACCGTGGCTTGCCCGCAACCGAGGATGCCGCGTCGGCCGCGCCGGGGGGCCGGCGCCGCGTCGCGCCGCCATCAGCGCGGAGTGGCGCTCCTCGTCGCAATACTGCTCGTTGCGCTGGGCACCATGATCGCGGCCACGCTGGCCTACAACAACGCGATGACGGCGCGCCGGGCCGCGGCGACCCTCGCCTTCGATCAGGCGCTCCTCATTTCCGATGGCGCCGAGGCCCTCGCGGCCTACGGCTTGCAGCAGCAGGCCAAGCAGAGTTCGCAGTACATTTATCCGGGCCAGGCCTGGAGCCAGCCGCTGCCGCCGACCGAGGTGATTCCCGGTGTGACGTTGCAGGCGTCCCTGGAGGATCTGCAGGGGCGCTTCAACATCAACGACCTGGTCGGTACCGATGGCGAGACACCGAACACGATCGCGATCCAGTCATTCCAGCGGCTCCTCACCATGCTGAACATGGACCCCAAGTGGGCCAACTACATCGTCGACTGGATCGACAAGGACACGACGCCCATGTTCCCGGACGGCGCCGAGGACAGCGTCTACATGGAGATGAGTCCGCCCTACCGCACGCCGAACCTGCCGATCACCAGCACGAGTGAGCTCATGGCGCTGCCCGGCTTCACGCGCGCGGACTTCGACAAGCTCGCGCCGCACATCGTCGCTCTGCCTCTCGGCATGCTGATCAACACGTGCTCGGCCGATCCGTGGGTGCTCGATGCGCTTTCCGGACACGTGCAGTTCAGCGCCGATCCGGGTCAGTTCTACAAGGACCGCGAGTCCGCGGGCACCTGTTTCCCGACCCCCGCGCAGGTGGAGCAGGCTGCCGGGGATGTCCAGGGTGGCGGCGGAGGCGCCGGCGGCGGATTGGGCACCCCGGCTGGAGGCACGCAGCAGACTCTCGCCAACCTGCTGGCCCAGAAGTCGGTCTGGTTCCGCCTGACCAGCTTCGTCGACCTCGGCTCGACCGAATTCGCCGTGTATACGACCCTTTATCAGGACTCGACCGGCATGGTGCGCCCGGTCATGCGCAGCTTCACGCCGGATTGAGCCGGCCGCTGCTAGTATTCGCGACCATGGCTGACTGGCTCCTCCTCAGGCTTCCGCGCACGCCCCAAGAGCAGGCGACCTGGCTCGTGGTCGACCCGCGCGGCGCCGCTGCCGGCCCGCCCCAGGCGGGCCCCCTCTCGCTCGCCGCACCGCGCGCTGCGGGGCGGCACGTAGTCGTGCTGGTGCCGGCGACCGACGTCCTGTTGGCGCAGCCCGAGCTACCGCCTGCCAGGGCCGGTACCAAGCTGCAGCAGCTCGTGCCCTATGCCCTCGAGGAGCAGCTCGCCGAGGACATCGAGGGGCTGCATTTTGGCATCGGACGCCGGCAGGAGGACTCGGCGCGCGTGCCGGTGGCGGTCGTGGCGCGCAAGCTCATGGACGAGTGGACCGCCCTCCTGAAGTCCAATGGCCTCGCGCCCGAGGCTCTGTATGCCGACAGCGAGCTGCTGCCACAGAACCCGGGTCAGGCGGTGGCACTCCTCGAGGAGGACGCTGTCATCGTTCGGCCCCCCTCGGGAGCCGTGGTCACGCTGCCCGCCGAGGCCCTGGGCGAAGCCCTCGACCTCGCCCTCGCCGGCATGGAGCCCGGCACTCCGGGCGGGCGCGGCCTGATCCTCTACACCGGCCCGGCGGAGTGGCACCGCCACGCCGCGGCGGTGGAGGCTGCGCGCGGTCGCTTCGAGGGCATCCAGATCCAGCTGCTCACCGGCGGGCCGCTCGCGCTTTTCGCGCAGCAGTTGCCCACCGCAACGGCCACCAACCTGCTCCAGGGTCCCTACACCCCGGCTACGACCCACCCGGTGGGCTGGAGCGCGTGGCGGCTGGCGGCCATGCTGCTCGCGGCCTTCGTCGCTCTGCACATCGCGGGCAAGGCCGCAGAGCTCAGCGTCCTCAACCACACCAATAGCCGCCTCGATGCCTCCATCGAGCAGGTATTTCGCACGGCCATGCCCGGGCAGCCGGACACTTACGAGGCCCGGCGGCAGATGCAGCAGCGGCTCGCCGCGGTGCGCGCCAGCCAGGCCTCAGGCGGCTTCCTGTTGGCGCTGCAAGCGCTCGTACAGGCGCACCGTGCCGCGCCCGAAGCCGTGCTCGAAGCGCTGACCTTCAGCGACGGCTCACTGGAGCTCAAGGCCTCGGCGCCCAGCGTGGAAGCGCTCGATCACCTGAGCCGCCAGCTGCGCCAACAGGGGTGGCGGGCCCGGCTGGTTGCCGGCAATCCGGCCGGCTCCGCCTACGAAGGCCGCATCCAGATGTCGCCTGGAGGCTGAGATGGCGCGCACACTGAACCTTGCCTCTTCGCTACGCTCCCTTTCACCTCGCGACCGCCGCATGCTCCTCATCGGCGGCGTGATCGCCGCGATCCTGTTCGTGTTCGCGGTCATCCTGCCGCTCGACCGCAGTGTCTCGCGGCTGCACGAGCAAGTGGCCGGCAAGCAGGCCGACCTCGTATGGATGCGCAGCGCCGCGCCCGAAATAGCGGCCGCGGGACCGGCACGAAACACCTCGGGCGAGTCCCTGATCGTCATCGTCGATCAGTCCGCGCGCGAGTCCGGGCTCGGCGGCTCGCTCGCCGGCAGCCAGCCGAGCGGCCGCGGCGGCCTCAACGTACAGTTGGAGAAGGCGCCGTTCGATACCCTCGTCGGATGGCTCGCCCGCCTGAGCCAGCAGAACGGCGTGCAGATCGAGAGCGCCACGATCGACACCGCAGGCGCGCCCGGCACGGTCAACGCATCGCTCGTCCTGAAGAGCCCTTAGTTGAAGCGCTGGATCCGGGCTCCTGCCCGGCCCAGCGCGCGTTGAGCAAAAATGCGTGGTTTTTTGTTCAACGTCCGCCACCTGCGGCGGCGGGGCACCTCCATGTGCCTGTGCTTCATGGGGTCGAATCGCACGATGGGAATCTGCTATGAAGTCTGGCTCGGGCATGAAACGGACCGTAACCGTCATCATTCTGTGCGTCGTGGCTTTCGCGGCCATGGTGCTCGCGCGTCTGCCCGCGAGTTGGCTGTTGCCGTCCCGCGGCGCGAATTTCAGCTGCGCGACCATCGAGGGCTCCATCTGGAGCGGCTACTGCGGCGGGCTCAGAGTCGGCGGCGCTTCGCTCGGGGATCTGGCGTGGCGGTTGCGGCCGGCGCGGCTATTCCTGGGGAAGCTCGCCGCGCATATCGACCTCGAGCATCCGCCCACGACTTCCGCCCAGGGTGATGTGGAGATCGGTCTGGGCGGCACCGTGGTCGCTCGCAATCTCACCGCTTCCCTGCCTCTCGATCCGACACTGCTTCCGGGCGTGCCACCCACGCTCAGCGGCACGTTGCACCTGGATTTGGCCCTTGCGCGAGTCACGCAGAAGGGTGTCGTGAGCAAGCTGAAAGGCCGTATCGAGGCAGACGACCTCATCGATCGCAGCGGCTACGTCACCCCGCTCGGCAGTTTTGCCCTGACCTTCCCCGGCGGAACGGGCGAGCCGACGGGTGACCTGCAAGACCTCGGCGGCCCGCTCGCGGTCGCGGGAAACCTCATCCTGACGCCGCAGCCCGGATACGAGCTGTCAGGCGACGTGACACCGCGCGCGAGCGCGAATCAGGCACTCGTCAACACCATCGAGTTCCTCGGCTCGCCGGATGCCCAGGGCCGGCGCCAGTTCGCGCTGTCGGGAACCTACTGAAGCTCGCGAAACGCCCGCAGCAGCGGAAAATAGAGCGCCGCGCGCACCGGCTGCGGCCCGAGCCCGCGGGCGAGGGTGGTGTAGGTTTCCAGCTGTCCGCGATAGCGCTCGAGCTGCTGCCCGATGAACTCATCCAGCCGGCCGCCCTCGTGTACGCTGGTCTTGAAATCGATCACCCAGCGCGTTCCCGCCTCATCCACGAAGGAGCGATCGATCACCACGTTGGTGAGCCTGCCGCCCGCCATCCCCGTGAGGGCTAGCTCGCTGGCCGCCTCCCTGTGCTCGCGGGAGAGGATCCAACGTCCCTTCTCGTCCTCAACGGTCCAACTCAACGCCCGCACCACGTCGGCCGCCGCCCTCTCGAGGTCGTGCTGCGGCACGCCATGGCGGCGCAGTTGCTCGAGATAGAGCCCGGCCCGGGATTCGACCCACGCGCGGGCAGGCAACTCGCCAGACACAGTGAAAGCCTGCAGCGCGGCATGGACCACTGTGCCGATGTGGCGCCGCGTCTCATTCGCCCAGCTGAACTCCAGCCTCTCGAGCGGGCGCTGCGCGAGCGGCAGGCGCGTCAGGTTCGGGGCTGCAGGAAGGCTCGCCGGCGACCAGTCGGGGCTCAGCCTGCGTAGCATCCGGCGCGCCTGGGAGCCGGCGAAGAGCTCGAGCTGCGCGTCCCCGGAAGCCGCGGGCGCAACATCCTTCGAAGCGGTCAGGAAAGCCTCTTCGAGCGCCGGCCAGACAGAGGCGAGCAGCGTCCGCGGGCGGGGAATTACGCGGCCGTCGTTGCGCGGCTTGGGCGCCGCAAAGAGGTGCAGCGAGCGCCTGGCGCGCGTGGCCGCGACGTACAACAGCCGCACCTGCTCGTTCGCGGCGCGACGTGCCATGAGGCGCTTGAGAAATGCCGTGACTTCGCCCGCATCCTCGTCCCCGATCACCGGGGCAGGCGCCATGATGAGGTCACTGCCGTCGCCGTCTTGCGGCGCTTCTGCGCCCGCGGAACTCGCAGCGCGCGGCAGATCGAGCCAGCGCAGCAGCGGCTCGCGACCGCGATTGCGCTCGCGATCGAGGCTCGGCACCAGCACATGGTCGAACTCCAGGCCCTTGGCACCGTGGATCGTCAGCACCTGCACGGGAGAGTCGGTCCGCGCCTGCGGCTGCGCATACAGGCTCGCCAACACCGAGTCCAGCGTGCCGATGCCGTGCCACTCGCCCGCAGCGGTCCGCTCGCTCAGCGCATCGAAGAATGCGCGCGCGTGACGCAACTCCTCCGCCGGGTAGGCGTCCGGGGCGCCCAGCGCCATCCAGACTTCCTCCAGCCAGTCGGCGATCGGCGCCCCATCGCGAGCCGCCCCTCCCTCCTCCAGCACACGGGTGAGGCGCTCGAGCCGCGCGCGCTCATCCGCCGCACACTCCTCCAGGCGGTCCGGCTCGCGCAACGCCTCGCAGAGGAGTCGCGAGTCGCCGCGGGCCGACAGCCGCGTCAGGGTGGCAAGAGACACCCCGCACCACGGCGCCCTCAGGATCGCGAGCCATGCGGTGCGATCGCCCAAATGGCACAGCGCGCGGGTGAGCGCGACCAGGTCGCGCACGATCGGCACCTCCGCCAGCGGCACGAGCTCGACGCCGATCGCATCGACATCATGATCGGCCAGGGACGTGATGATGGCCCGCGCATGCGTGCGCGCCGCCACCAGTACTGCGATGCTGGCCCCGCCATCCTGCGCCTTGAGCTCCCTGATTCTCGTCACGACCTCGTGGGTCTCGGCGTCGCGCTCGACACCTGCCAGCAGGCGCAACTCGACAGCGCCGGCACGGCCGGGCGCATCCGCGTTGCCGGCCAGGCTCGGGGTGAATGCCACCGCGCTCTCGCGCAGATCGTCGCTCGGCGGAAAGAGCTGGCCGAACGCCTCGTTGGTCCAGTGGGTGAGCGCCGGGATGGAGCGGAAGTTGCGCAGCAGGCGCAGCGGTATCAGCCGCACCGGGCCGATCCCGGCATCGCGGGCGCGCAGGAAGCAGCCGACCTCTGCCTCGCGAAAAAGATAGATCGACTGCATCGGATCGCCGACCACGAAGAGCGTGCGGCCATCGCCCGGCTCCCAGCCGGCGGTGAGGGCCTCCAGGAGCTCGAGTTGTGCTACGGAGGTGTCCTGGAATTCATCCACCAGGATGTGACGCAGCGACAATCCGGTCCGCAACGCGAGGTCGGTCGGCAGCCCCGCCTCAGCGAGCGCTGCCCGAGCCGCACCGGCAATGTACGTGTGGTCGACCCGGCCATCGAGCGCGAACAGCGCCTGCAGTTGCGCAGCCGCCGAGCGCAGTACTCGCGAGAGCGCGGCGAGCGCCGCCGAGTCCTCAGCCCCGAGCTGGGGGCTCGGGAGCCTCGCCACCTCGCGCAATGTCTCCCGTCCCGCGGGGACCGCGGTCAGCCGCTCGATGCAGGCCCGCAGCGCCTCCTTGCCGCTGCCGTTCTCGAATTCCGCACCGAGCTTGCGGCCGATCGCTTTGCGCCAGTCGCCATCGTTGGTGAGCGCAAGCCGCGCCAGCGCCTGCCACGCCGACAGGCAGCTCGCCTGCGAGTCGAGCGATCCGACGCCGGGCAGCCTGGCCGCCTCGGTGCACACGTCCGCGCCCAGGCACTGCCGGGCCATGCGCAGGCGGTCCTGCACGATCTGCGCCAGACTCGACGCCACGCGCCGGCACAGCACCTCGGGCTCGTGGCCCAACACATAACGCAGCCAATGAGCGCGCTGGCGCAGCATGTCGGCCAGCAGGCGCTCGACATGCCCCCACCGGTTGTCGAGCCGCTCGAAGAGCAGCGCCAGGTCGGTGGAGAGCTCCGCGTCCTCTTCCGCCGCGAGCAGCGTCTCGCGGGCGGCGAGCAGGTAGAGTTCCTCCGGGCGGGAGCTGACCACGAGCTCGCTGCCGGCGCGGGCCGTGACCGGCAGCTGGCTCGCGAGCCGGAAGTTGAATGAGTCGATGGTCTGGATGCGCAGCCGGCCGGGGTCCTGCGCCAGGCGCCAGCCTCGCTCCTGCGAGCGTCGCAGGGCCGCGGCCGCGAGCTGGCGCAGGCGCTCTCCCTGCGGGCCATCGGCGATCTGCCCGCGCAAGGCCCGCAGGACGCGGGCGCGCATCTCGGCCGCCGCCCGCCGGGTGAATGTGATGGCCAGGATCTCCTCCGGCTCATCGACCACGGCGAGCAGCCGCAGCAATCTGTGCGTGAGGACGGTGGTTTTCCCCGACCCCGCCGGCGCTTGCAGGATGACGGACAGGCCGGGATCGATCGCCCGCTCGCGGGCCAGATCGTCGGCCCGGGAGGCCGCGGCGAGGTCGGCGATCGCGGCGCTAGGCATCATCCATCCCTCCGGCTCCGTCCTCCGCAGTCTCATCATCGACCGCCAACAGATCGTCACCCACGCGGCAGACGCTGGCCACACGGCAGTAATCGCATGCTCGCGGCTTCGGGTCGACCGCTGCCTGACCCGCGGCGAAGGCAACAGCCAGCCTCTCCACCACCTGACGCCATTCATCGACGCGTGAGGCCCAAGCATCCGGTGAGCTTCCGTCAGCGGCCTTCACGCCCGCTACTTTGGGGAGCAGGCTCTCGCTCGCTGCGATGCCGTCAAACCTGACGTCTCTCGCGGTGACGTTGACTGTTGCCATGGCGACGGCGTCCTCTCCGACAGCTGCGAGGTACGCGAGGAGCTGCGGATGCGACGGCCGATCGCCGTACCAGTCGGGGCTCACCCGCCCGCCGCTCTTGTAATCGAGGATCGCGACTCCGCCGCTCTCGAGCACATCCAGCCGATCGATGCGCAGGCGCAGCTCCTGGCCCGCCAGCCGCAGGCGGGTGGCGTATTCGGTGTGCTGCACGCGAAAAGCGGCGCGCCGGCGCTCGATCTCGAGCAGCTTGCGGATGAGCCGCGCGGTGCGGCGGCATTCCCGCTGCAGTACCGGCCCGGAAATCGAGCCCCCGCTGCCGGTATCGAGCGCAGCGGCGGCATCCTCGATGCAGGCGGCGATCGATTCGTCGAGCGCCTGCTGGCTGAGGGCAGCCAGCGCACGCGAGTCACCGAGCTGCTCCCAGAGCCGCTGCAAGGCGCCGTGCAGCAGTTGTCCGCGGGTATCCGGGGCGATACCGGGCTCGGGCACACCGGGATCGAGGCTTCCCAGGCGCAGCTCCGCGTAGGCGCGGAAAGGACACTGATTTTGCAGCTCCAGGCTGCGGGTGCCGGAGGGTAGCGGTTGCTGCGGATCCCAGGCGATGCCCGCATCGTCCTGCCACTCCGTCAGCAGTCCCGGGCGGTGAAGCCGTGCTGGAAGCCAGATGGCGGCGGGGGGCTTGGAGGACCGTGCGACAGCGTCCCACCCTTCGAGCAATGGGCTCGGCAACAGCTCGATGCCCTCGGCACGCGCCGGGGCGCTGAGCATCAGCTCCGTGGTGGCGGCACGCCAGGCCGTCAGCAGCGCGCCCGCTTCCTCCAGCCGGCCGCCCGCGGAGGCTGCGGGCCATCCCGCCGCAATCTGCGCCGTCAGCGGCAGAAATGGATCAGGCGCGACCGGCTGCGGGAAGCTGTCCGCGGTGAGCCCGGCAACCCACACACCGTCATACCTCACGACCGGATCGATGTAGGCTGGGGAGATAGTCACCGCAGCGTCATCATCGGACGGACGGTACGGTGTTCGAGACGCCAACTCCGCGAGCCATTGCACCGCAGCATCGAGGGGTATCGTCCCTGCCGCCCCGGAAAGCTGGCCGAGCTCATCGAGGAGCTCGTGAAAGCGCATCAGGGTCTGTTGCCCGGCACTGTCGCGCGTGCCCGCTCCCGGCCATCCCAACACGTCCAAGGCCGCCCTGAATCTCTCGGACCACTCCCGCGGTGTGCCGGAGCTCGCGCGGATGGACGCACGAGCTGGATCGAGCCGAGCGACGATTGCCGCTGACGCTGCTGCAATCGGCGGGGGGGCGTGGCGCAGGGCCGTCAACAAAGATGCAAGGTCGAGCCGCAGCCGGCGTCCCTCCCGCATCCAAAGATCGATCCTGGCGCGAGCCGCCGCACTGGGCTCGAGCCACCACGGCGCCCGCAGCCACTCGAGGAAGCTCTCGATTCCCAGACTCTCTCCTGCGAGCAGCCTGACAGTCGCGAGCGCGTGCGCGACCATGGGAAGGCGCGCCAGTGGCTGCCCCCCTTCCAGCGCGATGAGCGACGAGCTCTGCGCGGCTGCGGCCACCGACTGGCGGATGAGCGTGGCCAGCCGCTCGCGCCGGCCCGCGGATCCCGGCAGGAGAACGAGCAGCCGGGCGTCCCCTTCGGCTGCGAGGCGTTGTCGGCACCACTCGGCGATATGCTCGAGCTCCTCGCGCTCCTCGGCCGGTCGCACCACCCGCGGAGTCCCCAGCAGGGAGAGCTCGTTGACGGGCGGGTACGAAGCCTCGAATCCGCGTTGCGTCCGCGCGCCGACCACCGCCTGCAGACGCGGCGAGGGTGCGGAAAAGCCCGCGAAAACGACCGGACGGCGGTCTCCCAGGCAGGGGCGGCTCGAGAGGGCGGCCGCGAGCGGCGCCGCATCCAGCGCTTCGCAGCGCCCCGCCACCGCGCGATGCACGGCTGCCAGCAAGCCCGCCTCGGTTTCCACCGGATGTTGGAGCGCGCGCAGGTCGATGCGCAGCTCCGCGGCCAGGCTGCTCGCGCGCCGCAGCGACTCCGCGAGCGAGGCGCGGTTGACGAGCTCGAATCCTGCGGTGATCTCGGCCGTGCATTGCCGAAAGAGAAGCCACTCCTCAGCCGGCGAGAGCAGCCGCGGCACCACGCGCGCACCGCCTTCCATGTCGATATCGCTCGCGTAGCGCTCGATTTCGCGCCTGAGCCAGCCTTCGAGCGGCAGTGCATCGGCGGTCGGCCAGACCTTCCTGCCGTGAGCGAGCTGCGCGGCGGCGTGCGCGAGCCGCAGCGCATGAGCCCGCTGGCGCGAGGGCACGACCACTGTGCCCCCGCGCTCGAAGGCTGATGCGACGTGGGATGTAAGCTTCAGCAATACAAAAGGTTAGCGTATTTACTTACGCTATTACTTGAAGCGTGAGGTCGCCTCGACCACGTTGCTGCCAGCTTCTCCGCCGGTAGCCCCCGCGCTTGCATAGCTCTGCAGCAGCTCCTCGATGCGGGCGAACACCTCCCGCAGCATCGCCGCGTCGGGGAGCGTCGTCACCCGGAAATGGTTGCGGTACGGGACGTTGAAGCTCACGCCGGGCGCCACGAGCACGTGTTTCTGCTCGAGCAGATCGAGCGCAAACTTCTGATCGTCGAATGCGGGCAGCTCGCGGGTGTCGACGCCCACGAAGGCATACATCGCCCCCCTGGGCGGCGCCAGCTGGAGGAAGCGGCTGCTGTCGGTTGCGCTGAGGATGGTCCGCCGCGACTCATAGAGCCGGCCGCCGGGGCTGATCAGATCCTTCACGCTCTGATGGCCGCCGAGAGCGGTCTGCACCGCCCACTGCGCGAGCACGTTGCTGCAGAGCCGCAGCGAGCTCAGCAGCTCGAGCGCGCTCAGGTAATCCGCCGCGGCACGGGTGCGGCCGGAGAACACGGCCCATCCGACCCGGTAGCCGCAGGCGCGGTAGACCTTCGAGAGCCCGGAGAGCGTCGCGCACAGAGTGTCACGCACGAGTGTCGCCATCGGGACGAACTCGGCGTCGTCGTAGACCATCTGGTCGTATATCTCATCGCTGAAGACGATGAGGCCGGAGCGCTCCGCGAGCCGCGCCAGCGCCTCGAGCGCCGGCCGGGGATAGACGGCGCCGGTTGGATTGTTGGGGTTGATGATGACGATCGCGCGCGTGCGCGGCGTCACGAGCCGCGCGAGCTCCTCGGGATCGGGCACGAAGCCGTTCTCGGGACGGCAGGGGTAGTGCACCGCCCGGCCGCCATTCAGCGTGACGGCGGCCGTCCACAGCGGATAGTCGGGACTCGGAACCAGCACCTCATCGCCGCTGTTGAGGAGCGCGCGCAGCACGAGGTCGATGAGCTCGCTCACGCCGTTGCCGATGAAGACCTCCTCGGCCGTCACTCCGGCGACGCCTCTCGCCTGCTGCTGCATCACCACGGCCTCGCGGGCCGGGAAGATGCCCTTCTGATGGCAGTATCCCTCGGCCTCCGCGAGATTCTCGATCATCGCGAGGCGCATGGTCTCCGGGGTGCGAAAGCCGAATGCCTTCGGGTTGCCGATGTTGAGGGAGACGATCTCGTATCCCTGCCGCTCCAGCTCGTGCGCGCGGCGTGCGAGACGGCCGCGGATCTCGTAACGGACGTTGCGGAGGCTGTCGCTCGGGCGAATGCTGGCGTCGGGCTTC
>DASYGA010000148.1:0-3205 GCA_036000265.1 Steroidobacteraceae bacterium | reverse complement strand
ACTGTGAACAAACGTGGCGGATCACGTGCTGCAGCGATGAAAATCAACAACTTAAAAGATATTCACGGTCGTGTCCCTGGGCGTGGTGTAACTGGTGGTGGGACACCGCGTTCGCCGGCAAGAACCCGGTTTTCTGGCGATTGCTGGAAGGCTCACGGTTGGATCATCGCTTAACGGCGCGATGGTTTCCAGTGTCATGTAACGGGCGCGCTGGACGGCCCACTCATCATTCTGTTCAAGCAGGATCGCGCCGATCAAGCGCACGATGGCGTCTTCGTTTGGGAAGATGCCGACCACCTCGGTGCGCCGCTTGATCTCGCCGGTGACGGGATAAGCGCGGCCCATTTTAGCGCGGGCTTTTTCGGTTGTGAACATCCAATTGATGCGGGCGCCGGCGGCGAAAGCGCACCTTCCCGTCAGCTCCGCCTGTTATGATCTCCCCGTCAGGAGCGACCGTCACGGCGTTAAGAGATGTCGGGAGCACGACGACATCCGGCGCTCCGCCCGCCATTGGCGAGATCCTCAACTCGCGATCGTAACCGACGCTGACCAGCGATCGTCCATCCGGAGTGAATACGACTCCATTGACGTTCTGCGCGTGCCCTTCCAGCACCTGCTGCCCGCCGTCAGCAAGCGACCAGACGCGAACCGTGTGATCCCAGGAGGCAGAAGCGAGCCTTGCACCGTCGGGCGACAGGGCAAGTGCAACGATCGGCCCGCGATGACCTCAATGACGGCCAAGTGCGTTGCACAGCTGCTACGGCAATGGACTGTGCCGAGACCGGAAAGCTGAGTTGTCCCGCCGATCCCGTTGCCGACGCCCGGCCATATTGGTTCGGTGACGTCGCGGCTCGATCCGGTGGATGGTCCAAAACGCGAGATTGGTTCCGGAAAGACGACACTTCCGCGCAGCGGAGTATGGACGACCTTATCCCGTTCCCGCGATCATGGCGACGATCCGATCGATGGTCCAAAAGGCGCCCACGGAGCCTACGACATACGCCGGGACCATGCGCGCCGGCTGCGGCCAATGGATCCTGAGCAGATCGATGCAACGCACCAGCAGCAGCATAAGCGCCACGAAGGACAGTTGGCCGGCCTCGACGCCGATATTGAACATCAATAGCGCGACGGGAATGTCGCCCGACGGCAACCCAAGGCTGGCAAGCCCGCTGGCAAATCCGACGCCGTGCACGAGTCCGAACGCGAAAGCAACCAGCCAAGGCTGGCGCAGCGTGAGGCTCGTCTCGCCCCGCCAGGAACGCAGAACCTCGACGCCGACGAACATGATTGAAAGCGCAATTGCGGCCTCCAGCGGAGGCCCTGGCACGTGCACATAGCCCAACGTCGCTGCCGCCAGCGTGATACTGTGCGCCAGAGTGAATGCCGTGATCGTCTTCAGGAGCATCCACAAGTCGCGCACCATCAGCATCAGGCCGAGCACGAACAGCAAGTGGTCGGTTCCGAACATAATGTGCTCGAAACCGTGCATGAGATAGGCGGCTGCAACGCCAGCGATCCCCTGCGACGCAGCGATCTCCACCCATGGCTGTGAGGGATGC
Organism: Steroidobacteraceae bacterium; assembly: GCA_036000265.1. Classification (GTDB taxonomy): domain Bacteria; phylum Pseudomonadota; class Gammaproteobacteria; order Steroidobacterales; family Steroidobacteraceae; genus 13-2-20CM-66-19. The sequence continues at coordinate 1,643 of DASYGA010000148.1, read as the reverse complement.
ACGAGCGTGGTGGTGTGCGCGCCATCAAGCGCCTGCACCCGCACCAGGACATCGGTGATGGTCGCCTGCAGGCCCACAAATTCGATGCGCTTGCCGGCAAGGCCGGTTTTGCCGGCGTCGATCCATCGGCGCTCGAGCAGCATACCGGTAAATTCCTTCAACGATGGCGCGGTGATGTTGCGCGTATCGTCGGGGAATTTCAGCACCACCAGCAGCCGCATGCCGGCGTTGATTGGGGTGCGCCACAATACCTCGTAGCGGCCCGGGGCCCTCTCGTTGATCTCGAGGTAGGCCGGGCGTGAATCGTGCGCCCGCGCAACCGGGCCGTGGCCCAGTACTCCCAGCAGGATCAAGAAGAGAAGCAGCAATCGAGTGAACACCGATGCTCCTGTGGTGGGCTCAGCGCGATGCCGCGGCAGCATGGGCCACGGCGCCACCTGAGATTGCCGGGGCGGCTTCGGGCAGCACGATCTGATAACGGGCTTTCATGTGGTCGAACGTCTTGTGCTTGCCCTCGGCGCGTTGCTCATCGCTCCATTCGGATTTGACCCTCGCCTCGACTTCTTCGAAGGCCGGTACCCGGCCGGGTATGTTTGATTCAACCCAGACCAGATGCCAGCCCAAGCCGGACTCGATGGGACCCTGCCACTTTCCCGGCTCCAGTCCAGGCAGCCCCCGCGCAAAACTCGTCCCGAAGATATTGGCGACTTGATCGGTCGAACGTTCGGCATAGAAATCCTGGAACATGAAGGGATCGGACAGTCCTTGGACCTCCGGCGCTTCTTCCGGCTTACCGGCAAGCTTTCGCAACGCTTCGGCGGCATCGTCGCGCGCGCGGGCACCGCGCCGATCGGGCGAGAAATACAGGTGGCGAAAGGTCACCAGTGTCGGCATGGCAAATCGCTGTGCGTTCTGCGCGAACCAGCGCCTCAGCTCGTCGCCCGCCGGCTCGCGCAGCGCCGATGCGTCCTCCATGACGAACTCCATCTTTTGCGCCAGGCGGCGTTTTACGATGGTGTCGTCCTTGTCGAGGCCCAGCGCCAACGCCTCGCGGGAGAGCACCTCCTCGCGGATCTTGCCATCGAGGAGATTCCGCATCTCCGCCGGCGTGGGCGGGCGCTGCCACTGCGCCATCCAGGCGAGCCGGATCTGCGCGAGGTCATCAGCCGTAATCGCAATGCGATTGGAATCCTGGCGCTGACCGGCTTCGGGATGGAGTGCGTAATAGACGACGAACAACGCCGCCCCGATCAGCAAAACATGCAGCAACGGCTCACGCAGCCATCGCCTGAGAAGTGATGGTACCGGCTTGTCCGATGGGGGCTCATGGGAATCCATGGCGGCGCTCTGCCGGCCCGCTCACGGGCTCACCCCTTCCACCTCATAATTGGCATAGCCGAACTCGTTGCTGCGAGCGGCGACAAGCTTGTCGCCGAGACGATAGACGGTCACCTCGAACGGTGTCCCCTCGATCATCGTGACGATGTGGCCGTTGCGGATCTCGTAATCCGCTGAGCCCAGCGAGTTGGGATGAAACACGTCGCCCATCTGCTCCGGATCGGGCATTTTGCCGTTGATGCTCGAGATCATGCGGCGGCCACCGGGCGCGTACGCGATCTCAAACCGCTGATCGGTCACGGTGT
>DASYGA010000129.1:0-1677 GCA_036000265.1 Steroidobacteraceae bacterium | reverse complement strand
GGCGGCCGCGCGCAGATCGCCCGCAGGCTCAACCTGGGTGGCGAAGAGCAGCTCGACGCGGTTGCACGTGCCGAGATAGAGCAGCTCGGCGGCGCCCAGGGCCGCGCGCAGCGCCGGCAGGCGCGCCCCGAGGTCGGCCTTTGGAATGGAAAGCCGTGCCACATCGTCGATTCCGGCATGGCGGTACGACAGCCCGACGACGCCGATCTGGTGCATGGGCCAAGCAGACCATGCCCCCCGGGGCGATGTGTCACGAAATCTTCACCAGGCCTGGTATCAGCAGGCCCGGCATGAATGACGGGGCCCGGCACCACGGCGCCTGGGCCCCGCGAGTGTCATCTGCGGCCGAGCATGGCCATGAGCAGCAGCCCCGCCGCAAAGCCGATCCCGAGCGCCCATACGCTCGACTGGTACGGCTGCGCCTCGACGCTGCGCTGCAGGTCGTTCAGCCGCGACTTCGCCCAGCGCTGCGCCTGATCGGTGCGCTCGCGCGCCGCATTGCTCGCCTTGGCGGCCGTATCGCTCGCGGCGTCCGCCATGCGCTCCGCCTGGCGCGAGGCCTCATTGGCAACATTGTCACCGTTCGTGGACGTGAAGCTTGGATTCATTGCGTAAACCTCCTGGTGCGATCTGTCCCGGTCAACGGCAGCCCGCAGCGAAAGTTCCGGGGCACGCCGCGGACGCGGGCTCGGCTTTTTTTCTGAATTTGCTTTTAGGTGCCTGACAGACATTCGTCAGGTTGGACCGCTAGCCTCTGCCGCGCTCGGTCTCGGCAGCGCCGCTGCAACGTGACCGCAGTTCAATCAGAGGGTGAAGTGAAGATGATAGACAAAAGACAGCTCCGTGCAGGTGTGCTGGCGACGCTCGCCGCCGCGCCGTTCGTCGCCGGCCGCGTGCTGGCGGACACCGCTCCTCCGGTCATCGGGCAGGGCAGCTACGGCCAGCAGTTGGTGAGTCAACTCATGGCCGCGCATCCCCATATCTCCGCGATGGCCCTCTACATCACGCTGCCGGGCGCCGCCGCCCCCGAGGCGATCGCCGCCAGCGACGGGCAAACCGGCAATCCGCCGCCCGCCGCCGCAGCGCGGGCGCTGCGCAGCTGGCAGCCGGACTTCACTTACGACAAAGCGTCGAGCACGCTCGCTGCCGCCGTGCCGATGCTCGACATGTCGCACAAGAAAGCGGGCGTCATGACCCTGACCCTGCACGGCCATACCCGCGCTGCGCTGCAGAGGGAGGCGATCGCCGTCCGCGACCGGCTCGCGCGCGAGACGTCCTACGCAGCCAACCTCACGCAGCAGGCGGTCGATGATCCCAACATACCGCTCGATTCGTATGCGCAGCGCCTGGTCGATGCGGAGCTCGCCAAACACCGCGATGTCATGATCCTCGCCATCCATGCCACGACGCCGAAGAACTCCGACCCGGAGATCCTGGCCTCCAACATAGGCCGCATCGGCAAGAAGGCCGATGACGATGACATGCGTGTGGTGCGCGACGGCAAGACCAACCTCGAGGTCAACAAGGAGCTGATGCGTTACGAGGTGGAGCTGCCGCTCGATGACGCCGCCGGCCAGCGCATCGGCGCCCTGGGCGTGGTGTTCCCGCTGACGGCGGGTACCAACCAGAAGGCGCGGCACGCGGAGGCGATCCGCATCCGTGACGAGATCGCCCGCG
>DASYGA010000017.1:0-11291 GCA_036000265.1 Steroidobacteraceae bacterium | reverse complement strand
GAGCGCGTGCTGGCTCGCCTGCGGGTCAGCCGCTCGGAGCGGGATGAGCAGGCGCAGTATCTGCAAACTCTGCTCAACCACGTGCCCGTGGCCCTCATCTCGATCGAAGAGCGCGGTGCCGTCAAATTGCTCAACATGGCTGCGCGCCGCCTCTTCGAGTCCGCGCTCGCCCAGAGCAGTCAGCTCTCGCGCCACGGGGAGCCGTTCGCGGTCGGCCTCGAGACCCTTTCTCCCGGTGGCACCGCCATCCTGCGGATGGAGCGCTCATCGGGGACGCTGCTCCTCAAGGCGGCGGCGACGGAGTTTGCCGCGCGGGGAGCCCGCTCGCGGCTCGTGTGCCTGCAAAACATCGAGAATGAGATGAGCGCACAGGAGCTCGAGGCGTGGCAGACGGTCATCCGGGTCATGGCCCACGAGGTGATGAACTCCCTCACGCCGGTCTCCTCTCTCGCAGCCACCGCTCACGACCTCGTGCGCGACGTCCTGGAGCAACTGCCGCCCGACGATCCGCGCCTGGGTAAATTGACCGACGCTCGCGAGGCCCTGGAAGCCGTCGCTCGAAAGAGTGAGGGTCTCTTGCACTTCGTGCGCAGCCATCGCCGGCTGACGAAGCCGCTCGCGGCCCGTATCGAGGTCATGCCGGTGCAGCGTCTGTTTGCTCGCATCCAGCGGCTCCTTGCGAGCGACCTCGCCGATCGCGACATCCACATGACGACGCGCGTGGAGCCTGAGACCCTGGAGCTCGCGATGGATGCGGAGCTGCTCGATCAGGCTCTCATCAATCTGGTCCGCAATGCGCTGGAAGCGTTGCGCGACACGCCGTCAGGGCAAATCGCGCTTGCCGCGTACCGGGAGCCGGACGGCCGGATCGCGATCTCCGTCGCCGACAACGGCCCTGGCATCCCCGCGGATCAACGAGAGAAGATCTTCGTGCCCTTCTTCACCACCAAGCGCCAGGGCAGCGGCATCGGCCTCACGCTCGTCCGTCAGATCGCCGCGGCACACTGCGCCCGCGTCAACGTCACGGAAACTACCGGCGGCGGCGCAACCGTGACCCTGCGATTCTGATCTGGCCGCGGCTCAATGCACGAACTTATCGATGGTGAGGACAAGGGCCGCTATAGCTATCGCGGTGCCGACCATCCATTGAATGATGGACGCTTTCAAGTCGCCAATCTGCGCCCTCGTTGACAGATAGGGAATCTGGGCCGCTATTCCCGCGACAACCGCATTGGTGGCCATGAGGTCGGCCTTGGTTGCCATGCCGGGAAGCTGAGCCGCTATTCCTGCAACTTCCGCCTTTACAGCCATCATGTCTGCCTTCGTAGCCAGACCGGGAATCTGAGCCGCCATTCCTGCGACGTCGGTCTTGATGACCGATACGTCGTCCTCCAACAGACCCAATCGCCTCAACACATCATCCATATTGCCTCCACCTGAGCCGGCACCCGCCCCAACCGGGACATTCGGCGGCGGCTCTGCTCGAAAATCATACCGCGCGACACTACTCACCTCGGCCTCCGCCGCCTTCGGCAAACCAATCGCTCCTCGCGCGTCATCCAATGGAGACAAGCGATACGTCGGGCCCAACCCCACCCCGATCCGGCGACGTCGCAGGAGACCCGACTAAAGGATCAACCACGTCCGGGCGCCGCAGTGTGTGAGCTGGTGCCCTCGCCGGCGTCTCCGAAAGCAGGAGTGCTACCTCGAGAGCCGGCAGAGCAGTGCTGTAGTCCACCGCTGATCAATGCACGAACTTCGCGATGGTGAAGACAAGAGCCGCCATGGCTATCGAGGTACCGACCATCCACTGAATAATGGACGTCTTCCAGTCACTGATGTCCGCCTTAATTGCCAGGACGTCCGCCTTGGTCGCCAAATGGGGAAGCTGGGCCGCGATTCCGTCGACTACTGCCTTGGTCGCCAGGTGAGGAAGCTGGGCCGCGATTCCGTCGACTGCTGCCTTCGTCGCCAGGTGGGGAAGCTGAGCCTCTATTCCCGCGACTTCGGTCTTGACCGCCTCCACGTCCGCCTTGGTCGCCAAATTGGGAAACTGGGCTGCCATTCCCGCGACTTCGGTCTTGATGACCGACACGTCGCCCTCCAACAGGCCCAATCGTCTCAACACATCATCCATATCACCTCCACCTGAGCCCGCACCCGCCGCAACGGGAATATTCGGCGACGGACCAACTCGAAATCCGTACCGCGCGACACTACTCACCTCGCCCTCCGCCGCCTTCAAGCCACCGTTCCTCACACATCATCCATTGGAGTCACTGTGTTTTCAACCAGGACGCCGAAAATTCCGTCTAACCCTACGTCGCTATCCGACATTACCTGACACGGCGAGAGCTGGCGTCTACATCGGCGCACCCGAGCGACAACCCGGGCCCTGATATAGAATACGGGTGCATGGCGCTGACCACGGGCGCGATCATCATCATCGCGCTTTTCATTGCCAGATCGCGCAGCAACGCGGCTTTCAGGCGAAGTACGAGCTGCAGCGGGCGCAGGTTCTGGCGCAACAGCGGACCGCCGAGGCACAGGCTCAATCGCAGGCCCAGAAGCTCCTGCAGCAGACACTGACGCCGAAGATCATCCAGCAGCAGGCAATCGCCAATTGGGATGGACACCTGCCGATCGTGGTGGGCGGCAAGGGCGTGCTGCCCATGATCGGCAATGTCGAGGCAGGCGCAAAAACCAGCGCGAAATCAGCGGCGTGAAATCAGCGGAATCATGGAATTGATTCGAGAAAAACAGCGCAAGTCATTGATTATGGCGCCCCCGGCCGGAGTTGAACCGACGACCTACCGCTTAGGAGGCGGTCGCTCTATCCACTGAGCTACGGGGGCGCCGCCGGCGGCAGTTTATCAGGAGTATGCTGGCCGCAGCAGCGGGTAACGGGAAACCTCCATGAGCACCTCCCTCAGCCTCGGGAAGCGTCGCTTCCTGCAAGTCGAAGTGCGCAGCGTTCCGGCGCTGCAGTCGCTCATCTGGCTGCGGCGCGGTTGGGAGGATTTGCGCCAGATGGAGCGCGCCAGCCTGGCGCACGGTGTGATCATCGCCATCATCGGCGCGGTGCTGCTCATGCTCGGCAGCACACATCCTTATCTCGTCGCCGCCGCCGTCACCGGTTACCTGTTGGTGGGACCGATCATGACGACCGGCGTCTGCGAGCTGTCCCGGCGGCGGGCGGCGCGCGAGCCGCGCGGCTTCGATGAATCGCTGGAGGCGGTCACGCGTAATCCCGATGCGCTGCTGCATTTCGGCGGCATCCTGGCGGCGATCGCGATCGTGTGGTTCATCGCCTCGACCGTGCTGCTGCAATCGGCCCTGGGACTGCGCCTGCCGAGCCTCGACGTCGCCCTCTGGGGCGGTGCCGGTGGTTTCGCCGGCACCCGGGAAGTCGTCGCCTACTTCTCATCGGGCGCCATCTTCGCCGTCGTGGTCTTCGTGCTGTCGGTGGTCGCAGTGCCGCTCATCATCGATCGGCACGCGACGGCGAGCGAGGCCATGTGGGCGAGCATCAAGGCGAGCCTGCACAACGTTCCGGCGATGATCGTCTGGGCGGCTCTCATCGTGGGCCTCACCGCCTTCGGCTTCGCGACCCTGCTCATCGGCATGATCGTGGTCGCGCCGCTCCTCGGCCATGCCACCTGGCACGCCTACCGGGACCTCGTCGGCTGAATAAAATGCCGGTTCGGGGAACCTATCCCGTTCTCGCGGGATACCTACCCCCATGTACCTGAATGGCATCGGGACCGCGACTCCGCCGGCGCGCTACACCAAGGTCGAATGCTGGGAGGCGTTCCGGCGCTCCGACTGGTTCGAGCGCCTGAGCGAGCGCACGCGCGCGCTCGCCAGGGTGGTACTGCTCGGCGACAACGGCATGGAGGCACGGCGGCTGGCGGTGGCCTCCCTGGCCGAGGTATTCCGGATCGATCCGGACACGTTACACCGCCGCTTCCTGCAGACGGCACCGGAGCTCGCCACCCGCGCGGGAGCGGCGGCGCTCGACAACGCCGGTGCGAGTCCTCACGACATCGATGCTGTCGTCGTCAGCACCTGCACGGGTTATCTCTGTCCGGGACTCACCGGGTATGTGATCGAGCGCCTGGGCCTGCGCCCCGACACCGGGGCATTTGATCTCGTCGGGCAAGGCTGCGCCGCGGCGGTCCCCAACATGCGGCTGGCCCAGGCGCTGATCGGCTCCCGCGCCCAGCGCAGCAACGTTCTCTCGATCTGTGTCGAGGTGTCGAGCGCTGCCATGTACCTCGATGACGATCCCGGCGTTCTCATCAGCGCCTGCCTGTTTGGCGATGGTGCGGGCGCCGCGGTCTTCTCCAACGCGCCATCGCCCGGCCGGCGCCGCGTGCTCTGGCAGGACAGCGAATCCCTTCTCGAGCCGGGACAACGCGCGGCCCTGATGTTCGAGCAGCGCGGCGGAATGTTGCGCAACGTGCTCACGCGGCCCGTGCCACAGCTCGCCGCGGAATGTGCCGGACGGGTGCTCGCAAGCGTCTTGGGGCGCGCCCGGCTGCAGGTCGCGCAGATCGGCGCCTGGATCATGCACGCCGGCGGCCGCGACGTGCTGCGCGAGCTCGAGCAGCGGCTGCAGCTCTCGCCGCGGGACCTGCGCTACAGCGCCGAGGTGTTGCGGGAGTATGGCAATCTCTCCAGTGCATTCGTCTATTTCGTGTTACAGGCCGCGCTGACCGACGGCGCCGCGGGAGGATGGTGGTGGCTGGGAGCATTCGGCGCGGGCTTCAGCTCTCATGGGGCGCTCCTGCGGGTCGACTGAGCGCGCGCAGCCGCCTCGTCTGCCCGGAGATCCTCGATCAGCTGCCGGCGATGGATCCGCGTGCGATCCGATCCCGGCGCGACCTGCGGCGCGTCAATCGCGCCGTCGGAAGCTGTGCCATTCTTACGCAGACCGCACGTCACGCCTTGGCGTCCGCTTCGACGCCGCCTCTTCTGCGCGTGCTCGAGCTTGGAGCCGGCGACGGCAGCATGGCGCTGCGTATCGCGATGCGGCTTGCGGGCTCGTGGCCCACCGCCGAGTTGACGCTGCTCGATCGCCAGGCGCTGGTAGATGAGAAGACGGGTACCGCATTTGCTCACCTCGGCTGGACCCTGCGCCCGCTCACCGTGGATGTACTCGAATGGGCTCGAGCCCCAACGCAACAACAGCGCTCCGGCCGCTGGCACCTGGTGCTGGCCAACCTCTTCCTCCACCATTTCGAGGAGGATGCGCTGGGAGAGTTGTTGTCCGCCATCGCGCAGCGATGCGATGCCTTCATCGCCTGCGAGCCGCGGCGCAGCACTGCGGCGCTCATCGGCAGCCGGCTTCTGCCCGCGCTGGGGGTGAGCGCCGATACCCGCCACGATGCCACCGTCAGCGTGCGTGCGGGATTTCGCGGCAGCGAGCTGTCGCGGATGTGGCCCGCGGCCGCGGACCATTGGCGGCTGGACGAGCGTTCCCGCGGCCTCTTCAGTCATTTGTTTGTCGCCGTGCGCGGCAGTGCGGGCTGATGCAGACCGCCTACGACGCGATCGTCATCGGCGGGGGCCCGGCCGGCTCGAGCGCGGCGATTCTGCTGTCGCGAGCGGGATGGTCGGTGGCGCTCCTGGAGGCGAGTCGGTTTCCGCGCCGCAAGGTCTGTGGCGAGTGCATCTCGGGCAGCAATCTGCCGCTCCTCAGCGCCCTGGGTGTAGGTGAGGCGCTGCGGCGCGGCGCCGGGCCGGAGCTGCGGCGGGTCGCGTTGTGGTGCGGTGAGCAGAGCATCACCAGCGCCTTGCCCGCCTGTGCCGATGGCGAGCACCCCTGGGGGTTTGCCCTGGGGCGGGAGCACCTCGACCTGCTGCTGATGGACCGGGCGAGGGCTACGGGCGCCAGCGTGCTGCAGCCGTACACGGTTATTTCGGTGCGCGCGGATGCGCAGGGCACGGGCTACGAAGTCGCCGCCGAGGAGGAGATGGGCGTACAGCGCACCCTGCGGGCGGCCGTCGTCATCCGCGCACACGGCTCCTGGCAGCCGGCGCCCAGCGGCGCGATACCGTGGGCACGTGCACGCCGCCCCTCAGACCTCTTGGGCTTCAAAGCCACCTTCCGCAACACCGCACTGGACCCGGGGCTCCTTCCCGTACTGGCATTCGCCGGCGGCTACGGCGGCATGGTTGTCGCGAGCGGCGGTCTGGCGACCCTCGCCTGCTGCATCCGGCGGGACAGACTCGTTGCCTGCCGGCAGGAGAGCGGACCCGGCAACAACGCCGGCGAAGCGGTCGAGCGGCTTCTGCGCCGGGAGTGCCGCGGGGTGCGCGAAGCTCTGGCAGATGCCTCCAGAGTGGGGCGGTGGCTCGCCGCCGGCCCTATCCGGCCAGGCTCACATCTGCGAGGCCCTCAGGGCGATGCGTTTCTCATCGGCAATGCGGCCGGCGAGGTCCATCCCATCATCGGCGAGGGCATCAGCATCGCGCTGCAATCGGCGTGGCTGCTCTGCGAGGAGCTTGCCGGCTCGCGCGATGCATTCCGTGGCGACCCGCGGGGTGAGGCCTGCAGGCGTCAGGTCCGCGAGCGCTATGCCGCGCGCTGGCGCGCGCATTTCTCGCGGCGCATGCGCCTGGCCGCCTGTTTTGCGCACGCGGCAATGCGGCCGCCGATCGCCGCGCCACTCTTGCCGCTGCTGCGCCGGGCACCAGGGTTGCTCGGCCTTGCCGCACGGGCGAGTGGCAAGACACGCGCCGCCATCACTCTTCCATCCCCCGCCCTCCACGGTCTCATCCAGGGGTCTCCAACATGACGACGCTCGAACGATTGACGCGAATCCTGGCACAGCGCTACAAGCTGGACCCGGGCCGCCTCACGCCCGATCAGCCGCTCGGCTCCCTCGGCATCGACTCCCTGGGCATGGTGGAAATGCTCTTCTTCATCGAGGAGGAGTTCGGGGTACAGCTGCCCTCGGAGGGTGTCACCTTCGGGACGCTCGGCGAAGCCGCCCAGTACATCGACGGGCTGATCGCCGCCCAGAAGGCGCCGCAACTGCCTTCCGAGCAGGGCAATCATGCGCAGGCCGCCGCCACCGATTCCAGCCTGTGAGACGCGTCGCGGTCACCGGAATCGGCCTCCTCTCACCGCTGGGTAACGGCGGCGCGCAAGCGCTCGCCAACGCGGCGGCGGGCCGTTCCGCCATTCGCCGCATCGAGACACCCTGGTCCAGCCACCTCAGCGCGCCGCTCGCCGCCTGCGTCCGGTTCGCGCCGGAGGAGCACTTCACGCCGCCGCGGCTACGGATGCTGGACCGCGTCAGTCAGATCGCCCTCGTCGCCGCGCGGCAGGCGATCGATGCGGCGGGTCTCGATCTGCCGGCCGCGGACCGCGGACGCGTCGGAGTATTCATCGGCACCGGCATGGGCGGCGCACTCTCCACGGATGAGGGGTATCTGTCGCTCTACCGGGACGGCTGCGAGCGCATGAAGCCGTTCTCCATCCTCATGGGCATGACCAACGCGCCCGCCGCGTGGATCGGTATCGAGTACGACCTCAGTGGTCCGAACCTCACCTACTCCACCGCCTGCTCCTCCTCCGGCGTCGCGATCGGCGAGGCCTGGCTGCGACTGACCCGCGGCGAGATCGACATCGCCGTCGCTGGCGGCTCCGAAGCGCCGCTGTCCTACGGCGCCATGAAAGCCTGGGAAGCGTTGCATACCCTGGCGAGCGAGGACCCGGCCGACCCGTCCGCCTCCTGCAAGCCCTTCTCCGCAAATCGCAGCGGCCTGGTGCTGGGCGAAGGCGCGACGATCCTCGTGCTCGAGGACTGGGAGCGCGCCCGCGCGCGCGGTGCATCGATCCACGGCCAGATCCTGGGCTACGGGCTCGCGACCGACTCGAGCCACATCACCCGGCCCACCGTCGCCGGCCAGGCGGCCGCCATGCGCGCGGCGCTGCGCTCCGGGGAGATCGCGCCGGAGGCGATCGACAGCATCAACGCGCATGGCACCGGCACTCAAGCCAATGATTCCGCCGAAACCGCGGCGATCAAGGAAGTCTTCGGCGAGCGCGCCTACCGGATCCCGGTGAGCGCCACCAAGGCGATCCATGGCCACCTCCTCGGCGCCAGCGGGGCTCTGGAGCTGGCACTCTCGCTGCTCGCGCTCGGCCAGGATGTGCTGCTGCCGACGATGCACCTTGCGGTGCCGGCCGCGGACTGCGACCTCGACTACGTCCCCAACCGTGCACGCCCGGCCGCGGGCGCGCGCACCGTCATGTCGAGCTCATTCGCCTTCGGCGGTACCAACGCAGTGTTGGTGGCTTCAGCGGGCGCTGCATAGCGGCACGCCGCAGCGGGCGAGCACCGCCCGCAGGTCGCGCAGCGCGGGAAACACCTCGTTGTTCCAGTCGGCGCCCTGGGCATCGTGGGCGCGCTGCTCGTGCTCGACGATGTCCTTGTCCTCGCGGAAGATCCTCTCCGTGAACCAGGTGAAGAACGGCCATACCAGGTGGATGAGCCCGGGTATCGGCGGCTTCTTCACCGAAAGATAGCCGAAGGTGCGGTTGGTGCGGTGCTCCGCATCGAGCGGGGTGTAGCAGAGCCAGACATCCAACACCGGGTCCTGCGATTCCTGGATGTTGCGCCCCACCCAGACCCTGAGGCTCTGCGAGGGATAGTCGGTGCGGATGCGCATGTGGTCGCGGAAGTCCTGCCGCGCCTCACCGCGGGTGCGCATCATGTCGACGATCACCCGCTCGCCCATGGACTGCTTGCCGGCCGTGCGGCTGAAAGAGTATTCGACCTCGGCCCAGTGATCGCCGTGGTGGCGCCCGAGACAGCTGGCGCGGATCGAGCCCATGTTCTTGCGATGCATGAACTGGTGGTTCATGTCGAAGAGATTCTCGTGCATGAAGGTGTAGTGACACGCCACCTCGCGATTGAGGCGCCGGGTCTTGTAGTCGCGGCGCTGCGAGGCCCCGAGGCCCGCCGGCAGCCGCGCCTCCGCCAGAGCGGGATTGCCCGGAAAGACGAACACGAGCCCATCCACCTCGCGGGCCGGGTAAGAGCGCACACCATTCGGGATCCGCTCTCTTCCCAGGTAGGGTACGTCCACGCACTTGCCGCTGCAGTCATAGGCCCAGCCGTGGTAGTGGCACTTCACGCCATCGCCCTGAACCACCCCGAGGTGCAGCGGCACCTGGCGATGCGCGCAGCGATCCTCGAGCGCGACCACGCGGCCGCTGGCGCCGCGAAAGAGCGCGATGGGCTCGCCGGCGAACCTGCGCCCGAGTATCCGGCCACGCTTGAGCTCATCGGCCCAGGCGAGCGGATACCAGTAATCGGGATTCGCGGCGGTGCGCCGCAGATCCACGCCGCCCGGCAAATTCCCCGGCAGCGAGGCAGTCAGGATCGAATGGTCGTCCGGCATCGGCGCCCCCGATTGTTATAGAGGCCAGCAAGATTACGCCCTTAACGCTGCAAGCGGGGGCGAAGTTCTGTGACTGGTGGCGCACGGCCGCAGCGGCCGGCCGCCACCTCAGCCGCCCGCGCCGGCTGCACCTGCAGCGGGAACAGGCTCGATCAGCGCCGCATCGTTCGGCGCCTTGACCGCATAGAGACGGCGGCTGACCTGCCAGGCGACCATGGTGTCGCTCGGGTACGGGAGCAGCGCGGCTTTCGCCTCCTGCGGGCTGCCGCGCAACCAGGCTTCGTGATGCTCCTCGCGCAGCACGGCCGGCATACGCTGCTTCTCGTTGTGGATCTGCGCCATCAGGCTGTTCGGCGGCAGGGTGATCAGGGCACAGGACAGCACGTGGGATCCATCGGCCTGCCGTCTGCGCTCCCACAAGCCCGCGACCCCGAAGACCGGTCGGTCGGCCAGATGCACGTAAAAGGGCTCCTTGCGGCCGTCCTCGAACAGATGCGGCTCGTAGAACCCGGCCATCACCAGGATGCAGCGCTGGCGGCGCTCCCAGGGCTGCTTCCAGGCGTACCAGGTCTCGAGCTTCTCGACGGTGGCGTTGATGAGTGGAAAGTTGGCTTCGCCCCGGAAAGGCAGCAGACCCCAGCGCATCATCCGGCCGGTCACCGCATCATCGAGGCTGAGCACGACGGGGACTGCATCGGTCGGCAGCACGCGCCAGCTCGCCTCGAATTGCCATAGCGGCTCGACCACCTGCCAGTAACGCTCGGCGGCCGCCTGGGAGGGGGTCTGATAGCGGGCGCACATGGACTCACTCCTGCTCGCGGCGTGGGCGGGATTATAGCGATCGACGCCCCGGGGCCGAATGCAGATCCAGGTAGAGCTGCAGCAGCCCGCGCGTGACCCACTGGTCCAGGTTGCACGGCCGCGAACTCTACCGAATGGCGCGGCGGAGAGACACCAGTTTCGGAAAGAGGCCTCTCCCCGGAAGACCGGGAAGAGGCCTTCGGATCACTTATTGTCCGCTTTGTCCGTTATCGCCGCCGTCTCCCTGATTCCCGCGATCGCCATGTTCTCCGCCCTCGGAGAACATCATGTAGAGATGCGCCAGGTTCGCGGCGTTGACGGTACCGATTCCGGCGCCGTCGTCGTATCCCTGAATGCCGTCGTAGAACCAGTTGTCACCGGCGGTGATGTCGTTGAAGGGCTTCTGCCACCACCAGAACTGCGTCAGCTGCTGCAATGGGTAGACCACCGGATTGAGCAGGCCCACGCGGCCGCCGGCCGCCTGATCGATCAGGGCAGTGATGCCGTTCAACTGCGGCGCGACAAAGCTCGTGCCACCCCAGCCGCCTTCGGCACAGGAGGCGCCTGGGCTCGCCTGGAAGTCCGTGCAATCGACCACGACGTAGCCTGTCTCGGGGTCCGCATTGAGGGATAGATCCGGCATGTTGCGGCCGGCAAATCCGGAGGGCAGATCGATGAGATCCACGGACGCGGAGCCGGTGTAGACGATCAGGCTCTGCCCCGGCTGGGTCTGCTGCATGCCATCGACGTACTGCTGATAGTCAGGAACGGGCCAGAAAGAGCTCACCCCGCCGCCGCCGCCCGTTGGAAACTGCTGATCCGGCCGGTAGTGGCGGCAGCCCGCCCAGGCATTGTAAATGTAGTCCCAGCCCCACACCTGCTGCTGCTGAATGGTGATGGGGTATGCCTGGCATTCAGGATGGGCTGACTTGATGGTTGTCGGGACGGTGGTGCCCCCCGCCGCCGTGATGTAGGGGTCATTGGCAGGCGAATCGACGGACAGCTGCTTGGAAGCGTACGGAAACTGCTTGCCCAGCGGCGGCAACACGGGGAAAAGTTGCGGATTGTTG
>DASYGA010000479.1:0-5999 GCA_036000265.1 Steroidobacteraceae bacterium | reverse complement strand
ACGCGCAACCAGATGGCGGCGGAGATGCACATGAGCCAGTCCCGCGACAACCCGATGGGCACCGACGGCTTCGAGTTCGTCGAGTACACCGCACCCGACCCGCTGCTGCTGCGCACGCTCTTCGAGCGGATGGGCTTTCCGGTGAAGGCCCGGCATCGCTCGAAGAACGTGACGCTGCACGGCCAGGGCAGCATCAACTTCATCATCAACGCGGAGCCGGAGTCGTTCGCGCAAGGATTCGCGCGCCAGCATGGTCCCTCCGCCTGTGCAATGGCGTTTCGCGTGCACGATGCGGCGTACGCCTATGGGCGAGCGCTCGAGCTCGGCGCCAGCCCCGGTCCGCAGAGCGCAGGCCCGATGGAGCTCAACATTCCCTGCATCGAAGGTATCGGCGGCTCGCTGATCTACCTGGTCGATCGCTACGGCGATCGGTCCATCTATGATGTTGATTTCCGACCCGTTTCGGAGCCGGTCACGCAGGACACTGGCCTCACGTGTATCGATCACCTCACGCACAACGTACAGCGCGGACACATGGACGTGTGGAAGGGCTTCTACGAGAAGCTGTTCAATTTTCGCGAGATCCGCTACTTTGACATCGAGGGCAAGCAGACGGGCCTCTTCTCGCGCGCCTTGACCAGTCCCTGCGGCAAGATCCGCATCCCCATCAACGAGTCGCAGGACGAGAAGAGTCAGATCGAGGAGTACCTGCGGGAGTATCACGGCGAGGGCATCCAGCACATCGCGCTCGCCACCGATGACATCTATCGCACCGTCGACATGCTGCGCAGCCGGGGCCTCGCCTTCCAGGACACGCCCGATACCTACTACGAAGGCGTCGCAGCGCGGGTCGGCGGCCACCGGGAGCCGCTGGAGGAGCTGCGTCGCCGCCGCATCCTCATCGATGGCAATCCAGCGCGCGGCGAAGGGCTGCTGCTGCAGATCTTCACCTGCAACGTCATCGGCCCGATCTTCTTCGAGATCATCCAGCGCAAGGGCAACGAGGGCTTCGGCGAGGGCAACTTTCGCGCGCTCTTCGAGTCCATCGAGCAGGACCAGATCCGCCGCGGGGTGATTTGAGCGGCCGCGGGCGCTTCGCCCGCTGTGGGGCCGATCTACGCTTTGGACCTCGATCGTCTCTTTGACGACGCGTCGGGCATCCGCCGCTACAGCAGAACGGAGTCTCAGCCTAACATGTGAGACGTGGCTGCGCCGCACTTCAGGGCTGCTGCTCGAGCACAATTCCCGAGGTGGCCTCTACCCAAAGGAGATGATCGACTACGCCGCGGACCCCGGGGCGTCTCACGCGTGCGTCACCTCGAACAGTGGGCCAGGAATACGGGCGCAACTCATGCGCTGCTGGTAGAGCCGGTCGATGACATCGAGTACGTGCGGGGCCTGGTTTCCAGAGCGCGTATGGAGCATTCGCCGGGAGTCTCGTTGTAGCTGTACTGCTGCGCTTCGGCCTGCGCGGATCGCCCGCATCGTAAGAAATCGATCCCTCGTGCCCGAAAACCTGCCGAATTGCGCTACACTTGCCCGGCATTTCGGATGGACTCATGTTCGCCAGGTGCAACGGATGCCTCGTCGAGAAAGAATAATGAGGAGGCATGATGAAATTCTCTCTGCTCGCTGTTACGTTGCTTGCGGCCGTGACGGTCGCCCCCCGGGTGGAAGCGGCCGGAAGCTACACCCGTGCACAAGCGTCGGCTGGCGCCCCGGTCTACGCACAGTCGTGTGCGAGTTGTCACGGCCCGAATCTCCAGGGCGAATCCGGCCCGCCGCTGAGCGGACCGACGCTGAAGGCGGCTTATGGCGCTGGAACGGCTGCAGAGCTATATGACTTCATCAGTCGCCAGATGCCGCAGAACGCGCCGGGCAGCCTGAGCCAACGGAAATATCTCGATGTGACCGCCTACGTCCTCGAGCAGAACGGCATTCCCGCCGGGAACGCTCCGCTGACAATTGGAACGCTCGGCGAGGTAAGTCTTGCAGGGCTGCACACGACCCACGCGGCGGCAAACACCAACGAGATAGTGCGTGTCGCTCCCCCTGTTCTCCGGGTATACGGCCAACCTCCGGCCGGAGCATCCGTGAACGTCACCGACTCGATGATGCTCGGTGCGTCCACGGACGACAGCAACTGGCTGTTGCCGGGGCGCACCTACGACAACCAGCGATATTCGCCCGTGAGCCAGATCACGGCGGAGAACGTGAAGTCGCTCCAACTGGTGGCGCTGATTCAGACCGGCATGCCCGCGAGTTTCGAGACGACACCGATGGTGGTCAATGGCGTGATGTATATCACCACGCCGGTCGTCAACAGAACGATGGAGATCATGGCGCTCAACGCTGCGACCGGTGAGCGGATATGGGAGGTCACCTACCATCTCGGGCCATTCCAGGTGTGCTGCGGTCCCGTGAATCGGGGCGTCGCGGTGGGCTACGGCAACGTTTACGTCGCGACGCTCGACGACAAGCTGTTGGCGCTCGACGCCGCGGACGGCCGCACCGTGTGGCAGTCGACGATCGTGAGCTCGCAAGACGGCTACTCGGAAACGCTCCAGCCCCAGGTCTACGATGGCATGGTCATTGTGGGCAGCGCGGGCGGCGAGTGGGCCCTGCGCGGCTTCGTGGCGGCGTACGACGCAAAGTCCGGGCAGCAGCGCTGGCGGTGGATGGTGACCGATCCGAAATCGTACGAGGGGGACTCGTGGAAGGGTGGCGGCGCAATGGTATGGACCACGCCCGCGATCGATCCGAAGCTCGGGCTCGTGATTTTCAGCACCGGCAATCCAAACCCCGATCTCGACGGCAGCGGCCGCCGGGGCGATAACCTGTACAGTGACAGCATCGTGGCGCTCGATGTGCACAGCGGCCGGCTCAAATGGCACTACCAGGAAGTGAAGCACGACGTCTGGGACTACGATGCGGTCAGCAACGTCGTGCTTTTCGACGTCCATCGCAACGGACGGACGATCCCGGCTGCCGCGGAAGCGGGCAAGGTGGGTTTCGTGTTCATCGTCGACCGGCGTACTGGCAAGCTGATCAGCAAGAGCCCATACGTCATGATGTCGAAGAACATGTTCACCACGCCCACGCGGGAAGGCGTCGACATGCTTCCCGGCGCGAACGGCGGCTCGGAGTGGTCGCCGCCCGCATACTCGCCGCGGACACACTATCTCTACATCCTCGCGATGAATCAATTGATGCACTTCACGACCAAGCCTGCTGCGAGCGCTCCAGGCCTGATTCGCCTGGGCAGCGCGTTCACGAATGTCGCCCCAGGGGGAATTCAGAACGGGCCGTTCGTGGCGCTGGATGTGGAGACTGGGAAGATCGCCTGGCAGTACATGGCGCCGCAGCCGTTGATCGGCGGCGCCCTGGTGACGGCGGGAAACCTCGTGTTCATGGGTGAAGGGGATGGCTGGTTCGACGCCTTCGATGCGAAGTCCGGCGAGCGTGTATGGCGCTACAACCTCGGCGCCGGAGTCAACGCGCCGCCGGTCACCTACATGGTCAACGGCCAGCAGTACATTGCCGTCGCGGCGGGCGGTAACTTCCAATTGACCTATCCCTACGGTGACGTGGTCGCCATTTTCAAGCTGCCCACTGCCACGGTCGGCTCGAATCCCGCCAAGCGGCAGGGAAGGGAGGGCTCATGATCGCGGTCCATTGATCCGTCACGAGCGCGCCCGGCGCGCGGGCTGCATGCCGCTCGGTGAGCAGGTTCGTCGCCTGAATTGAAAATCGGCTCGCCCGGCGAGCCCCGGGGCTGCGCTCGAGGACCATATGGGGCACCGCACAGTCCGCCGCTGATTTAGACTTCACGCATGGAAGCACACGCTCGCGACGGGCGGCGGACCACACTCCCGATCCGACTCGAGTGCGATCCGGCGCTGCCCATCACGGCGCACCGGGAGGAGATCCTCGCTGCTTTGGCGCGGCACCCCGCGATCGTCGTCTGCGGTGCAACGGGCTCCGGGAAATCGACCCAGCTGCCGAAGCTTTGCCTCGAGGCAGGTCGCGGCACCGCCGGCCTGATCGGCCACACTCAGCCGCGGCGTATTGCCGCGCGCGCCCTCGCTACTCGGCTCGCGGAGGAGTTGCACACCACCGTGGGCGGGGCGGTCGGATACCAGGTGCGCTTCACCGATCGCACGGGTCCGCATATGCGCGTGAAGCTGATGACGGACGGCATCCTGCTTCAGGAGCTGGAAGGCGATCCCGAGCTGCGCCGCTATGACACGCTGATCCTCGACGAGGCACACGAGCGCACTCTCAATATCGACTTGCTGCTCGGTGTGCTCAAGCGACTCCTGAGCCGACGCGCGGACCTGCGGTTGATCGTAACGTCCGCGACCATTGATCCCGGCAGGTTGGCGGAGTTCTTCGGTGGCGCGCCTGTCATCGAGGTGTCCGGGCGCAGTTACCCGGTGGAGGTTCGCTACCGTCCGCTCGTCGCGGACGATGAGGATGCCGCGGAGCTGTCGCTGCCCGACGGCATAGTGGCGGCCGTGCGCGAGCTGGACCTGCGAAGCGCCGGCGCGCACGCCGACGCGCTGGTCTTCCTTCCAGGCGAGAAGCACATCCGGGAAGCGGCGGACGCGCTTTCCAAGGCACGCCTGGCCGACACCGAGGTGTTGCCCCTCCATGCCCGGCTCTCGGCTGCCGACCAGGCTCGCATCTTCCAGCGGCACGCGCAGCGCCGACTGATCCTGGCCACCAACGTCGCGGAGACATCCCTGACGGTGCCGGGGATCCGTTACGTCATCGACTCGGGCCTGGCGCGCATCAGCCGCTACAGCCCGCGGGGCAAAGTGCAGCGTCTGCACGTGGAGCGCATCTCCCGCGCCAGCGCCGATCAGCGCAAGGGCCGCTGCGGCCGTGAAGCCGCGGGGATCTGCATCCGCCTCTACTCGGAGGAAGACTTCGCCGCGCGCGAGGCGTTCACGCCGCCGGAGGTTCTGCGTACCAATCTGGCGAGCGTGATCCTGCGCATGGCGGCGCTCGGCCTGGGCGATCCGGAGAGCTTCCCCTTCCTCGACCCTCCCGACACGCGGCTCATCAACGATGGTGTGCGGCTGCTCGGCGAATTGCAGGCGATGGATGAGGAGCGGCGCGTGACCCGCCTCGGCCGCCAGATCGCCGCGCTGCCGGTGGATCCCCGGCTCGGGCGCATGCTGCTCGCCGCGTCGCGCCAGCGGTGTCTCGCCGAGATGCTGGTCATCGCGGCGTTCCTGGAGACGCAGGACC
Source organism: Steroidobacteraceae bacterium (assembly GCA_036000265.1). GTDB lineage: Bacteria > Pseudomonadota > Gammaproteobacteria > Steroidobacterales > Steroidobacteraceae > 13-2-20CM-66-19. The sequence goes on along the minus strand of DASYGA010000479.1, from coordinate 743 downwards.
CCCGCGAACGTCCCACCGAGATGTCGAAGCAGGCCGGCGATAAGCACGCGCTGTTCGCCGATGCCCGGTCCGATTTCATCACGGTGCTGAATCTATGGCGTGCATTCGGCGAGCAAGCGGCGGCGCTCTCGGGCAACCAGTTGCGCAAGTGGTGTCGTGAGCATTTCCTCTCGTTCCTGCGCATGCGCGAATGGCAGGACTTGCACCGCCAGCTCGCCCACAACGTCCGCGAGCTAGATCTCAGACCCAATCGCGCGCCGGCGAGCTACGCGGAGCTGCATCAAGCGATCCTTACGGGATTTCTCGGGTCAGTGGGTGCGCTCAATCAGAAGCGCGAATACGACGGATCGCGCGGCATGCACTTCGTCATTGCGCCCGGTACGCCGCTCGCCGCCAAGCCACCGAAATGGCTGGTGGCGGGGAGCCTGATGGAGACGACTCGCCTCTACGCGCGGATGGTCGCTGCCGTGAATCCCGTCTGGATCGAGCGGGCTGGAGCGCATCTCGTCAGGCGCAGTTACGGCGAACCGCACTGGGTCGCGGGTCGCGGGTTCGTGGCGGCTATGGAGTCGATCGCGCTCTTCGGGTTACCGCTCGCATCGGGGCGGCGGGTCAACTACGGGCCGATCGCGCCCCGGGAAGCACGCGATATCTTCATCCGGGAGGCACTGTTGGATCCCGAGCGGCCGCTTTTTTCAGAGCAGCTGCCGGGACGCGCGGCGGTGCAGGGAGCATTCCTCGAG
>DASYGA010000470.1:0-9719 GCA_036000265.1 Steroidobacteraceae bacterium | reverse complement strand
AAGCGCGTTCTGATGCAGCTGGGTGCGCAGCTGCGGCGAGTGCTCGAGCAGATCGATGACCCGCAGCCCGACGGCGGCCACGACCGGCGGGATGCTGTTGGAGAAAAGATAGGGCCGCGAGCGTTGCCGCAGCCACTCCACGACCTCTTTTTGCGCTGCGACGTAGCCGCCGCTCGCTCCGCCCAGTGCCTTGCCGAGCGTCCCGGTCAGGATGTCGATGCGTGAGGCGACGCCGCAGTGCTCCGGCGTACCGCGCCCGCCCGGCCCCATGAAGCCCGTGGCGTGCGAGTCGTCGACCATCACCAGCGCATCGTAGCGGTCTGCCAGATCGCAGATCGCCGGCAGGTTGGCGATGATGCCATCCATCGAGAAGACGCCATCGGTGGCGATCAGCCGCGTGCGCGCGCCGCTCGCCTGTTGCAGGCACTCCTCCAGCTCCGCCATGTTGCTGTTGGCGTACCGATACCGCTGCGCCTTGCAGAGCCGGATGCCATCGATGATGCTGGCATGGTTGAGCGCATCCGAGATGATCGCATCGCGTTCATCGAGCAGCGTCTCGAAGAGTCCGCCATTGGCGTCGAAGCAGGAGGAGTAGAGGATGGCGTCCTCGGTACCCAGGAACCGGCTGAGTGCCTCCTCGAGCTGCTTGTGCACCGTCTGCGTGCCGCAGATGAAGCGCACGGAAGCCATGCCGAACCCGAACCGGTCGATCCCCCGGTGCGCCGCTTCCCGCACCGCCGGATGATTGGCCAGCCCCAGGTAATTGTTCGCGCAGAGGTTCACGACCTCGCGCTCGCCGGTGCGGACCGTGCCTCCCTGCGGGCCCGCGAGCACGCGCTCGCGCTTGTAAAGGCCCTGTTCCGTGAGTCCGGCGATATCGGAGCGCAGGCGCTCGATCAAAGCTTGCTTCATGGTGGAATTATATAGGGGGTGACGTCATTCGGGCTGCGCCACCAGAATTCGGCCGTTCTCGGTCCGCACCTCGAATGTTCCAAGCGGCTCGTAAGCCGGAGGCGTCAGCGCTTCGCCGGTCCGCAGGCAGAACCGTGCACCGTGGCGGGGACAAATGATCTGACAGGACTCGATCTCCGCGCCATCGAGGGCCTCGCCGTCGTGGGTGCAGCGGTCATCGACGGCGTAGAGGTCGTTGCCGCAGCGTACGACGAGAAGCGCCATGCCGTCGATCTCGACGGAGAGCGGCGTGGATTCCTGGAGGTCCGCGGCACTGCCTACATCGACCCAGGACATCTCAGTAATACATCCCTGTCTGCAGCCGCGCTTCCTCCGACATCATGCTCTGGTTCCAGGGAGGATCGAAGGTGAGCTCGACGCGCGCCGCGCTCACTGTCGGAATGCGCTCGATCTTGTCCTTGACATCATCGACCAGTATCTCGCCCATGCCGCATCCGGGAGCGGTAAGGGTGAGGCGTACTTCGACCGTGCGCGTACCATCCTCGTTGGGTGTCACATTGCAGTCGTACACCAGGCCGAGGTCGACGATGTTGACCGGAATCTCCGGATCATAGCAGGTGCGCATCTGCGCCCAGGCGAGGTCGCGCACGTCGTCTTCGGTTGCATTGGGCGGCAGCTCCGGGGGCTTTATCGGCTCCTTGCCGAGGGCATCGGCGTCCTCACCGGAAATACGGAACAGGTTGCCCTCCATGTAGACGGTGAAGCTGCCGCCGAGGGCTTGTGTGATGTAGCCCGACTGGCCGGGCTTGAGGCTGACCTCGACTCCGGCGGGGACGATCACCGCCTTGACCTCGCGGCTGACGACGAAGGGCTCGTTCTCGTGACTACGCATGTCTCACTCCGTGGAGACGGTGGCGTCGCTGCGCTCCAGCGCCGCATTCAGGGTATGCCAGCAGAGGCTCGCGCACTTGACGCGCGCGGGGAATTCCCGCACACCGGAGAGGGCGGCGAGCTTTCCGAGCGAGGCATCCGCCTCCGCGTCCTGCCGGGTCAGAAGAGCGTGGATGCGGCCGTACAGCGATCGCACCGTTGCCCTGTCCTTGCCTTTGACGGCTTCGGTCATCATGGATGCCGAAGCGGTCGAGATCGCGCAGCCCTTGCCCTCGAAGCGCACATCCTCGATGCGGTTGTCCTTCAGGCGCAGCCACACGGTCAATCGGTCGCCGCAAAGCGGATTGTGTCCCTCGGCATGGGCATCGCTGCCCTCGATCCGGCCGAAGTTCCGCGGCCGCCTGTTGTGGTCGAGGATGACGTCGCGGTAGAGCTCCTTGAGGTCCATTACGCGAACACCTCGCGCGCCTTGCGCAGGGCGGCCACCAGGCTCGCCACCTCGGCCTCGGTGTTGTAGCAGCCGAAGGAGGCGCGCGCCGTGGCCGGTATGTCGAAGAACGTCATGACGGGCATGGCGCAGTGGTGGCCGGTGCGCACCGCGATGCCCTCGGCATCGAGAATCGTGCCGAGGTCGTGCGGATGGACGCCCTGCAGGGTGAAGGACAGTACCGCCGCCTTGTGGGGTGCGGTGCCGATGATCTCAATGCCGGGGATGCGCTGCAGCTCACGGGTGGCATGCTCGAGCAGCCGCTGCTCGTGCGCGGCGATCGCCTCCAGCCCCAGGCTTTCGACGTAGTCCATGGCGGCGGCGAGGCCCACGGCCCCGGAAATATGGGGTGTGCCGGCCTCGAACTTCCACGGCAGCTCGTTGTAGGTCGTCTTCTCGAACGAGACGGTCCGGATCATGTCGCCGCCGCCCTGCCAGGGTGGCATCGCGGCGAGCAGATCCTCACGGCCATAGAGCACGCCGATGCCGGTGGGCCCGTAGAGCTTGTGGCCGGAGAAGGCGTAGAAGTCGCAGCCGAGCGCGCGGACATCGACACTGGAGTGGGGAATGGCCTGGGCGCCGTCCACCAACACCACGGCTCCTTGCGCGTGCGCGGCATCGATCATGCGCTTCACCGGCAGAATGGTGCCGAGCGCGTTCGATACATGCGCGATTGCGACGATGCGCGTGTGCGGCGAGAGCAGCGACAGGAAGGACTCGAGCTCGACCTCGCCGCGCCGATTGATGGGCGCAACCTTCAGCGTGCAGCCGGTCTGATCGCGCACCATCTGCCAGGGGACGATGTTGGCGTGATGCTCGAGGCCGGTGATCAGGATCTCGTCCCCCGGCCCGAGGCGCGGGCGCGCATAGGACTGCGCCACCAGATTGATGCCTTCGGTGGTTCCGCGAACAAAGATGATCTCGTGGGTCGACTGCGCATTGATGAAGCGGCGTACCCGCTCGCGTGCGCCTTCATAGGCTTCCGTGGCGGCCTGGCTGAGCGCATGAACGCCGCGGTGAACGTTGGCATGCGTGTGCGTTTCGTAGTGCTCAACTGCGCGCAATACCGGCAGCGGGCGCTGCGCGGACGCTGCGCTGTCCAGATACACCAGCGGATGCCCGTTGACCGAGCGCTCCAGAATGGGGAAGTCGCGCCGCACGCGCGCGACGTCGAGCATGGGTGCGGGGGTGATGCGGGATGCGGTCACGGCCATCAGAGCAGCTCCTTCAGCGCAGCGGCGTCGGCCATCTGGCCGGCGAGGTCGTGCTCGATCTGCCGCCTGAGCTCGGGTAATTCGATCTTGGAAATCACATCCTCCAGGAACGCCCACTTGAGCAGGCGCTGCGCCACCTCGGCGGACAAGCCCCGCGAGAGGAGGTAGAAAAGCATGCTCTCGTCCAGCTTGCCCGCGGTCGCGCCATGGCTGCAACGCACCTCGTCCGTATAGATCTCCAGTTGCGGGCGCACATCGATCTCCGCTTGCGGGCCGGCGAGCAGGCCGCGCAGCGACTGGCGCGAATCGGTCCCGGCGGCGCCTTCATGAACGGTGATTTTGCCGTTGAAAGCGACGCGGGCACGTCCCGAGGCGATTCCGCGGAAGGTCTGCTCGGTGCGGGCGCGCGGGCCGATGTGCTCCACCAGCGCGAAGTTGTCCTGCACCTGCTGCCGGTCGCCGAGTGCGGCCACCGACAAAGCCAGCTCCGCTCCGGCACCTGCCATCTGCACGTGAGTCGTCGATCGTGCCGACAGTCCGCCTATATTGACTGCGAGCAGGCCGTAGTGCGCATCCGCGGCCAGCACCGCCGACAGCGTATCGAGCCAGCTGGCGCGCGCGCCCGCCTGTTGCAGCCGGTAGTGGGTCAGGTGTGCGCCGCGCCCAATGTCCACGCGGACCGAGCTGTTGACGAACTGGGCGCCGTCGCCCGCGCCGATGTGGCGCTCGATGAGAACCAGGCGCGCCGCCGGATCCAGGCTGACCTGGAGGCGCGGGTAGGAGGTGCCGAGCTCGGCGCCTGCAGTCGCGATGAAGAGGATTTCGACTCGTGCCGGCTCTGCAGCCGCGCCGCCGACCTGGATGGCGGCTGCGTCGGTCGCGAAGGCCTCATTCAGCAAGGCCAGACGCGCCTCGGGCAACTCGCTCCAGGCGGGCAGGGCGCGCGGCAGCGGCGATGCCGTCGCGGCGCTCGGGTGTCCGGTGTCACCCGGGGTGCCTTCGGCGGCGCGTCGCAAGCTGCGCACCGCAAGACCCGTCTGGGACTGTGGCGAGCACAGCTGCGGCGCAAGAATGCCGTCCACGAACGTATACCGAGCGAACCCCGCGAGCCTGGCAGGCAGCCCGGAGTCGGGCGGCGACAGCTTCGGAGCCGGCGCGGCAGTCCCCGGCGCTGGTGCAGTCGATGCCGGCGCGATCGGCGCCAGCCGCGCCCGCTCCAGCGGCCGCAGGTTGGTGTACCGCCAATTCTCCTCGCGCGTCGTCGGCAGCCCGCGCGCGGCAAGCGCCTCGATCGCCGCTTGCCGCCGCTCCGGGCTGACCACATCGGCGGGCAGGGAGTCGCGAGCCGCGGCGTACTCATCCAGAACGCGCTTCGAGGCAGCCTGGGTCATGCCGCCTCGCTCGTCACCCAGTCGTAGCCGCGCCGCTCGAGCTCGAGCGCCAGCGACTTGTCGCCGCTGCGCACGATGCGGCCCTTGACCAGCACGTGAACGTGATCCGGGACGATGTAGTCGAGCAGGCGCTGATAATGAGTCACCAGCACCAGCGAGCGCTCCGGCGAGCGCAGGGTGTTGACTCCGTGAGCGACGACCTTCAGCGCATCGATGTCGAGGCCCGAGTCGGTCTCGTCCAGGATCGCGAGGCGCGGCTCGAGGACCAGCATCTGCAGGATCTCGTTGCGCTTCTTCTCGCCGCCCGAGAATCCCTCGTTGACTCCGCGCGACAGCATGCTTTCCTCCATGCGCATCAGCCGCATCTTCTCCTTCACCAGAGTCAGGAACTCGAAGGCATCGACCTCCTCGAGCCCGCGGTGCTTGCGCGCGGCATTCACCGCCGCCTTGAGAAGATAGACGTTGTTGACGCCCGGGATCTCCACCGGGTACTGGAAGCCGAGGAACACGCCCTCCCGCGCCCGCTCCTCGGGCGCGAGCGCCAGCAGGTCGCGGCCCTGGAAGGTCACCGAGCCCCTGGTGATCTCGTAGCCCGGCCGCCCCGCGAGCACATTGGCCAGCGTGCTCTTGCCGGAGCCGTTGGGTCCCATGACGGCGTGCACCTCGCCGGTGGGAACCGCGAGCGTCAGTCCCTGCAGGATCTCCTTGCCGTCGACTTTGACGTGCAGATTTTCGATGTTCAGCATCTCGCTCTCTTTCTTCCTGCTAGCCCACGGCGCCTTCGAGGCTGACCGCGAGCAGATTCTGCGCCTCGACCGCGAATTCCATCGGCAGCTCCCTGAAGACGGACTTGCAGAAGCCGCTGACGATGAGATTCACGGCATCCTCCGCCGCGATGCCGCGGGAGAGGCAATAGAAGAGCTGGTCATCGCTGATCTTCGAAGTGCTCGCCTCGTGCTCTATCGTGGCCGAGGGGTTTTTCACCTCGACATAAGGGAAGGTGTGCGCGCCGCAATTGCCGCCCATGAGGAGCGAATCGCACTGCGTGAAGTTGCGTGCGCCGTGGGCGCTCGGCAGGATCTTCACCAGCCCGCGGTAGCTATTCTGGCCGCGGCCGGCCGATATTCCCTTGGAGATGATGGTGCTGTGGGTGTCGCGTCCGATGTGGATCATCTTCGTGCCGGTGTCCGCCTGCTGGCAGTTGTTGACCGTCGCGACGGAGTAGAACTCGCCGCTCGAGCCGTCGCCGCGCAGCACGCAGCTCGGATACTTCCAGGTGATCGCCGATCCGGTCTCCACCTGAGTCCAGGAGATGTGGGAGTTCTTTCCCCGGCACTCGCCGCGCTTGGTGACGAAGTTGTAGATGCCGCCTTTGCCTTCGGCATCGCCCGGATACCAGTTCTGCACGGTGGAATACTTTATGTGGGCGTTGTCCAGCGCCACCAGCTCGACCACGGCGGCATGCAGCTGATTCTCATCCCGCATGGGCGCACTGCAGCCCTCCAGATATGACACGTGCGAGCCTTCATCGGCGATGATCAGCGTGCGCTCGAACTGTCCGGTGTTCGCCGCATTGATGCGGAAGTAGGTCGACAGCTCCATCGGGCAGCGCACACCCTTGGGGACATAGACGAACGAGCCGTCGGAGAACACGGCGGAATTCAACGAGGCGAAGAAGTTATCGGTGATGGGCACGACGCTGCCGAGATACCGCTCGATGAGCTGCGGGTGCTTCTGCACCGCCTCGGAGAACGGGCAGAACACGACGCCGGCCTCGTGGAGACGCTCCTTGAAGGTGGTCGCGACCGAGACGCTGTCGAATACCGCATCCACCGCCACACCCGCGAGGCGGGCGCGCTCGTGCAGCGGAACGCCGAGTTTCTCGTAGGTCTCGAGCAGCTTCGGGTCCACCTCAGCCAGGCTCTTCGGCCCGTCGCCCTTCGCCTTGGGCGCGGAATAGTAGGAGATCGCCTGATAATCGATGGGCGGGTAGCGCGTGTGCGACCAGTGCGGCTCGCTCATGGTGAGCCAGTGCCGCAGCGCCTTCAGGCGCCACTCGGTGAGGAAGGCTGGCTCACCCTTCTTGCGGGAGATGAGGCGTACCACGTCCTCGTCCAGCCCGGGTGGCACGGTGTCCGAATCGATGTCGGTGATGAACCCGTGCTCGTAGCGGCGGGCGAAGAGGCTTTCCAGCTGATTTGCGGTTTCACTCATAATTCGGCTCAGGAGCGTACGGGTGCGCGGGAAGAGGCGGCTGCCTTGAGGTCGCGCTCGAGCGCGGGCAGCGCCACATGGGTCGGGTCGATGCCGGCGAGCTGCGCGAGGCTGATGTCGTACAATGAACGGCGGATGGCGAGGTTCAGCCGCTGCCAGACCCGGCCGACGCGGCACGTCTCCTCGATGTCGCACTGGCCTGCGCCCACGGAGCAGTCGGTGAGCGCCACCGGCCCCTCCATGGCATCCAGAATGGCGGCCGCGCTGATCTCGGCCGCGGGGCGCGCCAGCTGATAGCCGCCGTGCAGTCCCAGGGTCGATGCGACCAGGCCGGCACGCTGCAGCTGCTTCAGCAGCTTGCTGACGGTAGGGGCCGCAATATGGGTCTGCTCTGCCAGCGCCGCGGCGGTCTGCACGCGTGCCGGCTGCTCGGCGAGCACGGCGAGGAGCACGGTGGCGTAGTCTGTAAGTCGGCTGATTCGGACCATAACGGCATGCCCTGGTTGAGAGGGCGACCCAAGTAAGCTCGAAGTAGGACTATTTTAGTACTGATTGCCACGCGAACCAAGCTCAGCTTCCAGGGTCGCCGTCCCCGGGACGGCCACGCTGGCGCTGGCGTCATCCGCCATCCTGCGATTCCACGCTATTTGGTATCCTTGCCGCTTCCATTCAAGCGAACGATCCTGGGGCGGACACCGGCGGCACTGCTTGGGTGCTCGCGGCCGGCCCCGCCATTGCTGGAGGAACGAGAACGATGAACCGCAATGAGCTCGCCCGCATCGCCCAAGCGATGGTCGCCAAGGGCAAGGGGATTCTGGCCGCCGATGAGAGCACCGGCACCATCAAGAAGCGTTTCGACGCCATCCGTCTGGAATCCACGGAGGAGCAACGGCGCGGCTACCGCGAGCTGCTCTTCAGCGCCCCGGGCGCGCATGAGGCGATCAGCGGCGTCATCCTCTATGACGAGACCATCCGCCAGAAGACGCGCGACGGCGCGCCGTTCCCGCAATACCTGACGCAGCACGGGATGATCCCCGGCATCAAGGTCGACATGGGCGCCAAGCCGCTCGCGGGCTTCCCCGGAGAGACGATCACGGAGGGGCTCGACGGCCTGCGCGAGCGGCTGGTCGAATACCACGGGCTCGGCGCGCGGTTTGCGAAGTGGCGTGCAGTCATCGACATCGCGGACGGTATTCCGACCGCGTTCGGCATCGAAGCGAATGCTCACGCGCTGGCGCGCTATGCCGCGCTTTGCCAGGAAAATGACATCGTCCCGATCGTGGAGCCCGAAGTGCTCATGGATGGCGGCCACTCCATCGAGCGCTGCGAGGAAGTCACCAACGCCACGCTGAATGCCGTCTTCGATCAGCTCTTCGAGCATCGTATCTATCTCGAAGGCATGGTCCTCAAGCCCAACATGGTCATCTCCGGTAAGAAGGCGTCGAACCGCGCGCCACCCGAGGCAGTGGCAGAGGCGACGGTGCGGACGCTGAAGCGTCACGTACCGCCGGCCGTGGCGGGCATCGCGTTCCTCTCCGGCGGCCAATCGTCGGCCGAGGCGACGCTGCATCTGTCCCTGATGAACCGCATGGCGCCGCTGCCCTGGCCGTTGACGTTCAGTTATGGCCGGGCATTGCAGGACACCGCGCTCAAGGCCTGGGGCGGCAAGCCGGAGACCTTCGCCGCGGGCCAGAAGGAGTTCGCGCGCCGGGCAAGGCTCAATGGTCTCGCGACCACCGGCCGCTACAGCTCAGAGATGGAAAGCCAGGCCGCTTGAGCGGACCCACGCCCCAAGGGCCCAGGATCGAAGCGCTCGCGTGACCAGCCCTGAAACCCAACGCGCGCCGTCCGCCCCGGCAGATGACGCGGTCGTCGACGTGCGCGATGTGCATTACGCCATCGATGGCCGGCCTATCTTCGCCGGCCTCAACATTCGTGTGCGCCGCGGCCTCATCACGGCCGTGATGGGGCCGAGCGGCACGGGCAAGACGACGCTGCTGCGCCTCATCACCGGCCAGCTCTTTGCCGACAGCGGGCAGGTGCTGGTGTTCGGGCGGGACATCGCCACTCTCTCGGGGTCCGAGGTCTACGCCGCGCGACGGCGCATGGGCATGCTCTTCCAGAACGGAGCGTTGCTCACCGACATCAACGTCTTCGAGAACGTTGCCTTTCCGGTCCGGGAGCACACGGATCTGCCTGAATCGGTCATCCGCAACCTGGTGCTCACCAAGCTCGAGGCCGTGGGCCTGCGCGGCGCGGCGCACCTGATGCCGGCGGAGCTCTCCGGCGGCATGGCGCGTCGGGTGGCGCTGGCGAGGGCCATCGTCATGGACCCGGAGGTGCTGCTATACGATGAGCCGTTCGTCGGCCTCGATCCGATCTCGCTCGGGGTGATCCTGCGCCTGATCAAGCAGATGAATCAGGCGCTCGGCATCACGAGCATCGTCGTCTCCCACGACGTGCAGGAGCTCGCCACCATCGCCGACCAGAGCTACCTGCTTTCCGGGGGCCGTGTGGTGGCTTCCGGCACGCCGCGGGAGCTTGCGCAAAGCGACTCGGAGACGGTGCATCAGTTCATGACCGGCAGCGCCGAGGGACCGGTGCGCTTCC
>DASYGA010000467.1:0-3481 GCA_036000265.1 Steroidobacteraceae bacterium | reverse complement strand
TTCACGGCCAGATCGCCGGCGACGGCGAAGCCAACTGGATGGAGGGGGTTCAGTTGCTGGCGGTCTATTGCATGCTTGGCGTGATGTTTTACCTGATGCCGGTTGGGTGACGGCCCTGTTCCGCCCGCGATGTTCGGGCGAAGAGCCCCCGGCGGATAATGCCTTCGTGCAATGCTCCGGCCGATTGATTCTCGTATGCGGCCTGCCGGGTTCGGGGAAGACCAGGCTTGCCAAGGCCCTGGAAAGCAAGCTCCAGGCGATTCGCTTTTCTCCCGACGACTGGCTGGACGCTCTTTCGATCAATCTTCACCGTGAAGACGTGCGTGCGAAGGTGGAGGCGCTGCAGTGGAAGTTTGCCCAAGAGCTGTTGGCGCAGGGACTCACCGTCATCATCGAATGGGGCACATGGGCGCGGTCGGAGCGGGATACGTTGCGGCTCGGCGCGCGAGCGCTCGGGGCTGCGGTTGAGCTGCATTATGTCAGTGCGCCTGCCGATGTGCTTTTTGAGAGATTGCAGCGCAGAGGCAGGGAGAATCCGCCTATCGAACGGGATGCACTTTTCGAATGGGTCGAGATATTCCAGGCGCCGACTATCGAGGAGATGGAGCTTTTCGACGAGCCTCTCATCTCTGATCTCTCGCATCCCGGTTGAGCGATTTCCTGCTCAGGGAGAAGCGGGTTTTGGCTGGAGGCGGATCAACTTGCCGCGCTTGAGCAGAAACCGCTCGCCGCGCCAGGTGACGGTGTCGCCGGCGAAGCTCCAGGCCCAAAGGGCGAGGGCGATGAGGTCGCGGGGCAGGAGAAGGAGGAGATCGCGAAAGACCTGCGTGTCGCCCAGGATGCCGACGCCGACGACCAGCGCGAGCGCGATGCGAACCAGCAGCGCGAGCACGAAGAGGGCAATGCTTTCGAGACTGAGCCCGGCGGCGATGAGGTTCAGGAAGGCCCAGGGCAGGCCGAAGGTGAAGATGAGGCCGGTGTAGCCCCAGCGGCGCGAGTCGCGAGTGGAGCGGCACCAGCGAAGCTGATGCTCGAGGAAGCCGGCCGCGTCGTACGGAGGCACCCAGGTTTCAACGACCTCGGAAGAGAGCTCGATGTCGAAGCCGGCGGCAGCAATGCGAGCGCCGAGCTCGTAGTCGTCGGCAAGGTAGTCGACTAGTGGGGCGAAGCCGCCGATGCGGTCGAGCGCTTCGCGGGAGACCGCCAGCGTGGAGCCGAGACCGAAGTGGATGCCGCCCTCGATGCGGCGCGCGGTGAGGACGCCGGGGAAGAAGTCGGTGGAGATGCCGAGGGCCTCCATACGCGAGCCGACGGTCGGCTCCTTGCGCGGTTTGCCGTGAGCGCGTCCGCGATAGGGCGCGGTGACCATGCCCACAGTGCGCTTGGGCTCGGGCGATGGCGCGAAGCCGGACATGATGCGCGAGAGGTATTGGGGCGAGACAACGATGTCGCTGTCGTTGACGACAACGTAGGGATGGCGCGCGTGCGGCAGCATCTGAACGAGGTTCGAGACCTTGCCGTTGGCGCCGAGGAGTTCCGGGCATTCGATGATGCGAATCGCGTGATCGGGAAACTCTTCCTGAAGCTGGCGCACGGCGATGAGGGCGGGGTCGGCGAGCGAGCTGACGCCAAAGAGAATTTCGTATTCGCCGGAGTATTCCTGACGGCAGTGGCTGGCGAAGGCGGAGTACATCTCGTGATCGAGACCGCGGACGGGCTTGAGCAGGCTGACGGCGGGCGTGTATGCAGGCCGGGGCCGGCGCAGGCTGTGGACGAAGGCGCGGGCACTCCACAGGGCGAGCAGGTAGTAGCCGACGCCCGCCCAGGCGAGCACGGTGGTGATGGCAGCGACGATTTCGGCGATGAGGAGGGCGTTCAAGGATTGTGGGATGAGACTCAGGAGCCCGCGACGGCGCCGGTGGTGGCAACGGCGGCTTCGCTCCGCTTGCGGCCCTGGATTTCTATATAGACGTGGATGAGCGAGAGCGCAGCGGGGGTGACGCCGGGAATGCGGCTGGCCTGGCCTACGGTCTGCGGGCGGACGCGGCTGAGCTTCTCCTGCATCTCGCGGGAGAGGCCGCTGATGTTCTGATAGTCGAACCACGCGGGGATGGTGAGGCTCTCCGCGCGCTTCAGTTTCTCGATGGCCTTGCGCTGCTGATCCAGGTAGCCGGCGTACTTGATCTCTGTTTCGACGGCGCGCAACTCGTTACGCGCGCGGGCTGTGAGTGCTGACTCGCCGAGAAGCGGCGCAAGTAACGTGCGAGGCTCTTCGGGCCGCGCGATGGTCTGGAGCAGCGGCCGCAGCAACTCGATCGTGATCTCAGGGCGCTTCAGCAGTTGCGCGTAGGTCTGGCCGCTGATGCTGTCGGGGTCGAGATTGAGCCCGGCCAGTGCATCGGCTACGCGGTCGGGATCGATGCGGGTGGTGGCGAGCAGCTTTTCAAGCGCGACGGCGCGCTGCTGGCGTGCTTCGTAGTCACTCCAGGCCTGGTCATCGATGAGGCCGAGGCGGCGGCCGGACGGCGTGAGACGGCGGTCTGCGTTATCGATGCGGAGATGAAGGCGGAACTCCGCGCGCGAGGTGAACATGCGATAGGGCTCATTGGTGCCCTTGCTGATGAGGTCGTCGATGAGAATGCCGGTGTAGGCTTCCGTGCGGTCGAGGGTAAATGCAGGTTCACCACGCACGGCAAGTGCGGCGTTGATGCCGGCCATCAGGCCCTGGCACGCCGCCTCTTCGTAGCCGGAGGTGCCGTTGATCTGGCCGGCGAGGTAGAGGCCGGCGATGGACTTCACGCGCAGACTGCGGTCAAGCTCTGTGGGGTCGATGGCGTCGTACTCGATGGCGTAGCCGGGACGCAGCATCTCGGCGTTCTCGAGGCCGGGGATGGAGCGCACGACCTGCCATTGCACATCCATGGGCAGCGATGTGGACATGCCGTTGACGTAGACCTCGTGGGTGTCGAGGCCTTCGGGCTCAAGGAAGAACTGGTGCTGCTCCTTGTCCGGGAAGCGGACGACCTTGTCCTCGATGGAGGGGCAGTAGCGCGGCCCGATGGCCTGGATCTGCCCGGAGTACATGGGCGAGCGCGAGACGTTTTCGCGGATGATGCGCAAGGTCTCGGGCGTGGTGAAAGCGATGTGACAGGAGACCTGGCGCTGCGGCAGCGTCGTGGTGCGGAAGCTGAAGGGCGTGGGGTCGGCGTCGCCCGGCTGCTCGGCGAAGCGCGACCAGTCGATAGTGCGGCCATCCAGACGCGGCGGCGTACCGGTCTTCAGCCGGCATCCGCGCAGGCCGAGCCGCTTGAGACTCTCACCCAGAAGAACGCTGGGCGGCTCGCCGCTGCGGCCGGCGGGATACTGCTCCTCGCCACAGTGGATGAGCCCGTTCAGGAACGTGCCTGTGGTGATGACGATTGCGCCGGCTTCGACGGTGCGCCCGTCGCGCAGCTTGAGACCATGCGCGCGGCGAGCGCCA
>DASYGA010000455.1:0-7094 GCA_036000265.1 Steroidobacteraceae bacterium | reverse complement strand
CATCCTTTGCCTTGAGTACGCGATAGCCCAGCTCGTTCAGCATCGCGACCACGGTCTCCCGTACGGCCTCGTCGTCCTCGGCGACGAGGATCATCTCGTTGCCGCCGCTGACCGGGATCGAGTCCATCGCCACGAGTGCATCCTCGGATTGCATGGAGCGCGGCAAGTACAGCTTGATTCTGGTGCCGCGGCCGATCTCGCTCTCGATGTGGACGTGGCCGCCCGACTGCTTGACGAACCCGTAGACCATCGAAAGTCCGAGTCCCGTTCCACGGCCCTCCGGCTTGGTGGTGAAGAACGGCTCGAACGCCTGTTCGATCACCTCGGCCGGCATGCCGGATCCGGTGTCAGTCACGGCCACCATCACGTACTGCCCCGGCATGATGCCTTCGTGCGCCGCCGCATACTCGGGCGCCAGGACTACATTGGCCGCCTCGATGGTCAGCCGGCCTTCGCCTTCCATCGCGTCCTTGGCATTGATCGCCATATTCAGCAACGCATTCTCGACATTCCCGGGGTCGATCAGCGTGTTCCACAATTCCGTCTCGATGACGGTCTCCAATACGACCCTCTCACCCACGGCCCGGCGCAGGATGTCCTCCATGTCGCGGATGAAACGCCCGAGGTTGATGACCTTGGGAGACAGTGGTTGTCGGCGCGCAAAGGCGAGCAGCTGGGAGGAAAGCTTCGCGCTGCGCGACACTCCATCCAGCGCGATCTGCACACGTCTCTCGGCGGCCGCGTTACCACTCACGGCGTGCTTCAGAAGGTGCAGATTGCCGCTGATGACGTGCAGCAGGTTGTTGAAGTCATGCGCGATACTTCCGGTCAGATTACCAATGGCCTCCATCTTCTGGCTGTGGCGCAGGGCGCTCTCGGCCTTGATGAGCTGCGCTGTGCGCGCCTGCACGCGCTCCTCGAGGGTGCGGTTGAGGTCGGTCAGGGCCGCTGCGGCCTCGCGAGCCTCGGCCTCGCGACGCCGCAGCGTTGCGATGATGGTGCGACGTTCCGTGATGTCGCGCAGGATCACCGTGACAAATACGCGAGCACCGCCTTTCCAGCGGGACGCGGCAGCCTCGAAGTGACGCACCTCGCCGCCTGGACGCGCCGCAGTCAGCTCCGTCGGCTGATCCGATCCGGTTGCGTCCATTGCACCGCGCCAGAGGTCGGTCCATTCATGCGGCGTTTCGAACAGCAGGGCGGCGTCGGTGCCGATCAATCCGGAGTCCGGACGGCCGAAGCACAGCCGGGCTGCCGGATTTGCGAATTGGATGAGGTCCGCGCCATCGACGGTGATGATCGGGTCGGGTGCGTTCGCGACCACAGCGCGGTACCGTGCGTCCTGCTGCTCTCGCAGATAGCGAAGTCTGCGTGTGGTTGCCGTGACGTCGCTAATGGCGATCAGGCAGCCTTCGGTATCCGTCTTGCCCAACGGTGAGACCGTGATGTCGTGCAGCAATGCCTGGCAAGACTGGGTTCTGAGCGGCAGCAGCGTGGAGTTGAGTGCGTGGGTAAGAATGGTCGATGCGTTTGATATCAATGCAACCGAGATGGCGGTGGACAGGCGCCGCAGCTCTGCCTGCGGAAAGATCTCCGGCAGCGATCTGCCTCTCGCCTCGTGCCCGGCCACTCCGGAAGCGGTGTGCATCCAGCGGTTCCAGAGCACGACACGCCGGTCGCGGTCGAGTACGATGATGCCGCTGTTGACGGCATCCAAGACCGAGTCACTGGAGGTGGGACTGTTCGACATGTAAGCTATGGACGGGTCAGCTGGCGCGATCGATATATTCGGTCAGCAGGGCCTGCAATATCGCCATCGATGGAATATCGAGGAGCAGTGCCAGATAACCCTGGATATCGCGGTGCTTCACCGCGAAATTGATGTAGATGAACAGCACCGTGTCGCCGGCGGCGGGGCTGGCCGTGAGGCGGAAGAATTCGACGCCATCGCCGCGGATGACCTCGGGGAGGGAGATCCTGAGATTGCGGCGTAAGCTATTGGCCATCGTGGACAGGCAGGCGTTCAGGAGCACGTTGCCCGTCTCCGCGAGCGCTTCCTGCTCGAGCTCCATGATGTCCTCCAGTGACAGTTCCGCTCCGACCAGGGCCCGGATGAGCTCCAGGCTCTTCGCTTCCGGGAAAATCAGCAGCGCCCGCCCGCGGATGTCGCCATCGAATTCCTGATGGATGGCGATCAGCTGCTTCGCATCACCGCCTTGCAGGACCTCGATGGCCTCCTGCCGAGTCACCACAGACACCCTCGGCACGGACAGCGCGACTTCTTCACGGACCATTTCGCTCAGGTTGGTTGCCGCATTGCTCACGCCGAGATTCACCAGTTCTGTCAGGGCATCGAGCTGCAGATCCGTCAGGAGCATGGGCGATGTGGCGTTCATTCGCGGAGCGCGCGCCGCTCGAGGATCGAGGCAAGGAACTCTGCGAGTGCGCTCTCGGTCAGGGGTTTCGGCAGAAAAGTGGCGCCGGCCTCGCGGGTGCGATTGATCACTTCCCTCTGCCGGTTGGCAGAGATCACTGCGACAGCGATTGTGGGATCCAGGGCGCGAAGCTCGGCGGCGAGCGTGATGCCGTCCTTTCCTGGCATGTTGAAATCGAGGAGCACGATCTCGGGGGCCAGTTGCGTGGCGCGCTCCATTGCCTCGGCCGCATTGGCCGCCTCGACTCGCGTCCATTCCGGATGCAGTCCATTGAGTACCTTGGCAATCGACATGCGGGCGAGCTTGCTGTCATCGACGATCAACACGGTGAATTTCACGAGAATTCTCCCAGTGGTGATCTGCGCTCCCGCCTCATCCGGCGGCTGGGCGCACCATCGCGATTGTTTCCGATCGTGCCATTGGCACCGGGTAGCGCGATCAAGCCGCTCGGGTCCACTCGGACATTCATTGAAGCATCTCCGCGATATCGAGTACCAGCAGGACACGCCCGTCGCCCAGCAGACTCGTTCCCATGATCCCCGGAGTGCCGGCGAGCAAGCCCTCCAGAGGTTTCAATATGAGGTCCAGTTGCTCGACTATGCGATCCACTCGAAACGCGCCCCACTCACCGTTGGCGGCAGCCACGACCACGGTCGCCCCATCTTCGTCCGCAGGCGGGCTCGCGACGCCAAGGACGGCTGCCAGATCTATCAGCGGAAGCGTCCGGTTTCGCAGGACGACGGCAGGCGCGGTGCCGACGCCAGCGATCGCCGCTTGGGGAACTCGGACGGTCTCGATTATAGCTTCCAATGGCAGCCCGAACATCTGCCCGCCAGCCTCGACCGTCATCACATGCGTCATCATCACACTGAACGGAAGCGATAGCTTGACGGCGGTCCCGCGGCCCGGGACGCTCGCAATGGAGACATGGCCGCCGATTCTTGCCACCGCTGTGCGCACGGCATCCATCCCTACGCCGCGTCCGGATACTTCTGTTACTTCAGCAGCGGTGGAAAACCCGGGGCTGAAGATCAGCGCAAGAGCGTCGGCCTCCGTCAACATGAGGCGCTGTTCCTCGGCAACGAGCCCGCGTTGGGCCGCGACTTCGCGTACACGGGCAAGATCGATGCCGGCACCATCGTCGCTGACCTCGATGAGGATTTGGTCGCCACGGCGCTGGGCCCTGATCCGAAGACTGGCTGTGGCCGGCTTGCCGGCGCGAGTGCGCTCCTGCTTGCTCTCGACGCCATGATCTATCGCATTGCGCACGAGGTGGAGCAGAGGCTCGAACAGCAATTCGACGATCGTCTTGTCTGCTTCGGTCTCATCGCCCTCAATGACGAGTGTTACTGACTTGCCCAGTGTGGCGGCCATCTCCCGCACGAGGCGCGGCAAGCGTTGCAGTACCGTACGTAGCGGCCGGACCCGCATTCGCAGTACGCAACTCTGCAACTCACCGACCAGATGCTCGAGAGCGCCATGCCGATCCGTCAGCACGTCCGCGAGCGAGGCATCGCCGGCTCGGGCGAGCTTGACGGCATGACCGATCGCATTTTTCGCGACGGTCAGCTCGCCGGCCAGGCGAACGAGCGCATCGACCTGCTCGGCCTCGATTCTGAAGGTGCGGGCCGCAACCTCGGGCTGCACCGGTAGCGTTGATGTCGCTGCCGGCTGGCGGGGGTCCCCGCAGAGTGATTGCAAGAGGGCCTCTTGCAGGGGCTGGGCCGAAAGCCCAAGCAGGCTCAGTTCGGTTGCGCGCGATATGCGTTGCGAAAGCTCGATGCGGCCGCAGAACCGCAGCGCATTGGCTGCCACCAACCCGGCCGAGGCTGTTCGGCCGGCGAAGCTCCGGGTTGAGCCTTCGGCGAGCAGAGCGCGCTGCGCTTCGATGACGGCGGCGACCTCCGGCGGCAGGGAAGTCGCGGAATCCTCCTTTCCTGCCGCGATTGCCGCGGCCGCGCCGTCGCCGGATCGGCTGGCGCTCTCGGTGGCGTAGCTGCTGTCGACCTCGGGTAATTCTCCGGTGCGCTCGATGACATCGAGCCATTCTGCTATTTGATCGAGACACGCCAGGCAGCGTTCGATGCTCGCGGGCGCCAGTGCGCGGGTGCCAGTCCGCGCATCCGCAAGCAGGTCTTCGACGGCATGGACTGCGCCTTCCAGCGCGGCGAATTCGACGATTCCCGCGCCACCCTTCAAGGTGTGAAACGCGCGGAATACCTCATCGAGGCGCGCGGCGTCCCCCGGGCGCTGCTCGAGCGCGATCAGCCCGGTGCCCGCCTGCTCCACGAGCTCGCGCGACTCGATCAGGAACTGCTGCAGGAACTCGTTCATGGTGCAAGTCCGCAGAGCATTCGCGCGAGGTCCGCCAGCCGTTCGCGCTCGACCGGCTTCACCAGATAATAGTTCGCACCGGCGGAGCGGGCGGCTGCGAAGTCGGCCTCTGCCGATTCCGCACTGATCACCAGCGCGGGAATGGATGCCAGCGGGCGCTCTTTCTGCCGCAGAAGCTTGATGAAGGAGAGGCCGTCCATCTGCGGCATGTTGATATCGACGATGAGAAGATCAACGATGTTGCTGAGGAGTGCCTCCAGTGCCTCGAGTCCGTTCAAGGCTTCCGCGACGTGAAATCCGGCGCCCTCGAGTATCGACCGATAGTAGACGCGCACCAGTGCGGCATCATCCACCACCAGTACGGTCTTGGCTGCAGCGTTCATGACTTTGCGGCCTCGGGCCGCTGGTAGACGATCGCATCATCGAATCGACGCACCTCGAACAGGGGCGAGATCCGGCTCATGGACTCGGTGTGCCCGAGACAGATGAATCCCCCCGGGAGCAGGTTCTCGTAGAGATTTTCCGCCGCGACGCGCCGTGAGACATCGTCAAAGTATATGAGGACGTTTCTGCAGAAGATGACGTCGAATCGACCGTGTCGCCGCGTCTGCTGCGGCTCCACGATGTTCACGGATGTGAAGGCGACCGAGTCGCGCAATTGCGGGATGATTTGCCACCGTTCCGCCGGCAGAGCCTCGAAATACCTGTCGATCAGCTCCGGTGTCAGCCGCATCAGGGCGCGCTTGCCGAACACTCCGGCGCGTGCGACCTCGAGAGCCCGGGTATCGATGTCGGAGCCCACGATCTCGACGTCGTAGTCATCGACCCGCGGCCATTGCTCGAGGAGCCACATGGCAAGCGAATAGGGCTCCTCACCGGTCGAGCACGGCGTCGACCAGATGCGGATCGCTGCATCGGCTCGTGTACCGCTCAATCGTTGCTCCAGCAGGTCATTCGTCAGGCACTTCAGCTGATGATCTTCACGGTAGAAGTAGGTCTCATTGACGGTGAAGGCGTTGACGAGCTGCTGGATCTCGTCATGTTGGTCGGCGCGCAAGAGCGCAAAGTACTGCGCAAATGCCGTCGCGCCCGTCGCCGCCATGCGCTCCCAGACGCGCCGCTCGACGTAATACCGTTTTGCTTCGTTGAAAACCATGCCGGTACGCCGGTAGAGGTATTCGCACAGCTTTCGAAACTCGTCCTCGGTTGGGGCCGGAAGCTCAGCCACGAAGGCCTGCAGCGGTGATGCGCTTGGTGGCAACCTCGATCGCGAAGCTGAGAAACGGCGCCTGTGAAAGGCGCTGCGCGCATTGTGCGAGCGCGGGCAGCGCCCCGGGATCGCCGACTTCGGCGAGCACTTCGATCGCCGCGGCGCAGACATTGACTTCGGATTCGTGCGTGAGCAGGGCGCAGAGCGTGCGACTCGCCTCCTCGCTGGGGAGACTGCGGGCCAGCTCACAGCTCAGGGTGCGAACGTCCGCATCGGGGTCGCTCAGCAGTTGCGACAGCGCTTCGCGCGCGATCATCGCCGAGGAGCGCAGCGCATCCAGGGCGCCCATGCGCAGGGCGGCGTCGTTGGAGCGCAGCAGCGGCAGGATCAACCTGATCTCGTCGCGAGTTGCGATGCGCGCCAGGCTGGTAAACATCGCCTCTCGAACCCGGGCGTCGGGCTCGCGTGACAGCGCCGCCGCCAACGCGGGCGCCGCATCGGGTAATTCGGCGGCGGCACGTGCGGCGGCCCAGCGCTCGTCCGGATTTGCGCTGCCGAGGCTCGTGGACACATCGGCCGCGCTCGGGCTCCGGGCCGGGCCGGTTGTGGTGGGTTTACGGACGAGAGGCATGCGGTAGCAGTCTCTGCAGGCGGTGGGCGATCTTCGGCAGCGGCAGAACGTAGGTGGCGCCGCCCGCGCGCACCAGTTCACCGGGCATTCCCCATACGATCGCGGTCTCTTCGGCTTCTGCGATGGTGGTGCCGCCTTTGGCGCGCAAGTCGGCCATTGCCTTGGCCCCGTCGTTGCCCATACCGGTCATCAGAATGGCTACCAGCAGAGGAGCCGGAAGGTACTCCATGGCCGACCGGACCAGCCTGTCCGTGCTCGGGTGCCACGGGTAATCGGTCTTGAGCGGAACGCTCATGACCATCAGTCGCGAAGCACGCCCGGAGACGACCAGGTCGGCATCACCCCGCCCGACATATACGCACCCGGGCTCGAGCCGCATGGGCTGTGCGACTTCCAGCACTTGAAGCGCGCACAGCCGGGCCAGCCGCTTGGCGAGTGCTCCGGTGAACCCCGCCGGCATGTGTTGTGCGACGACGATGGGCCA
>DASYGA010000444.1:0-2050 GCA_036000265.1 Steroidobacteraceae bacterium | reverse complement strand
CTCCCGTGGGGCCGATCCCGGGCCCGCAGTTCGCCGGCGAGAATCCGGCGACGACGATCCAGAATCCGTATGCCGGTGACCCTGCCGCGCTCGAGGAGGGCAGAGAGCTCTTCGTCCAGATGAACTGCGCCGGCTGTCATGGAGGACATGCGGGTGGCGGCATGGGACCAACTCTGCGCTCGCCCAAGGAATGGCTGTACGGCAATCTGCCGGCCAACATCTACGACTCGATCTCGATGGGACGGGGCAAGGGCATGCCCGCGTGGGGCACGAAGCTGCCGCCGGATGTGATCTGGAAGATCGTCGCGTACATCCAGACGCTCGGGACGCCAATGGAACCGGACAAGCCGGCTCCCGCTCCGGTGCATGCGCCTGACTCCATCGCCTCGCCGGCCTACTGATCGCCATGAAATTACGCCGAAACAGCCGTCTTGCAATCGTGGCGCTCGCGGCCCTTGCCGCCGCGGGCTGCAGCACGCCGATGAATTTCATGATCGGCAACGGCGGCGTGGGCGCACGTTCCGCCGCCTGGCTCGGATGGCAGGCACTCATCGCCTTCTGTGCGGCGACACTCGTCACCTGGGCCTTTCTGCTCTGGTTTGCGCTGCGCCGCCGCGGCACGCTCGCGGAGCACGAACCGATCGACATCAACCAGGGTCAGGCTTGGATTCTGATCGGCGGCTTCCTGGTGCCGGTCGGGGTGCTCATCTTTCTCTTCGTCGACATGATGGTCGTTTTTGCCTCCGAGCCCGTGGCGAAGCCGGTGAGCCCCGCCCCGGACATCGTCGTCTCGGGGCAGCAGTGGTGGTGGAATGCGACCTATCGGTTCAAAGGCCACCCGGACCTGAGCGTAAGCCTGCCCACGGAGATCCACATTCCGGTCGGCAAGCCGATGATGATCGAGGTGCGCAGCGACGATGTCATGCATTCCTTCTGGGTGCCGAAGCTCAACGGCAAGATCGACCTCGTTCCGGGGCTCAGGAATTACGAAGTGCTCGATGCCGTGCAACCGGGAACCTATCTCGGACAATGTGCCTCGTACTGCGGCGAGCAGCACGCCAACATGAAGTTCCGGGTGATCGCGCAGACGCCGAGCGCCTATCAGGAGTGGCTCGCACACCAGCGCACTCCAGCCGCCGCCCCCACCGGCCAGGAGGCGATACACGGCGAGCAGGTCTTCATGGCAGGCGCGTGCAGCCTCTGCCACACCATCCGCGGGACGCCGGCGCGGGGTGAGTACGGGCCCGATCTGACGCATCTCGCGAGCCGCACGACCATCGCCGGCGGGATGTTGCCCAACGACACCGCCGACCTCGAGGCCTGGATCACCCACGCCCAGTCGCTGAAGCCCGGTAGCCCCATGCCGGACCTGCCGCAGTTCCGCGGTGCGGACCTGCGCGCTCTGGTGACGTACCTTCAGGGGCTCAAGTGACGGCGATCGCCGCCTGATCGAGCCTGCGGCCGAGAAACACGAAGAAGACCAGGCCGGACAGCATCGCGCCGGGGACCCACATGGCGGTGCCGGCCAGCTCCTGGTCCATCACCGGTGAGATCGGCAGAAATCGGCCGCACACCGCGTAGACCGGGTACCAGTTGGTCTGCGAGAACGCCAGGGCCGCCGAAGCCAGCGTCATGGGCATCATGCCCAGGTAGAAAAAAATGAAACGCCGCCGCAGGCGCAGGCGCGCCAGCGGATAGGGCCGCGGATCGAGCATCAGGTGCCAGAAGGGCAGTGCGCCCAGCACGACGCTCAAGTTCATGAGCGCGAAGAGTCGATTGCTCAGCATGACGTCGAAGGCGATCGGCGGCAGCAGCCACAAGAGCTGGCTGACCACGTACAGCGCGGTCGCGATTCTTACGTCGAGCAGCAGGTCGAGCGGTGTGCGGAGCGCCCGGCCGGCTGCCTGCAGCCTGGAGCGCCACCCGCTCGGCAGCCCACACGCCAGCGCCGCCCCCGGTGCGGCGGCCGCCAGAAGCGCGGGCGCCAGATCGTGCAGGACGAAGTGCTGCAGCTGCAGCACGAAGAGCATGTGGCTGGCGTAGTAACTGC
>DASYGA010000431.1:0-12478 GCA_036000265.1 Steroidobacteraceae bacterium | reverse complement strand
CCGGCGCAGCGGCGATTTCAATCCGGATGCGGCGTGCGCTAACATAAGACTTTCAACTTGGAAGGAGAGAGAGCTCTCATGACGACTTCCCGGTTGCGTATGTTTGTGCTCGTGACGAGTGCGCTGATGGTTGGGCCGGTCGCCCCGGTGAGAACCTGCTACAACGAGCAGCACGCGAAGATCAAGATCCACGAATACCAGGTGCAGCGCGGCCAACTCCGACAGGGACGCTTCCTCGCGGCGGGTCTGTCGGCCGGTTGCAATTCGCGCACTTGCCAGTGATTCCCGTTATGATGCGTGCTTTTGGAAGGGATGGGAATCATGACCGCATCGAAGCCCGGAATGTTGATGCTGACCGCCGCGATGCTCACGGCAGCGGCTGTCGGCTATGCACAACAGGCGAAGGCCGCGCCGCCGGCTGCCGCTGCCCAGAGCGCGGCAGTTTCGGCCACGACGAGCGCTGCAGGGCAGGCCTCACCGACTGGCAAGTCGAGGGCCGCTGGCTCGCCAGCGAAATCATCCGCCAACACGCAAGCTTCCGACTCCGGCTTGTCGGACGCGCAATTGAAGGAGGCTCGCGACGACGGATTCAAGCCGGTGACTCGGGGTAGCGCGACGCTCTACTGCAAGTCCGAAATCCTGGTCGGCTCGGCATTTCCGATGCACATCTGCTACAACGCGGATCGGCTGAAGATCGTGATGCGCCAGGAGGAGGCGGAGCGTATGCAGCTGCAGCAGATGCACAGCGGCGGCCTGCAAGGTCACTAGCCGACCGCCCGGCGCAGGTCACCTCCTCATGGGGAGGTGACCGCGCTCTTCCAGCTCACCCTATCCCCCACCCGCATCCCCATCTGCTCCGCCTCCCCGCCGCGGATCTCCAGCACCGCGATCACCGGCACATCCGACGACAGCACATCCAGCGAGAACGGATGCGCGTTGGCGATGATCTTGGCGATCCGCCGGTCCTCGCCGATGAACACCATGTCGAGCGGGATGTAGGTGTTCTTCATCCAGAAGTGCGCCACCTGCGGCGAGTCTTCCGGGAACAGCATGCCTTCGCTCGCCGGCAGGTCGCGCACGAACATGAGGCCCTGCTCCTGCCGCAGCGGCGTACTGGCGATCCAGACATTGAAGCGGTCCTGATGGCCGTGCGCCACGATGTCCAGGGTCGTGCGCGGGAAGTTCGTCAGCGGCTCTATGGTCATCGACTGCGCCAGACAGATCGTGCCCATCCCGCCGGCGAGCAGCAGGCCGAACGCCAACAGGAGGGCAGGGGAGCGCCACCGGCGCGAATGAATGGTCACGGTCGCCAGCCTTTCGTTCTCATCCACCATTGAAGTCGGCGCGCCCGGCGAAATCGAACGTCGTCACCAGGATGCGCCGCCGGCCGCTCAAGTCATTGGCCGGCGCAATGCAGAAGCCGTGCGCCACGAGGCGGTAGGAGCGACCCTCCCGCCGAGGGGTGACGATCCGCTTCTGCGTCAGCCGATCCACCGTGCAGTTACGATCGCCCTGGGTAGCGAACAGCAGCTTCTCACCCTCGAAGATCACCGTCAGATTGGTCGGCAGCTCCCGTCCCGGCCGCCCTTCCTTTGCGCCGTCGATCCCAAAGACCATCCGCACCCGCCGCCGCTCTGGCCCCACCCGTCCCTCGAAGCTCATGCGGATGCCGCTGCCATCGAAGCGGGGTCCTCCCTCACACGTCAGCGCCGCGCCGCGCAAATCGACATCGAGCCGGACAGCCCCGCGAATGCGCGCCCGCAAATAGCCTTTGCCCGACGTCAGGCACTGACCCGAGAGTGACACCGGCGGCAAGCCCGCGCCCAGGACACGCTGCTGTGACTGCACCGGCGCACTGCCAATCGACAGGGCAGCCACGAGGGCAACCCCGCCTAGCGCGCCCGCTCTGCGGCAGATCTTCTGCATGCGCGCTAGTGTACCGATACCCGTGCATAGCCGATCACGGCAGCGATGCTCATTCAGGGCCCGAGCCGGCTGGCGCGTCGAGATCGGCCCACCGATCTTCGCCTGCCCGATCACCACTCGATGCCCTTGAGGACGCGCCGGGCTGCACGCTGACTGAAGCCAGCGTCGCCGCCCAGCATGCTGGACCTGTCGATATCGCTCTCGCCATGCTGGTGGAGCCGCAGCCAGCTCTCGCGCATGAACGGGTCTGTTGCCATGACCGGGCCGCGGTCACCGTTGCGCATGACCAGATTGCTGGCCTTCAGGGACTCGAACGCGCTTTGTACCTCGCGCGGGCTCACTTCATCCAGCCCGAGCGTCTTGGCGTAGTCGATGAGCGCATCGCCGGCATAAAGCCCGGTTACTCCTTCTTCCGGTCCCCGGCAGATACGCGCAAACACGGCCTGAGAAAGTTCCCCCAGCATGCTCAGCTTCGCGAGTTCCACCTTGCCCTGCTGGTCGTACAGAGTGTTGACGATCCCGTCAAAGACGGCGTCCGGGTCCCGTCCTGCTCCCGCAGTTCTCTGGAGAGTGCTGAGCGCCTCTTCGAACAGGCTGGGTCTCATCCCAAGTACACGGAAACCCTTGTAAGCAGCCGACTCGCCAGGCAGAACTACGGCAGTGTTTTCCCGACCCACCGCACCGAGCACGTGCCGGACGTAGTCCTTTCCAAGGGGCGGAAATCTTTCGCTCTTTGCGCCATAGAAAGCTGCCTTTCGCTGAGCGGTCATTTCGTGGACCAGCGACCGATTCGATCCGTTGCCGACGAATATGAAGTACCCGTGACTGCCCTGCTGCGTGTTGATCTCGTCGCGGGTTGCCTTCAATTCCTGCATGAGGAGGAGCCCGCTGCCGTCCCGCATCATTTCCTGGACTTCATCGACGATAAAAATGATGTCCCGCCTGGTTTTTTTGGAGACCTCGAGCAATGCATCGGACAGGCTCGCCCCGCCTTTCGCGCCAATCTTGGCGGCGTCAAAGTTGAGCTTCAGCTTGCCGCCAAGCTTCGCCTTTACGAGGTGCATGGAAGGTTCGATGGACGCTTCCATCTCCGCGGATGAAATGCCGATCCGTTTCAGGAGCAGCGTGGCCTTGTCCACAAAGGACTGTGGCTTCTGGCCGTCAAGCTCGATCAGCTTCTTGCGCACGGCCCCGATCAGCTTGGCGTCGGGGGTGCGGCCGGCGGCCTTCCACAAGTCCACGTAGATGACGACGGCTCCGGCTGCCTCCAGGGTAGGGATCACGTCCTGGGTGAGGAAAGTGGATTTGCCGGTCTGGCGAGGTCCGGAGATGAACAGGCCGCTGCGCACCCGGGTCTCGAGGCTGGAAGGCCGCAAGAGCAGTCTCACCATCTCCAAGGCGAGTTTCGGGCGATGGAAGATTCCGCTCATGGGTGCCGAATTACCTGCAATTACCGTGCACAGGTAATTATCCCATTCAGGTAATCGACGGTAAAGCATTTCTGCGGCCTCTCTTGATTTGGACCCCCTATATCGAATGTCGACATTCCAAAAGGGGGTCTAAATCAGATGTGTGTCCACGCCTTCCGAAGCCGCGCGGCCTGCCTCTGCCTCGGTCGGCCCTTGGAAGCCTCGAGACACTGGCCTGGCTCTCGAGGCGATCACCCATTACACTAATAGGAAGGTCCTATTAGGACCGTCCTATTGGTGGAATGTGCGGAACCCCTTCCAATACGGCGCTGAGCTCAGGCCCAGCCAGATCGTGAACCGCAAGAGCGAGATCCGGGACGTGACCCGGGCAATTATGGAGCAGGGGCGCCTGTTCCTGCTCGGCCCGCGCCGGTTCGGCAAAACAGCGATCCTGCGGGCGGCGAGTGGGGCAGCGGAGCGGCAGGGCGCGGTGGTCATCCGGCTGGACGCGGAGGCTTATCCTGGTGTGGACGGTCTGGTGCGCGCGATCGTCCTGCAGAGCGCGTCCAAGCTCAAAAGCGATGTGGCAAAGGCCGGCGAGAAGATCCTGCGGGTCTTTTCCCGTCTGCGGCCGGTGATCAGCTATGACCCGGCGGAGAATAGCTGGAGCGGGAGCCTCAACGCGCAAACGGCCGCAGACCCCGACCAGACGCCGCTGTTCATCGATGCCATTGACGGACTGGCCCGCCTGGCAGCGGAGAGCCGCCAACCCACGGCGATGGTGATCGACGAGTTCCAGAAGGTCATCGAGCTCGGGGGCGAGAGTACAGAGGCTCAGATTCGGGCGGCCATTCAGCGCCACACGGAAGTGGCATTCATTTTCGCAGGGTCGAAGACGACTCTTCTCAACGACATGACACTGAATCCCGCACGGCCGTTTTACCGGCTGGGCATCCGACACTTTCTCGGCCCATTACCGCGCGAGGAGTTCGCGCAGTTCATCACGCGGGGCTTCGAAGGCGGTAAATATCGTGTCGAGTCTTCGGCAGTCAAGGAGATCCTGGACGCCGCCGAGGACGTCCCCTACAACGTGCAAGCACTCTCGAGCGTTGCGTGGGAACTGATGGCCGACGAGGACGAGGCTACGCTGACTCCGAAGCTGGTCGGGCGAGCGCTGAAGTTGCTCGTGGAGCGGGATGGGCCGTTCTATCTCACGGTCTGGAATGGCCTCACCACTGTCCAGCAGCGTGTACTGGCGGCCGCGATTCACGAGGGAGGTGTCGCAATGACCTCGGCATCGGTAACCCAGCGGTGCCGGATCGCGTCCAGCACGATGAGCAAGACGCTCAAATTCCTCGAAGCCAGGCAAATCCTGCGGCGGGAAGAGCAGAAGGCCACTTTTCGCTGGCGGCTCGAAGACCCGTTCTTCGCCGCGTGGCTGCGATCGAGCGCGTAACGCCTGAGCTGAAAGAACGTGGCCGGTCTCCGGGGTCCGCCTCAGCCAACGCTCAAGCGTCGCCATGCGCGCGCCGAGCGGCGCGCATGGGCAGAGCCCCGCCTGACCCGCTAGACTGCGCGGTCTCATTCGCTGCAGGAAGCCCGGTACAGACCGCAATGCGCAACACGCTCCTAGAGATCACCCCCGTCATTCCGGATGCCCTGAAGCGCCTGCCCGAGCTGGCCGGCAATCTGTTCTTCTCCTGGCACCGTCCCATCCGCGCGCTCTTCGAGGACCTCGACCCGGAGCTCTGGAAGCAGACGAGCGGCAATCCCCGGCTGCTGCTGCGCTGCCTGGCGCAGGCGAATCTCGATCGCGCCGCCAGGGACGAGGTCTACCTGGCGCGCTATCACTCTGCCCTCGAGGCGCTCGATGCCTACCTCACTGCGCCCGCGCCACGCACCGATGAGCCGCTCGTGGCCTATTTCTGCGCGGAATACGGCTTTCACGAGAGCTTCCCCATCTACTCCGGCGGACTCGGCGTCCTCGCCGGCGACTACTGCAAGGCCGCCAGCGACGGCCGCGGCAATTTCGCCGCGGTGGGACTGCTTTACGAGCAGGGCTACTTCACCCAGACGGTGGACAACGATGGGGTCCAGCACGCGGAATACCGTGAGCATGACCCTCGCGATTTGCCCGTCGAGGCCGCGCGCAATTCCAGCGGTGAATGGATCAAGGTCACCGTGCGCATCGCCGGCCGCGACGTGGTCGCTCGACTCTGGAAGGCCCAGGTCGGCCGGGTGCCGGTCTATCTGCTCGACACCAATACCCCGGAAAACGCTCCCAGCGATCGCGACATCACCCATCGCCTCTATGGCGGCGACGAGTCCACGCGTATCCGGCAGGAGATGATCCTTGGCATCGGCGGCGTGCGTGCGCTGCGCGCACTGGGCATGAAGCCAGCCGTATGGCACCTCAACGAGGGCCACGCTGCGTTCCTCATTCTCGAGCTGCTGCGTGAGCATCTGGCGTTCAGTCTCCCGTTCGAAGCCGCGCTCGAGGCCGTGGCCTCAGCCTGCGTCTTCACCACGCATACGCCCGTCGCTGCTGGTCACGACGCCTTCGGACACGACCTGATCCTCGGGCACTTCGGCGACTTCGTCCGCGAGCTCGGCATCTCCGTGGAGCGCTTTCTCGACCTGGCGCGCAGCCCGGCGGCACCCGGCCTCTTCAACATGACACGGCTCGCCTTGAACGGGGCGCGCCACATCAACGGCGTCAGCCGCATCCACGGCGTGGTCTCCTCCCGGCTCTGCTCCGACCAGTGGCCGGAGATCCGGCCCGAGGAGAACCCCGTCGGTTTCGTCACCAACGGCGTGCACGTGCCGACCTTCCTGCACAAGGCGTGGATGGATTTCTTCGACGCCGAGCTCGGCCCCGGCTGGCGCGACCGCTTGAACGATGTCTCCTTCTGGAGCGCGCTCGAGAGAGTGCCGCACGAGCGCTTCTGGGCCGCGGCCCAGTCCGTGAAATCCCGCATGCTCGCCAGTGTCCGCGAGCGGCTGCAGCGCGAGTACGCGCGCAAGGGCATGAGCCCGGCGCAGCTTCGCCACGTCACCCGGTTTCTGGACCCCCAGCGGCCCAACGTCCTCACCATCGGCTTCGCCCGGCGCTTCGCCACCTACAAGCGCGCGACCCTGCTGCTGCGGGATCGCGCCCGGCTCGCACGCCTGGTCAACGACCCGGACCGGCCGGTGATGCTGCTCTTCGCCGGCAAGGCGCATCCGGCGGACGAGCCCGGCAAGCAGGTCCTGCGCGAGATCCGCCAGCTCATGACCTCGCCGGAATTCGTCGGCCGCATCATCTTCCTCGAGGACTACGACCTGCAGCTCGGGCGCTCCCTCGTCTCGGGCGTGGACGTGTGGCTGAACAATCCCATCGCACCGCTCGAGGCCAGCGGCACCTCCGGCATCAAGGCCGCCATCAACGGGCGCCTCAATCTGAGCATCCTCGATGGCTGGTGGGCCGAGGGCTGGATGCAGGACAACGGCTGGGGCATCCCGCCCGCCAACGTCCACGACCCGGAGCGCCGCGATGCGCTCGAGGCGCAGCTCATCCTCGACGCCCTCGAGGAAGAGATCATCCCGCTCTACTACGCGGGCGGCCAAAGAGAGAGCGACGCCGGCTGTCCGGCCGAATGGGTCGTCCGCGCCAAGCGCGCGATGATGACCGTCATACCCCGCTTCAACATGAGCCGAGTCTTCCAGGACTACAGGCGCGGGCTCTACCGGCCCGCCGCGGAGCAGTACCGGCGGCTCGCCGAGGGCAATTTCGCCGGCGCCAGAGGCCTTGCGGAGTGGCAGCAGCGCATCCGGCAGGCCTGGAGCCGGGTGAGCCTGCGGGTGGTGGCGGATGCGCCCGCGGAGCTGCCCCGGGGAGAGCATCTGCGCCTGCGGGTCGCGGTGAGCCTGAACGGCCTCCAGCCCTCGGACGTGCGCCTCGAGCTCCTCTCCCGGCGCCTCCTGCCCGAGGCGGAGCACGGGCCGCCGCCGCTCTGCTCCTTCGTCCCGGCGGACGGCAATGGCCTCTGGTGCGCGCCTCTTGCGCCCACCGGGGAGCACGAAGCCGACGGCGCCGCCGTGTTCGCGCTCGATGCCGAGCCGCCGGAATGCGGCCAGTTCGCCACCGAGGTGCGCATGTACCCGCGGCACGACCTGCAGCCGCACCCGTACGCCCTCGGCCTGATGAAGTGGCTTTAGGTTTTGACGTTCGCTCAGGATAAGATTGGCAAAAATAAGGCCGGCCGATCCCCTCTGAGACCCGCCCCCGAGGTTAAAGCCCCTCGGCAAACCCCAGGAAGCCCACTGATGTCCCGACAGCCTGCGCGCGCCTCTTCCGGCCGCTACGTGAGCCGCCTGACGGGCGGCACACTGGCGGTGATCATGGCCGGCGGGCGGGGAGAGCGCCTGAAGGACCTGACCGAGCACCGCTGCAAGCCGGCCACGCCGTTCGGCGGCAAGTTCCGCATCGTCGATTTCGTACTGTCCAACTGCGTCAACTCAGGCATCCGCCAGATCTCCATCCTCACCCAGTACAAGGCGCAGTCGCTGCTCGCGCACGTGCAGCGCGGCTGGAGCTATCTGCGCGGCGAGTTCGGCGAATTCATCGAGACCATCCCGGCGCAGCAGCAGAAGGGCCCCGTCTGGTACCGCGGCACGGCCGATGCCGTCCACCAGAACATCGAGCTGATCCTTTCCCACAGGCCGAAGCACGTGCTCGTGCTTGCAGGGGACCACATCTACAAGATGGACTATGGCCCCATGATCGCCTACCACGTGGAGAAGGGCGCCGACATCACGGTCGGCGTCGTCGAGGTGCCCGCGAGCGAGTCGCGGCACTTCGGGGTGCTCACCGCGACGGAGTGGAACCGCGTGACGCGCTTTTCGGAGAAGCCCGCCGTCCCGGATACGCTCCCCGGCAGGCCCGGCGCCATCCTCGCGTCCATGGGCATTTACGTGTTCAACACACGCCTTTTGCAGCGTCTCCTGGAAGAAGACGCGGCCGACGACACTTCCGCCCACGACTTCGGCAAGAACGTCATCCCCAAGACCCTCAGCAGCACGCTGCAGGTGTTCGCCTATCCCTTCCAGGACGTCAAGACGCGCGCGCAAAGCTACTGGCGCGACGTCGGCACGCTGGATGCCTACTACGAGGCGAACCTGGAGCTCGTGCACGTCAGGCCCGAGCTCAACATCTACGACGAGGACTGGCCGATATGGACCTACCAGATGCATCAGCCTCCGGCCAAGTTCGTGCTCGATGAGGAAGGGCGGCGCGGCATGGCCATCAACTCGATGGTCTCCGGCGGCTGCATCATCTCCGGCGCGATGGTGCGCGAGTCGCTGCTCTTCTCCGATGTGCGCGTGGAAGAGCGCACCGTGATCCAGCGTTCCGTCATCCTGCCGCACGCCCTGATCGGCAGCGGCTGTCAGATCCGCGACGCCATCATCGACGAGGGCTGCGACATACCGGCTGGGATGCGCATCGGGCTCGACAAGGCCGAGGATGCCCGGCGGTTCGTCGTCACCGAGAAAGGCGTGGTGCTCGTGACCTCCGACATGCTCCGCCGCCAGTCCCCCTCATGAGACCCGAGCCGCAACGCCTGCCCGTCGTCCTCCTGTGGCACATGCACCAGCCACAGTACCGCGATGCGCTCACCGGCCGTTACGTGCTGCCGTGGACCTATCTGCACGCGATCAAGGACTACACCGACATGGCCGCCCACCTGGAGGCCATCCCTTCGGCCCGCGCGGTGGTCAACTTCACGCCCGTGCTGCTCGAGCAGCTCGAGGAGATCTCGCACCGCGTGGGCGATCACCTGGCGCTCGGCAGCCCGCTGCCGGATCCGGTCCTGGCGCTGCTCGGCCCCGATCCGGTCCCGTCGGAGCCCGCGGAGCGGCTGGAGCTGCTGCGTGCCTGCCTCAAGGCCCAGCGCAAGCAGATGATCGAGCGCTTCGGCCCCTATCTCGAGCTCGCGACCCTGGCCGAGCCGCTCGCCACCCTGGAGCGCGTGGGCTACGCCTCCGATCAGCTCATCCACGACCTCGCCGTCTGGTACCACCTGGCGTGGCTCGGCGAGACCGTGCGCCGCACCGACACCTTCGTGAGCACCCTGACCCAACAGGGCCGCGCATTCACGGCCGCGCAGCGGCGGGAGCTGCTTTCGCTCCTCGCCGAGCTCATCGCCTCCATCGTGCCGCGCTATCGCAAGCTGGCGGAGCGCGGGCAGTGCGAGCTGTCGGTGACGCCCTACGGGCATCCCATCGTCCCGTTGCTGCTCGACTTCCAGACCGCGCGCGATGCCGTACCCAACATGCCGCTGCCGCAATGTCCCTCCTACCCGGGAGGGGCGGAGCGCGCGCAGTGGCACGTGCGCGAGTCGCTGCGTGTCTTCAAGCGGGTGTTCGGCAGCGACCCGAGCGGCTGCTGGCCCTCGGAGGGGGCGATCAGCCGCGGCACGCTCGAGCTGCTCGATCAGGCCGGCTTCAAATGGGCCGCCACCAGCGCCAGCGTGCTGCAGGGCGCGCTGGCTCGCGGCGATCCCAAGGCCGCACGGGATGCGAGTGCTTACAACCGTCCCTACCGCCTGCCCGGCGGCAACATGGTCGAGTTTTTTCGCGACGACACGCTGTCCGATCTCATCGGGTTCACGTACGCCACCTGGCACGGCGATGATGCCGCGCAGAACCTCGTCAACGAGCTCGCCCATCTGGCCAGGCAGTACGGCGAATCCGCGGCGCGGATTCATAATGCCGCGGGGGCGACTCCCGATGCCTCCCAGCGCGAGACAGAGGGCGCGTCCGCTGACGCCCACGCCGGCCGCCCCTGTCACGCCGTCCTGATCGCTCTCGATGGCGAGAACGCGTGGGAGCACTATCCGTTCAACGGCTATTACTTCCTGCGCGCGCTTTACTCGCTGCTCGCCGCGCATCCATTGCTGGAGCTGACCACTCTTGCGGATTGCGTCGCCCGCGGTCTCGAGCCGCGGCCCCTGCAAAACGTCATGGCCGGCAGCTGGGTACACGGTACCCTCGCCACCTGGATGGGCGATGCGGCCAAGAACCGCGCCTGGGATCTGCTCTGCGAGGCCAAGGTCGCTTTCGACGGTGTCGTGGCTTCGGGCGCCCTCGATCCGGCGCAGCGCACGGTCGTCGAGCGCCAGCTCGCCCTCTGCGAGAGCTCCGACTGGTTCTGGTGGTTCGGCGACTACAACCCTGCCGATGCGGTCAGTCAGTTCGACAGCCTGTATCGCCGCCAGCTGGTCGTCCTCTACCGCCTCCTCGGCCTGCCGCCGCCGGAGAGCCTGGCGCAGCCGATCTCCGTTGGCCGTGGCAACCCCGAGCACGGCGGTGTCATGCGCCGCGCATATGCAAGCTGACGGTTAGCTACAAGGAGCTTTCGCAATGCGCCTGCCCGTGCTCGACCGACGTCGCGCCGGAGTGCTGTTACATTTGGGGTCGCTGGACGCGGCGCTCGGGACTGGGGGCCGCGCGTTCATCGATTGGCTGGCGGAAGCCGGCTTCACCGTCTGGCAGATCCTGCCCGCGGGCCCCGCCGGGCCGGACGGCTCGCCTTACTGGGTGCGCTCCGACTTTGCCGGCAACCCGGCCTTCCTCGATCCCGCCGAGTTGCCCGGAGGGCATCCGGCCGAGCACGCAGCCTTTGTCGATGCGACCCGCGAGTGGTTGGACGACTACGCCCTGTTCGAGGCGCTGAGCGCCGCACATTCGGGTGCCGCCTGGTGGACATGGCCGGCGCAGCTGCGCGATCGGACGCCATCCGCACTGGAGCGGGCGACACGCGATCTTGCTGCGCCATTACAGCGCATCAAAGACGAGCAGTTCGCCTTCTTCACGCAGTGGCGCCGGCTGCGCGAGCACGCCCGTGCGCGCGGCGTGCGCATCCTCGGCGATCTGCCGTTTTATATCGCACCGCACTCCGCCGCGACCTGGGCGCATCGCACCCAGTTCCAGCTCGATGCCGCGGGCCGGCCCGCCGCCGTCGCCGGCGTTCCGCCCGATTATTTCTCCGAGACCGGCCAGCTCTGGGGCAATCCCCTCTATGACTGGCAGGCGATGCGCCGCGACAACTTCGCCTACTGGCGCGCGCGCGTGCTCGAGCAGCTCGAGCGCGTCGACCTGCTGCGCATCGACCACTTTCGCGCCCTCGCGGCGCACTGGGCCGTTCCCGCCGGCGCCCCGGACGCCCGCGGGGGAGCATGGCACGCAACGCCCGGGGAAGATCTCCTGCGGCTGCTGATGGACGAGCTCGGCGACATTCCCATTCTCGCGGAAGATCTCGGCGTCATCACCGACGACGTCGTGGCGTTGCGCAAGGGCTTCGGACTTCCCGGGATGCGCGTTCTGCAGTTCGCCTTCAGCGGCGAGGGCGACAACCCACACCTGCCGCACATGCACGAGCACGACAGCGTGATCTACACCGGGACACACGACAACGACACCACCCTCGGTTGGTATCGCAGCCTCGATGCGCAGACCCGCCGCCGCGTCGACTCCATGCTGCGTGCAGCCCCTGGCTCCATGCCGGACGCCCTGATCCAGGAGGCCCTGGGCTCCGTCGGGCAGCTCGCCGTCATCCCCGTCCAGGATCTTCTCGGGCTCGGCTCCGAGGCCCGTCTGAATACGCCCGGCACTGTCGCGGGCAACTGGAGCTGGCGCCTGCCCGCGGGCGCCCTGACAGCTCAGCTGGCGCGCCGCTTCGCGCAGCTCAATGCCCTGTACGGACGCGCGTGATGTTCGGTAGCATCCCCCCCATGCGCTCCGTATCGCTTCTGCTCGTTGCCGTCGCTCTTTCCGGCTGCGCGCTCATCGTGCCGAAGCTGCAGACTCCCAGGCTCTCCATCGTCGACATCCAGGTACGCAAGGCCAACCTCCTCGAGCAGGACCTGCGCGTCCGCATGCGCGTCGACAATCCCAACGATCGCAGCCTGCCGATCAAGGGCCTTTCCTACACGGTCTACCTCGGCGGCCAGGAATTCGCCACCGGCGTCTCCGACGCCAGCTTCGTCGTCCCCGCCCTCGGCACCGCTGAATTCGACATGGACCTCGCCGCCAACGCCGCCGGCGCGCTCTTCGCCATCCTCGGCAAGCCCCGCGGCCAGGGCATCGACTATCACATGAAGGGC
>DASYGA010000387.1:0-2291 GCA_036000265.1 Steroidobacteraceae bacterium | reverse complement strand
AACCGGACGCCCGAGCTGTGCCGATGTCCACAAACCGCGTGGGGGACGGGTCCTCTCCATCTGCACACGGACCGAGCCGAGCGCTACGCTTGGGATACCGCGATCTTCCAGCATGTGAGCCAGCGCGCACACGGCGCGCGTGCAGAGGGGTCAGACAGGGCTCAGCAGAACCGCGTCGATCCGTTCCTGCCGCAACTGCCCAGCGATCTGATCCGCGGCCTCCGTCATGCCGGCCGGGTCGGTGGAGCCCATCACCGTGAAGTGGGTCTCCGCCACGCCGCCGATCACCCCCTCCGCGGTCAGTTCGCGCAGTCGATCGATTGGATAGACGACGTTCAGGTCGCGCTGGAACCCGGTGCGGTCGAAATTGATCGAGACATGGCTGATCAGGATATCACTCGTTGGCACGGAAGCTGGCAGGAAGCGGCATTCGGCACTGCCGAACGGGAACGGCTTATCGCCACGTTGGATCAGCGCGGCGCTGGAGATGATCGCCACCCGGCGCAGCGCCAGCGGTGGGCCGACAACGAAGGGTTGGGTGTCGAAACTCGGGCACGGAACGGCCAGCACGGCATCGCGCGTTGGCTGCGGTATGTCCTCAAGTCGAGCCATGATCATTCCTCATTCAGCCGGGCATCGTAGAGCGATTGGGGTGCGCCAAGCGGTTAGCGGGTATGTGATCGGCGATCGCAGGCGGCAGTCTGGTCAGGCTTCAGTCGGCTAAGCGACGGGCGGATAACGGTGAGTGTCAAGGTAGTTGCCGCTTAAACTCCGTAATGATTCTTCCTATCACTGATGCCGTTGTGGTTGCGGCGTAGATGGCCGGAGATGCGGACTCCCGACTGGTGATGAGTGTGCCACGGTGCTCACTGCGGAGAAGGTCCGGTGCTCGCCATCCTCACCATGCTCGCGCGCGACGGGGCGCGCTGCGCGTGGCTGCGGGTGGCTCTGCTCCTCCCATCTCCTGCGTTGCGCTCCGCGGCTTGGGCGCTGCCAGGTCGGGACGGGAAAGCAGGCTCGCCGATCGAACCGGAAAGCAGAATTGGTGAGGTTGCCGCCCGGACGATGATGTCGCGCTCCGGATTGAGGGTGACGGCGCCGACTGGTTTCCAGTTGCGGGTCTGCCCGCTCCAACGTTGCGGGTTGCGTGAGCGCGCGTCTTGGTAGACCACGTGGCGAGCGGCGAGCACGGGACCATCCTGTCCGGCATGACGCTGCGCCGGGGTGACGTAGCGGATGCCACTATGGCGATGTTCGTCGTTGTGCCACTGGACGAAGCGCATCGCCCATTGCCTGGCGGTGTGCAGATCGGCGAACCCCTTGATCGGAAACTCCGGCCGATACTTGGCAGTGCGGAACAGCGCCTCGGCGAAGGCGTTGTCATCGCTCACCCGTGGACGCGAGTAGGATGGCTTGATGCCGAGCCAATGCAGCATGGCCAGCACGGTTGTTGCCTTCAGGGTAGCGCCGTTGTCGCCGTGCAGCACCGGGCGCACCGGCATCACATGCACCCGCTCAGCGAGCGCCGTTCGCCTGGCCAGATGTGCGGCGTGCTCGGCACTGTCAGTGTCATGCACCTCAAAGCCGACGATCTTGCGGCTGTAGAGGTCCAGGATCAGGTAGAAGTAGAACCAGCGTCCCTGGATTTGCGCCGGCAGGAACGTCACGTCCCAGCACCAGACGTCGCCGGGACGGGTGGCAATGTGCGTGGTCGGTGGGCGCGACGTCCGCGGCGGCTGGGCCCGTCCCCGGCGGTTCATCTGACCATGCGCGCGCAGCACGCGATGGAAGCTAGTCTCACTGGCAATGTAGATACCCTCGTCGGCCAGTGCCGGGACAATCCGTGCCGGCGGCGTCTCGGCGAAGCGCGGTTCATTGGCAATCTCGATGATCCGGGCCCGTTCGGCCTCGCTCAAAGCGTGCGATGGGACAGGGCGATCAGCCTCCGGCCGCCGATCACCCTGCTGCAAACCATCACCGGCCTTCCAGCGTCGCAGCGTGCGTGCGTCGATGCCGCCCAGAGCACAGGCCGGAGCGAGCCGGGCGCCTTCCGCGCAGGCTTGTTCGATGTCGCGCACCAGGATCTGGCGGTCTTCCAGGCGGGTCATGCGTCCTCGCCTTCGTGGAAGACCGCCGAGAGTTTTTTTGACAGCACAAGCAAGGCGGCCGTTTCGGCCAATGCCTTGTCCTTGCGATGGAGCTCCCGCTCCAACTCCTTGACCCGCCGACGGTCCTGCCGAGCTTCCACAGCACTGGCCGCCCGCGGCTCGCCGAGGCCGGCGATCGCATCC
>DASYGA010000341.1:0-24521 GCA_036000265.1 Steroidobacteraceae bacterium | reverse complement strand
TCTTACGAGTCCGCGCGATCGCCGCGGGACGTCTACGTGTACGATGTTGCGCACGGCACGGTTCGGCGCTGGACGCACAGCGAGATCGGCCCGATCGATCCGGCCAGCCTCGCCACGGCGCAGCTCGTTCATTATCCCACCTGGGATCGCCTCGGCATGAGCCGGCGGACTCTCTCGGCCTACGTCTACCTGCCGCGCGGCTCGGCACCCTGTCCGGTTCTCATTGCGCTGCCCGGCGGCCCGGATCTGCACGCCCAGTCCCGGCCGGGTTGGAATCCATTCCTCCAGTTCGTCGTCAACGACCTCGGCTACGCCGTGATCACGCCGGATGTGCGCGGCTCATCCGGGTACGGCAAGGCATTCCGTGCGCTGGACGGCGGCAAGCGCCGTGACGATGCGGTGCGCGATGTCGGCGCGCTGCTCGTCTGGATCGGCTTGCAGCCCGGCCTCGATTCCCATCGCGTTGCGATGATGGGCCATGGCTACGGCGGCTTCCTCGCGCTGGCCTCGCTCGCGATGTACGGCGATCACCTGCAGGGGGCCATCGACGTCGCCGGCATCAGCAGCCTGGTCGACTTCGTCGACCATTCGCCGGCCGCGGAGCGCGCGCAGCGCGTCGCGGAGCTCGGCGACGTCCAGGACACCGACATGCGCGCTTTCCTGGATCGCATCTCCCCGCTGGACAACGTCGCCCTGATTCACCGCCCCGTGCTCATCGTCCAGGGGATCGACGCGCCCGGGTCGCGCGCGGCCGATTCCCAACAGCTCGTCTGGCGGCTGCGCTCGGAGGGCAATCAAGCCTGGTTCCTCAGCGCCAGTGATGCCGGCAACGATTTCACGACCCCTGCCGATCGCCAGGCTTACCTGGAGACTGCCGCTCAGTTCCTTGAGATGTTGGCCAAGTGACGTTCGGGCCCCGAGCTCCCGCTGAGTCGCTCCGCCGTACGTGAACGATTCGGGCTAACTCTCGGCGGGGAATGCCACCGTGACGGCCAGGCCGCGGCCGTCGGCGCCTTCTGCCAACTCCACCGTGGCCCCATGCGCCGTTGCGATCGCCTTGACGATCGCCAGGCCCAGGCCGCTGCCCGGTGAGCGTGTGCCCGGCTTGCGGTAGAACCGATCCAGTACCCGCTCGCGCTCTTCGCGCGCGATTCCCGGGCCGTCATCCACCACTCTGAGCAACGCCTGCGCCGGCACTGCCGCCGAGGACTCGACGGAGACGTCCACCCGTCCGCCTTCACTCGTATAGCGCACTGCGTTGTCCACCAGGTTCCTGATCAGCGTGGCCACCGAGTCCCGGTCCCCCTCCACGAGCACGCTTTGCGCCGCCGCCACTCCCAGGTCGATCCGCCGCGCATCGGCGAGCGGCACCAGCTCTGCCACCACCTCCCGCGCCAGCTCATCGAGGGCAAATCGCGTGCGCACCGGCTCCGCACGCGGCTCCTGGCGCGCGAGTGCCAGCATCTGCTCCACCAGTCGGATCGCCCGCTGCACGCCGCCGGAGAGCTTGCCCATGGCTTCCGTGCGCTCCGACTCGGTGCCCGCCCGCGCCAGCGCTCCAAGCTGCAGGTGCAGCGCGGTGAGCGGCGTGCGCAGCTCATGCGCCGCGTCCGCCATGAAAGCCCGCTCACGCTCGTGCGCCGCCGTCAGCCGCGCCAACAGGTCGTTGAGGGAGCCCACCAGCGGCTGCACCTCCTCCGGCAGCCTCTCGTCGGCGAGCGGCTCGAGCGCGTTGACCCGCCGCGCCTTCACCGCCCGCGCCAGCCGCTGCAGCGGCTGCAGCGCATGACCCACCACCAGCCAGACGAGCAGTGCCAGGAGCGGCATCAGCAGCGCGAACGGTGCCAGCGTGCGCACCGCCAGCTGCGCAGCCTCGTGGCGGCGAACGCTCATCGGCTGCGCCACCTGCACGACCTTGGTGGGCGAGACCGTGCCGTACACGCGCCACTGCCCGGCGCTGGTGTTGACCGTGGAGTATCCGAGCGCCGTGGAGTTGGGCAGTACCGCCTGCTCCGGGCCTATGTAGATCCGCCGGCCATCGATCGTCCAGATCTGGACGACGAAGTCATAAGCGACGTCGTTGGGCGGAATCGGTGTCGGGAACTGGTACTCGACCGGCTGATCGCGCAGGAAGAGCGCCGTCTCCTTCAGGTGATAGTCGAAGAAGGCGTCCGCTTCCGCGAGGGCGTTGCGATAGACGACCAGGCCGCCGGCCACGCCGACCAGCAGCACGCCGCCGAGCAGCCACACCAGGAGGCGCGTGCGCAGGCTTCGTAGTGCATGCGCTCTCATTGCGGGCGTACCCGATAGCCGACGCCGCGTACGTTGAGGATGTAATCGGCGCCCAGCTTGCGGCGCAGCCCGTGGATGTGGACCTCGACCGCGTTGCTCTCGATTTCCTCGCTCCAGCCGTAGAGCCGCTCCTCGATGCGCGCGCGCGAGAGAATCGTTCCCGGCCGCTCCATCAGCAGCTGCAGCAGCGCGAATTCCTTCGGCGACAGGGCGATTTGCCGGCCGTCGCGCGTCACGGCGTGCGTGGCGGGATTGAGGACCACCCCGAGATGCTGGACAGCCGGTGCCGTGCGTCCGGACTTGCGACGCAGCAGCGCACGAATTCGTGCGGCGAGCTCCTCCAGATCGAACGGCTTGACCAGATAGTCGTCGGCGCCGGCATCCAGGCCCTGCACCCGGTCGGAGACGGCATCCCGTGCCGTGATGATCAGGACCGGCAGCGCATCGCCGCGCGCGCGGGCGGCTGTCAGGACCTCCAGGCCTCCCTTGCGCGGCAGGCCGAGATCCAGCAACAGCAGATCGAGCGCCTCGGTCAGCAGCACCTGCGAGGCGGATTCGCCGTCGTGTACCCAGTCCACGGTGAAGCCTTCGCGTTTGAGCCCCGCGCGGATCGCCTCACCGATCATGGTGTCGTCCTCTACGAGCAGCAGTCGCATGGCGATGGGAATATGATGGCGCGATGCTGCAGCGTCTCGTACACGATGCCGCCGCTCTGGGCGTGGCGCTGACGGAGCACGATGCCGCCCGGCTGCGGCAGCTGCTCGAGGAGCTGGCGCACTGGAACCGCCGGTTCAATCTCACCGGTATCACCGACTTCGATGGCATGATCAGCCATCACCTGCTCGACAGCCTGGCCGTGCACCGCTACCTGCACGGCGCCGCCATTGCCGATGTCGGCACCGGCGCAGGATTTCCGGGCTTGCCGCTCGCGCTCGTGAACCCTGAGCGGCGCTTCACCCTGATCGATTCCAACGGCAAGAAGATCCGCTTCGTCGCGCACGCGGCGCGCACGCTCGGCCTCGTGAACGTGGAGCCGTTGCAGGTGCGCGTGGAGACGCTGCGCCCGGAGCGGCCGTTCGACACCGTGCTCGCGCGTGCTTTCGCCCCGTTGCCACAGCTGTTGCAAAGCGTGGCGCCGCTTTGCGGCGGTGAGACCCGTGTGCTCGCCATGAAGGGCAAGTGGCCGCAGGCGGAGCTCGAGGCGCTGCCGCCGGCGTGGCGGGTGGCCGACTCGCACACCCTCACCGTGCCCGGTCTCGCCGAAGCCCGCTGCCTGATCGTGCTCATGTCGGGTGCTGTGAACTGACCGGCAGTGCGGTCGTCTCTTTGATGACGGAGAGGGCGATCGAGGAATGGACCGACTGCACGCCCGGGAAGCGGGACAGGTGGTCGAGGAAGAACGCCTCGTATGCCTTGATGTCGCGGCAGACGATGCGCAGCAGGAAGTCGGTCTCGCCCATCAGCGTATAGCATTCGAGGATCTCAGGGTGCTGGCGCACGGCCTGCTCGAACTTCAGCAGCGCATCGCGCCCATGACCGGCGAGCTTCACGTGCGAGAACACCAGCACGTTGAGGCCGACCTTCTCGCGGTCGAGCAGCGCGACGCGCTTGCGGATCACTCCCAGCTCCTCGAGGCGGCTGACCCGCCGCCAGCAGGTCGAGGCCGTCATGCCCAGCCGCTCCGCGATCTCCGCGGCGGAGAGATCGCCGTGCTGCTGGATCAGATCGAGGATCCGTGCATCGCCGCGGTCAAGGTCTGCCTGCATTGCCCGTCTCGCCCATGAAGCCCGTGGTGCAATGAATGATTCACCGGAGCGCGCCGGACAGCAACCTTTGTGACGCGCCGTGCAGCCGCCGGCGGGTATCGTGGCGGCTTCACGGGTTGGTGGAGCTGAGCGCGATGGACCTCTTCCAGATGCGGGATTTCGATGCCCACGAGCAG
This sequence comes from Steroidobacteraceae bacterium, assembly GCA_036000265.1. Taxonomy (GTDB): domain Bacteria; phylum Pseudomonadota; class Gammaproteobacteria; order Steroidobacterales; family Steroidobacteraceae; genus 13-2-20CM-66-19. Next base: position 20,287 of record DASYGA010000341.1, on the reverse strand, counting down.
GTGACGTTCGGCTGCGATGCGGCCTCGGGGCTGCACGCCATCATCGCCATTCATTCCACGGCCTTGGGTCCGGCGGCCGGCGGTTGCCGGATGTGGCCGTATCCGGCGTTCGCCGATGCGGTCGCCGACGCACTGCGCCTGTCGCGCGGCATGAGCTACAAGAACGCCATGGCGGACCTGCCCTTCGGCGGCGGCAAGGCCGTGATCATCGGTGATTCGCGGGAAAAGACCCGGCAGCGGATGGAAGCGTTCGGACGCCTCGTCGATTCCCTCGGCGGCCGCTACATCACCGCCGAGGACGTCGGGACCACCACCGCGGACATGGAGCAGGTCGCCGGCATGACACCGTTCGTGAGTGGGCTGGCGCGTAACGCGGGGCGGGTCACGGATACCGCCCTGTCCGTTGGCGGCGACCCGGGCCCCAAGACTGCGCTCGGCGTCTTTCTCGGCATCAAGGCAGCCGTGCAGTTCCGGCTCGGTCGCGGCAGCCTCGAGGGGCTGAAGATCGCCGTCCAGGGGTTGGGGGGCGTCGGCTATCCACTCTGCCGGCTGCTTGCCGCGGAGGGCGCAGCGCTCATCGTCGCGGACTCGCGGCCTGGCGCGGCTCGGCGGGTGTGCGAGGAGCTCGGAGCGGTGGAAGTGCCGGCGGCATCGATTCTCGCGCAGGATGTGGACGTGCTCGCGCCGTGCGCCCTGGGCGCGATACTCGATTCGCGCTCGATCCCGGGATTACGCGCGCGGGTGGTCGCCGGCGCTGCGAACAACCAGCTCGCCCGCGATGAAGATGGTGAGGCGCTGATGCGGGCTGGGATCCTCTACGCTCCCGATTATGTGATCAATGCCGGCGGCATCATCAGCGTCGCGCACGAATATCGGGGCGGCGCCGGCTGGGCGCAGGTAAAGATGGAGATCGACCGCATTCCCGCGCGGCTCACGGAGATTTTCGAGCGTGCCCGCCGCGACGAGCGGCCGACGAGCGCCGTCGCCGATCAAATGGCCCGGGAGCGGCTGGCGCAGGGAGCCCGGCGCAAGGTCGCATGAATACCTGTTAGAGCCGTGCCACTCGCCGTGCAGTGGCGGCAGGGCCCCTCTGAGACCCGCGTACGCGAGAGGAAGCTCCCCGGGAAACGGGCATGTACACTGGGCGCATGAAGCGCGTGATCGCGGTCGCGAACCAGAAAGGCGGTGTCGGCAAGACCACCACCGCGGTCAATCTTGCCGCCTCGCTCGCGGCCACCCGCCGCCGCGTCCTGCTCATGGACCTCGACCCGCAGGGCAACGCGACCATGGGCAGCGGCGTCGACAAGTCCCAGCTTGCGCGTGGGACGCTCGAGGTGCTGCTTGGGGAGGCAGAGCTCGCTGCGGCGCTGTGCGGCGTCGAGCACGGCGGCTACGCGCTCCTGCCCGCCAATCAGGACCTGACTTCTGCGGAGGTGCGGCTTCTGACGCAGACCGTCGGGCGCGAGACGCGCCTGCGGCGCGCGCTCGAGCCAGCGCGCGCCGACTACGATGTGATCCTCATCGACTGCCCGCCGGCCCTCAACATGCTCACCGTGAACGCGCTCGTCGCTGCGGACAGCGTGCTCATTCCCATGCAATGCGAGTACTACGCGCTCGAGGGCCTGTCGGCCCTGCTCGCCACGGTCGAGCAGATCCGGGTTGCCGTCAACCCGCCGCTCGAGATCGAGGGTATCCTGCGCACCATGTTCGATCCGCGAAACAACCTCGCCAACGAGGTCAGCGCCCAGCTGCTCATGCACTTCGGCGACAAGGTCTTTCGCACCGTGATCCCGCGCAACATCCGCCTCGCGGAGGCGCCGTCGTTCGGCCGCCCGGTGTTGTTTCACGACAAGGAGTCGCGCGGTGCGCTCGCCTACCTTGCGCTCGCGGGGGAGATGATCCGGCGGGAGGAAGAGGCCCGGCAGCCCACGCGCGCGGCCTCGGGGGCAGGCGACAGCGCGCCTGCTGCCGCAACTGGCGGCGCGCCCGCCGCAGGTGCAGTCGGGGCCGAGCACAGCGCCGAAGATCCGGCCGACCCGACACAGGTGAGCGATGTGGCGGCCGGAGGCGGCGCATCTTGATCCAGAAGAAGCCGACCCTCGGCCGCGGCCTGGCGGACCTTCTTGGCCAGATGAGCCCGCCGCGCCCGGCGCCGCCTGCTGGCCAGCCGCAGGCCGCCGGGGCTGAGGCGCCGCCGGGTGAGGAACTCGCGCGCCTGCCGCTCGATGTGCTGCAGCGCGGGCGGTATCAGCCGCGCATCGACATGCGTCCGGAAACCCTGGAGGAGCTGGCCGCCTCGATCAGGGCGCAGGGTGTGGTCCAGCCGATCGTCGTGCGCCCGGTCGCCGCGGCCGCTGCCGGAGAGTCGCAGCGCTACGAGATCATCGCCGGTGAGCGCCGCTGGCGTGCCGCGCAGATCGCCGGCCTCACCCATATTCCTGCGGTCATTCGCCGCATCCCCGACGAAGCGGCGATCGCCGTCGCGCTGATCGAGAACATCCAGCGCGAGAGCCTCAATCCGCTGGAAGAGGCGCGCGCGCTCGAGCGGTTGATCACCGAGTTCGAGCTCACCCATGCCCAGGCGGCCGAGGCCGTGGGCCGCTCGCGCGCCGCCGTCAGCAATCTGCTGCGCCTGCTGGAGCTCGCCCCTGAGGTCGGTGCGCTGCTCGAGCGGCGCGAGCTGGAGATGGGCCACGCGCGGGCGCTGCTTGCGCTCGCCGGCCGCCGCCAGCAGGCGGAAGTGGCGCTGATCGTGGCCAGAAAGAGCCTCTCCGTGCGCGACACCGAGGCGCTGGTGCGGCGCATGCAGCAGCACGGCAAAGAGAGCGAGGGCGCGGCAGCGGGCGATAAGACCGGCGCCGGCGATCCGGACGTCCGCCGGCTGGAGCAGGACCTGGCGGACAAGCTCGGGGCGAAGGTGCTCATTCAACACGCGCAGGGCGGCAAGGGGAAGCTGGTGGTGAGCTATAACAGCCTGGACGAGCTCGACGGGATCCTTGCTCACATTACTTAGGATTCGCGCCCACCCGGGTGTATAGCCTTTTCCCGGCCGGATCACTATAATTCCGCGACTTTGCCCGCCAGGTAGACGCAAGTACCTGTGGGGCAAGGCAAAACCTGCAGACCGGTGCTGCAGTTTCCGGGACGCTCGCGCGTCCTCGATCGAACCCCACGTTACTGAGTGACACGCTCGAGCGTGAGGGCAGGGGTGCGGGCGTGTCGTCAACAGTTGTCGGGGTTGAGAGGGTGGCAATCGTCATCGATCTGCCGGCTGCGAAGCGGCTGGCCTTCGGAGTCGTGCGCGGACAGGCGGCGGTGACCGCGGCCGCGGCGCTCCTCGGCTTTGCGCTCGGCGGCGCGCACGTGGCGCTCTCCGCCGCGCTCGGCGGTGCCATCGGTACCCTCGCGAGCCTTGGAATGGCGCTGATGGCTTTCGGCGGCAAGGGCGGTTACAGCCCCGCACGGATCCTCGGCACGTTCTACGCCGGTGAAATCGTGAAAGTGGCGCTTGCGATCGTCTCGTTCATCCTGGTGCTGAAGCTGACGGGCGCCGCGCCGCTGCCGATGTTCGGCGCCTACATGGCGACCTTCGTGGTCTACTGGATCGTGCTGGCGCGCATGGCGCTGCCGGCGCTGGCCGCCACGCGCCGGGCGCGGGCCTGACGGAGAATCAAGGAACATCATCATGATGCTGCCGCCGCTCTTCGCCGCCGACACTCCGAATCTCACGGAGTACATCGTCCATCACATCACCTTCCTCACCAACAGGCAGCCGTTGGGCCTGATCGATTTCCAGGTGGTGAACTTCGACAGCGTCTTCTTCTCGGTCGTGCTCGGGCTCATCTTCTTCGGCCTCGTTTTCTTCGCGGCGCGGCGCGCGACGACCGGCGTGCCGGGCAAGTTCCAATGCACGATCGAATGGCTGCTGCAAATCGTCGACTCCCAGGTGAAGGATACCTTCCAGGGCACCAGCAGGCTGATCGCGCCGCTCGCGCTCACCATCTTCTGCTGGGTGTTCCTGTTCAATTTCATGGATCTGATCCCGGTGGATCTGCTGCCGGATGCGGCGCACAGCGTGGGTCTCGCGCATCTCAAGGACGTGCCGAGCACGGATCTCAACATCGTGTTCGGCCTCTCGCTGACCGTGTTCGTGCTCATCATCTACTACAGCATCGCCATGAAGGGGCTCGGCGGCTTCATCGGCGAGTTCACCCTGCACCCCTTTGCCAGCAAGAACCTGCTGCTGCAGGCGCTGTTCGTGCCGATCAATCTGCTGCTCGAGTCGGTGATGTTCTTCGCCCGGCCGATCTCGCTGGCGCTGCGCCTGTACGGCAACCTCTACGCCGGCGAGATGGTGTTCGTCCTGATCGCGCTGCTCACCCTGACCAGCGGCTATCACGCGCTCACCAGCGTAGGCGGCTGGGCCATGATCATCCTGCAGTTCATCCTGGGGCTCCTGTGGACCGGCTTCGACCTGGTCATCGGGCTGCTGCAGGCGTTCATCTTCATGATGCTGACCGTCGTCTATCTCTCGCAGGCGTACGAGCACCATTAGTCGGACAACTGGCACCACCAACGTCGAGAGTTACGTTTTCATCCGGAGGCTCAAAGTGGAAGGTATCGCACAAGTTCAGGCCATGACCGCAATCGCCGTCGGGCTCATCTTCGGCATGGGCGCGCTCGGCACGGCCATCGGCTTCGGCATCCTCGGGGGCCGCTTCCTCGAAGGCATGGCGCGCCAGCCGGAGCTCGCGCCCGCGCTGCTCGTCAGAATGTTCATCGTCGCCGGACTGCTCGATGCGGTCTCGATGATCGGCATTGGGTTCGCGCTGTTCTTCATGTTCGCCAATCCGTTCCTGACCGCCCTCCGAGCGGCCACGGGACACTGAGGCGCCTCCAGACCGGGATTCGGGTGCGCACGCTGCACTAGAAGCACTCGCAACGGGAGACCAGAGTGAACATCAACCTGACGCTCATCATCCAGATGATCGTCTTTGCCCTGCTCGTGTGGGCGACGATGCATTACCTTTGGCCGCCGCTCATGCGCGCGGTGGAGGAACGGCAGAAGAAGATCGCGCAGGGGCTTGCGGCCGCCGATCGCGGCGAGCAGGAGCTGCAGCAGGCGCGTCAGGGCGCCGAGGCGATCCTGCGCGAGGCGCGCGAGCGCGCCGGGCAGATCATCGACCAGGCGCAGCACCGCGCGAACGACATCGTGGAGCAGGCCCGGGTCAGCGCCAGCCAGGAGGGCCAGCGCCTCGTGGCGTCGGCGCAGCAGCAGATCGGCCTGGAGGCATCACGGGCGCGCGAGAGCCTGCGGCGCGAGGTCGGCGAGATCGTGGTCGCGGCGGCTTCCAAGCTCCTCGAGCGCGAGATCGACCCGAGCGCCCACCAGGATCTCATCAGCAAGCTTGCGGCGCAGATCTGACGGAGCTAAGACGGATGGCGGATAAGAGCACCATTGCCCGGCCTTACGCGAAGGCGGCCTTCGAGGAGGCGCGCGAGCGGGGGCGGCTCGGCCCCTGGTCGGCTGCCCTGCGGACCGCTGCCGCCGTCGTCAGTGACGCCAGGGTCGAGGCGCTGCTCGGCAATCCGCGGGTGACACCCGAGGAGCTGGCCGGGCTCCTCATCGGCATCGCGGGTCCGCAGCTCGACGAGCAAGGCCGCAACTTCGCGCGCACGCTCGCCGATAATCGGCGCCTCGCGCTGTTGCCGGAGATCTCCGCGCGCTTCGATGAGCTCAAGGGTGAGGCCGAGGGCGTCGTCGATGTGACGGTGACCTCCGCTGCGCCGCTCGATGACTCCCAGCGCGGCCAGCTCGTTGCGGCCCTCGAGCGGCGGCTCGGCCGCTCGGTGCGCCTGCAATGTGCTACGGATCCGGCGCTCATCGGCGGCGCCGTATTGCGGGCCGGGGATCTGGTGATCGACGGCTCGATCCGCGGCCGGCTCGAGCGCATCGCTTACGACCTGACCGCCTAAAGCTTTCTTCCGGGGAAATACCAATGGCCATCAAGGCAAGTGAAATCAGCGATCTCATCAAGCAGCGGATCGAGGGCTTCAAGTCCGTCACGGAGGCACGCAACGTCGGCACGATCGTTTCGGTCACCGACGGCATCACGCGCATCCACGGCCTGGCCGACGCGCGTTACGGCGAGATGCTGGAGTTCCCGGGCAACACCTTCGGCCTGGCGCTGAACCTCGAGCAGGATTCCGTCGGGGCGGTGGTGCTCGGCGACTACAAGCACCTGCGCGAGGGCGATCAGGTCAAGACCACCAGCCGCATCCTCGAGGTGCCCGTGGGCCGCGAGCTCCTCGGCCGCGTGGTCGATGCGCTTGGCCGGCCGATCGATGGCAAGGGTCCGATCAACGCCACGCGCACGGCGCCCATCGAGCGCGTGGCCCCTGGCGTCATCTACCGCAAATCGGTCAGCCAGCCGGTGCAGACCGGCTACAAGGCGATCGACTCGATGGTGCCGATCGGTCGCGGCCAGCGCGAGCTCATCATCGGCGACCGCCAGACCGGCAAGACCGCGCTCGCGGTCGACACGATCATCAACCAGAAGTCCTCCGGGGTGAAGTGCGTCTACGTCGCGATCGGTCAGAAGCAGTCGACCATCGCCAATGTCGTGCGCAAGCTCGAGGAGCACGATGCCCTCAAGCACACCATCATCGTCGCCGCCTCCGCCTCCACCCCCGCCGCCATGCAGTACATCTCGGCCTACTCCGGCTGCACGATGGGCGAGTTCTTCATGGAAAACGGCGAAGACGCGCTGATCGTATACGACGACCTCTCCAAGCAGGCGGTTGCCTACCGGCAGATCTCGCTGCTGCTGCGCCGTCCGCCGGGCCGCGAGGCATTCCCCGGCGACGTGTTCTACCTGCACTCGCGCCTGCTCGAGCGCAGCGCGCGCGTCAACGAGGAGTACGTCGAGCAGGTGAGCAAGGGCGCAGTCAAGGGCAAGACAGGCTCGCTCACCGGCCTGCCGATCATCGAGACGCAGGCGGGCGACGTCACGGCGTTCGTGCCGACCAACGTCATCTCCATCACCGACGGCCAGATCTTCCTCGAGACCGACCTCTTCAACGCCGGCATTCGCCCCGCGATGAACGCCGGCATCTCGGTGTCGCGCGTCGGTGGCGCGGCGCAGACCGACATCATCAAGAAGCTCGGCGGCGGCATCCGCCTCGCCCTGGCGCAGTACCGCGAGCTCGCCGCCTTCTCGCAGTTCGCCTCCGACCTCGACGAAGCCACCCGCCGCCAGCTCGAGCGCGGCCAGCGCGTCACCGAGGTGATGAAACAGAAGCAGTACGCGCCGATGTCCGTGGCGGAGATGGCGCTCTCCATTTACGCCGCCAACAGCGGCTACATGGACAAGGTCGAGCTGAAAAAAGTCGTCGCCTTCGAGGCGGCGCTCCAGGCCTTCGCCCACACCAGCTATCAGCCGATGCTCGACCGCATCAACAAGGACCCGAAGCTCAAGGACAACGAGGCGGAGCTGAAGAAGTGCGTCGAGGACTTCATCAAGACCGGAACGTACTAACGAAAATGAGGAGCGCCGGGACACAAGCGCTTTCCGGGAAGCTCAAAAACACGGACGTTTTTGCGCTAGCCTCCAGGGACGGATCTAGGGCGTTCCCGGAAAGCGCTTGTGGCTCGACGCTCCGAACGGCGAACTCGTAACATGCCAGGCACCAAGGAAATCCGCTCCAAGATCGCGAGTGTGAAGAACACTCAGAAGATCACCAAGGCCATGCAGATGGTGGCCACGAGCAAGATGCGCCGCGCGCAGGACCGCATGCGCCTGGCGCGCCCCTATGCCGAAAAAATGCGCATGGTGATCGGCCACCTCACCGAGGCCAACCCCGACTACCGCCACCCCTTCCTGCAGCCGCGGGAGGAGGTCAAGAGCGTCGGCATCATCGTGGTCTCCACCGACCGCGGGCTTGCCGGCGCGCTGAATGCCAACGTCTTCAAGCAGACGCTCTATCTGATACGTGAATGGCAGGGAAAGGGGGCGGCGGTCAACCTCTGCCTGATCGGCGCCAAGGGACTCGCATTCTTCCGCCGTCTCGGCCTGCCCGTCCTCGCCAACGTCTCGCACCTGGGCGACCAGCCGCACGTGAAAGACCTCATCGGGACCGTCAAAGTGATGCTGGACGCCTACCGGGAGGGCAAGGTCGACCGGCTTTTCCTGGTGAACGCGCAGTTCGTCAACACCATGACACAGAAGCCGGTGGTGGAGCAGTTGCTGCCCATCGAGGCCATGGACACCGAGGGGCTGCAGGAGCACTGGGATTACATCTACGAGCCGGAAGCGGCGCGGATCCTCGACGGATTGCTGATGCGCTACGTCGAGTCACAGGTGTACCGCGCGGCGGTCGAGAACGTCGCCTCCGAAATGGCGGCGCGGATGGTGGCCATGAAAGCCGCCTCCGACAACGCCGGCAAGCTCATCAACGAGCTGCAACTCATCTACAACAAGGCCCGCCAGGCCGCGATCACCAAGGAGCTGTCGGAGATCGTGGGTGGCGCGGCCGCGGTTTGAGACACAGAGACACACACATGGCTAATACGGGCGAAGGCACCATCACCCAGATCATCGGCGCCGTCATCGACGTCGAGTTCCCGCGCAACGCGATTCCGCTCGTCTACGAGGCGCTGAAGCTGAAGGATATCGACCTGACGCTCGAAGTGCAGCAGGAGCTCGGGGATGGCATCGTGCGCGCGATCGCGATGGGGTCCTCGGAGGGGCTGCGGCGCGGCCTGTCCGTCGTCGCGACGGGCGCGCCGATTACCGTGCCGGTCGGCAAGGCCACGCTCGGCCGCATCATGGACGTGCTCGGGCACCCGCAGGACAACCGCGGGCCGGTGGAGTCGCCCGCTCAGTTGCCCATCCACCGCGCGCCGCCGGCGTTCGACGAGCAGGCGGGCGGCCAGGAATTGCTGGTCACCGGCATCAAAGTCATCGACCTGCTGGTGCCCTTCGCCAAGGGCGGCAAGGTGGGCCTGTTCGGCGGCGCCGGCGTCGGCAAGACCGTCAACATGCTGGAGCTCATCAACAACATCGCCAAGCAGTACAGCGGCCTGTCGGTGTTTGCGGGCGTCGGTGAGCGCACCCGCGAGGGCAATGACTTCTATCACGAGATGATCGAGTCGGGCGTCATCGACCCGAAGACGCTGTCGAACTCGAAGGTGGCGATGGTCTACGGCCAGATGAACGAGCCGCCGGGCAACCGCCTGCGCGTGGCGCTCACCGGCCTGACGATGGCGGAATACTTCCGCGACGAGGTGCGCGAGGACGGCGGCAAGGGGCGCGACGTGCTCTTCTTCGTCGACAACATCTATCGCTATACGCTCGCGGGCACGGAGGTCTCGGCGCTGCTCGGCCGCATGCCATCGGCGGTGGGCTATCAGCCGACGCTCGCGGAGGAGATGGGCGTGCTGCAGGAGCGCATCACCTCCACCAAGACCGGCTCGATCACCTCCATCCAGGCGGTGTACGTGCCCGCGGACGACCTGACGGATCCGTCGCCCGCGACGACCTTCGCGCACCTGGATGCGACCGTGGTGCTCTCCCGGCAGGTCGCCTCCCTCGGAATCTACCCGGCGGTGGATCCGCTCGACTCGACCAGCCGGCAGCTCGATCCGCTGGTGGTCGGCGAGGAGCACTACAACACGGCGCGCGGCGTGCAGGCCGTGCTGCAGCGCTACAAGGAGCTGCAGGACATCATCGCCATTCTCGGCATGGATGAGCTGTCGGAGGAGGACAAGCAGACGGTTTACCGCGCGCGCAAGGTGCGTAATTTCCTGTCGCAGCCGTTCAACGTCGCCAAGGTGTTCACGGGGCAGGACGGCAAGATCGTGCCGCTGGCGGAGACCATCCGTGGCTTCAAGGGCATCCTGAGCGGCGAGTACGATGCGCTGCCGGAGCAGGCTTTCTACATGGTCGGCTCCATCGATGAGGCGGTCGCGAAGGCGAAGACGCTGCAATAAGAGTAATTGCCATGGCAGAGCCGCACACGATCCAGGTCGACATCGTCAGCGCCGAGGGGGAGATCTTCTCCGGACCGGCGACCATGGTGTTCGCACCTGCGTCCGAGGGAGACATCGGGGTGGCGCCACGCCATGCGCCGCTGCTGTCGTTGCTCAAGCCGGGGGAGGTGCGGGTGCAGACGCCGGATGGGCAGGAGCACCATTTCTTCGTGGGCGGCGGGGCCATCGAGGTGCAGCCTTCGAAGGTGACCGTGCTGGCGGATACGGCGCTGCGGGCCAAGGACATCGATGAGGCGGCGGCGATGGCCGCGAAGCAGCGGGCGGAAGAGGCGCTGCGGGACCGATCGGGGCACATCACGCAGGCGGAGGCGCTGGCGGAGTTGGCGCGGGCGGCGGCGCAGTTGAAGATGATCGAGCGTTTGCGCAAGCTTCGGTCTTGAGAGGCTGCTTTGAGGGTTCGGGCACGTAGCCTCGCTTGCAAAGGTCTTTGCCGGGGGACGCCGTGAATACGGTCTCGCGGCCTCCCGGCCGCTCGACTGATCCATGTAGGCTCTCTTCCGTCGTCCCTGACTCCAGAAGCCCCGGCAAAGCCCTTTTACGGGCCGTTCTCCTCTTTCACTATTTCAGGCGGTTGAACTGCTCGAACTCGAGCTCGTAGCCGAGCTCGGCGAGGGTGTCGCGGCAGAGCTGCTCGTCCTCGTCGCCGGTGCCGCCGGCGATGCCGAGGCCGCCTAGCAGCTCACCTTTCTTGATGGGAATGCCGCCTTCGGTCGCGACGATGGGCTGATGGCCCATGCGGGCGACCTGGGCGAAGAAGCCGGGCTGACTTTGCTCCCACTTTTTCAGCATGGCCGCGGGGCGCTGCATGACGGCTGCAGTGTAGGCCTTGGCGGTGGCGATGCTCGGCTGCAGGGGGCGGGCGCCGTCCATGCGCTCCAGGGCGATCACGTAACCGCCCGAGTCGACAACCGCGACGGTGATGGGCTTGCCGATCTGTATGGCGCGCGCGGTCGCGGCCGAGATGAGGCGCCTGGCGTCTGCTAGGGAAATGTTCATACGGCACCGTGGATCGTCTGCAGGCAGCGCTCGAGCGATGCGTTGAAGAGGTCGGGGACTTCCCAGTACATGGAATGCGGGGCGCCGGCCACCACGTCGATGGTGGAGCCCGGAAGGAGACTTTGCGCCTTGCGGGCGGTCGGGGGACTCAGCACGCGATCGGTCTCGCCGGCGATGAAGTGCACTTTCGCGTGCGCGCGCCGCACCTCTTCCGGCGTGGGACCGGGGGCGCTCATGTTGCGCAGGTCCTGCATCTTCGCCTGATTGAACGTGCCGATCTGGAGGAAGAGCAACGTCTTGGCGCCCTGTTGCTCCTGAAAGGGCTTGGTGAGCAGGCGGTCGATCACCGCGAGCTTCTCGGCCTCGGCGCGATCCGCTTTCACCAGCGGTGTCAGCTCGGGATGATTGAGGCCGCCCACGGAGTTGGCGAGGACCACTGCGGCGACACGATCGGGATGGAGCACGGCACAGCGCAGTGCGGCTACGGCGCCGATGGATTGGCCGAGAAGCACCGCGGGCGCGGCCTCGGCGTGTTGCAGCACGGCATGAATGTCTGCCGGAAAATCGAGCGAATCAGGCCCGTCGGCTACGGTATCCGAGCGGCCGAAGCCGCGCAGGTCGACGGTAATGACACGGCGCCGGGTGCGGAAGTGCGCGACCTGCTGCCACCAGATGGCATGATTGCCGCCCGCGCCATGCACCAGCACCAGCGGCGGGGCGTCCGGCCTTCCGGACTCGCCGCTTCCGTGCGACTCGTAGTAGATCCGGCTCTGTCCCGACGTGGCGTACGGCATGTTGACTCCGGGGTGGGCGCGCGCTGTGCTCAGGGAATAGCGTAGCGGAAGCCGGAAGCGGGAAGTCCTTGTGTTCGCGCAACCCACTGTTGCAGGTCGCTCGACATCAAATCTCGAACCCCCAGAACCGCCGGGCCGCCTCCACGGTCAGCGTCAGCGATCGGCGCTGCGCCTCGAATGACTGCGCATCGCTCGAAAGGCCGGGCTCGGCGAAGCCGCGCCGGGGAGAGAGGGCGAGCCGCTCCGGGCCGATGAAGGTCACGGCGAGGTCGAGCTTGTCGAGCAGAGGATCGACGTCGTCCGCCCTCGCAGCCAGCGGGTCGACGAGACCGAGAACGGCCATCTTGCCGGCGGGCACTGCGCGCAAAGGCGCGAAATCCGCTTCCGTGGTCTCGGCGGGGAATTCGATCAGGAACCGGTCCGCGGGCATGCGCGTCAGGGCCGCTTCCAGCATGGACGCCCGCTGTTCCGCCAGACCCGGGGTTTGAAGGAGTGCGCCGCGGGTGTCGCGGGCTCGCGGCAATCGCAGCGCCAGAGCGATCTTCTCGGGCTTGCGCAGTTCCCTCAGCGCCTCGGCGTCCAGCCGCAGCATCTCATCGACGTTGCCGAGCGTCGCTGCGCCGCCTCTCTCGGCGGCGAGCTCATAGGCGGGGCCGTCCAATTGAATGTAGGGGACGCCATCGCCGATGAGATCCTCGATCTCCTCGCGCAGGATCGCGGCGAGCGCCACCGCCAGATCGCGGCGCGTCGGGTAGTGCGCGTCAGTGGTGCCCTCGCGGAACATCTGCATCGCGGCGAGAGTGGGCGCGGGAAGAGTGATCTTGAATGCCCCTGTGGCAGCGCTCTTGAGGATGTCGACCTCCGCTGCGGTGAGGCGAGACATTCGCTGCAGAGGTCCGGCGACGTGCGCGTTCCCTTCGGCGTCGGAGCGCACGCCTGCGACCCGCTCGGCGAAAATGGCACAGGGAGAGGCTCGGAGAGCCTGCCCGTCGGAGACGACATCGACGCCGCACTGCTTCTGCAGCACGAGGAGCGCCTTGACGGCTTCCGCACCGGCGGGCCCTGCTGCCGTCGCGGGAGGCGCTATCAGGCTGCCCGTCTGGTCCGCGCGGTAGACGTTCGCCATGAGTCAGCCCTCCTAGGCCTGGCGCATGCCGTGATAGGTCAGCTCGATCATGGTGCCGTCGGGATCGTGGATATAGCAGAACTTCGACTGGTTCTGCGGTCGCTCAACCGGTTTGGTATAGCGCACCCCGATGGCCTTCAAATGCTCGAGAAAGCCGTCCCAGTCCTCGACCTCCATCGCGTAATGGAAAGGCGCCATGCGCCGCATCTCCTCGATGGGGGTAAAGTGCAGCTCGAAGTTGCCGCGGGACATCAGCAGGACCTTGGTGTTGGAAAGCTGGCTGACGTCCACGTGCTCCATGCCGAAGACCTTGCCGTACCACTCCTTGGTGCGCTCGGGATCGGTCGTGGGGAAATTTACGTGATGGATCGAATGGGGTCGGTTACTGCTCATGATGGCCTGCTGGATGGGTTCGGTTCAGTGCAAAAGGAGCTTTGGTGTGCTGCCCTGTTGCGTAAGATATATCTTATGATATAGTAATGCAAGCCGATCACGGCTACCGATATATCTTAATGACAATCTTGCGGAGACATTCATTCATGTACTACCACCCACGAGCCCCACGCGACAGGCTGCACGCCGGCGGTCGATTCCACGGCCACGATCATCATGGCGGCGGCAGGCGCTTCGGCGGTCCCCCCCACGGTGGAGGCGGCGGCCGCTTCCGCCGGCGCCTGCTGGTCGCTGCAGATCTGCAGCTCATCATCCTGGCGTTGCTCGAGGAGAAGCCTCGCCACGGCTACGAGATCATCAAAGCCGTGGAAGACCGCTCGGCCGGCTATTACAGCCCCAGCGCCGGAATCGTGTACCCCGCGCTCACCTATCTCGCCGAGCTCGGCCATGCGAGCGCCGAGATCGACGGTGCGAAGAAGCTGTACACGCTGACGGACAGCGGGCGGACCCAGGTCGCAGAGAATCGCGCACGGATCGCGGCGATATTCGACGAGCTGGCCGCCATCGGCCGGCGATTCGCCGCGGTGGACGCCGCGCCCCGCGTTCCCGAGGGCGAGCCGCGTGCCTTCGCCGAGGATCCGCTTGCCGGGATCTTTCGCGATCTTAAGGCGGCGCTGTTCGATGCCGGCCACGCCAACGACGCCGAGCGCGCGCGAGTCATCGCCATTCTGCAGCGTGCGATTGCCGAGATCCGCGCGAGCTGATCCCCTGGAGGTCGAGTCACCGGCGAGAAGCATGGCGTCCTGAGCCTTTGGACTGATGCGGTCCGCGCTGCGATGCTAAGCCGTGCCTCCTGCGATCGAACAGCCGTTGCGCTCACCATAGAGTTGCACGCAGCGCGACAATGGCACCGCTCTATGCGAGGTGCAGCGCGGCAAAACCCATTGTGCGGCCGCATCGCGCCCCCAAAGGCGCTGCACGCTCCCGTCGTTCCACGGCAGGCTGTTGGCTTGCAATGTTCAAGATGATGCATCACTGAGTTTCGCCATTAGGCACTCCCTGCGCCGTGCGCTGCCGGCGCAACATCCCTGTGACCAAGCGTCAAGCGCCGCTCGCACCCCGCGCGTGGCGCCATCGCAACAACATCACTGGAGGGGGTATGGGCTCATCGAAGATCGGACGTCGCCCAAGGCGGCGGCTCGCGAGGCTGTCCAGCGTAGCCGACAAGAACATCCGCCTTCTGGCTGTACCATTGACCTGCGTTCTTGCCGGACTTCCTCTCGCCTCGGGTACCGCGCTAGCGGATCCCGCCGCGCCGGCTGTAACGCAGTCGAGCGCCGATGCGCCGCAGGTTCCGCAACTGCAGGAGATCGTGGTCACGGCGCAGAAGCGCTCGCAGGATATCGAGAAGGTCGCCGTGGCGATCACCGCGATCACCGGCACTGCCCTGCAGCGGGCTGGCGTGACCAGCGCAACCGGGCTCACCCAGTTGGTCCCCGGTCTCGAGGTCAGCTACAACAACGCCAACACGACCTTCGCCATCCGCGGCATCAGCTCGACCACCGATGCCACGCTCGGCGACTCCTCCGTGGCTTTCGAGATGGACGGCGTCTACGAAGGCCGTCCCTCGGCAGCCTCCGGGCTCTTCTACGACATCAACCGTATCGAGGTGCTCGAGGGCCCGCAAGGTACCCTGTACGGCCGCAACGCAGCAGCCGGCGTAGTCAACGTCATCACCAACAAACCAGATCTGGGCGCCACCAGCGCCGAGAGTCAGGTGGAGGTCGGTGACTATGGCCTGGTGCGTACGTTCGGCGTGGTCAACGCCCCCGTGGGCAGCAGTTTTGCCGTGCGTGCGGCCTTCCAGTCGGAGCGGCACAACGGTTACCTGAACAGCGGCTACAACGATGCCGACGACATTGCGGGTCGCATCCAGGCGCTGTACCAGCCGTCCGACAATTTCTCCTTCCTCCTCGGCGCCGACTACTTCCACCAGGGCGGCATCGGCCGCGGCATCGTCTATCTGCCGCTACACAGCGACCCGTGGGAGGTCAGTCTGCCTCTTTACCCGCGCGCGTCGACGGCGAATCCGGCCGATCCCGTCGGCTACGCCTCGCCGCCCGGCTGGACCAATGACTACAGCTGGATGGTTCACGCGGACCTCAACTGGAATCTCGGCCCGTTGGTCCTGACGAATATCGCCGCATTCCATTACCTGCGGACCAACTATTTCGCGTATTTCAATTACGCCGACAGCGTCCAGGACGAGCGCGACAAGGAGCCCTCCGATGAGCTGCGGATCTCCTCGGAGCCGGACTCCAGGGCCCAGTGGGTGGCGGGGCTCTACTATCACAACGAGACCCAGCCCTATCAGCAGCAGTTTTACGACAACGTCGGCCCGACCGCCTGCGGTGACGGCGATCCGGATCCGAACTGCCAGTATCTGGGCCAGGGCTCCAGCCTGCTGTTCGCTTACCCGAAGATCACCAATCCCTCCTACGCGGCATTCGGACAGCTCACCTTCCCGGTCACCGATACTGTTCGCCTTACCGGCGGCCTGCGGTACAACCACGACCAGAAAACGGTGATCGGCACCACTTACCGGGTGTACGGCTCGGACACTCAGGTCGGGCCGTTCATTCATCCGGCGGGAACCTCGCAGGCGACGGTGCAGACCGCTGTCGACGCGACTTGGACGCACGTCGACTGGAAGGCGGGCGTTGAGTGGGATGTGACGCCCAACACTCTCGCATACGCGAACGTGTCGACGGGCTACAAGCAGGGCGGTGTCTTCGCGGGCGGAGCGCCGAACACCTATCTTCCCGAGACGCTCACGGCGTACTCGATCGGTGCGAAGAACCGCCTCTTCGACCGGCGTGCGCTGCTGAACGTCGACGCGTTCTACTACGACTACAAGAATTACCAGGTCGACCAGCTGGAGCAGCTGCCCACGAACACCGGCGGCTCCGCCTACGGCGACAAGATCTTCAATGCTCCCAAGGCCGAGGAATACGGTCTCGAGGCATCTCTGCAGATCGCCGTGACGCGGCATGACCAGTTCAGCGCCGCGCTCGCTTTCCTGCACGCGCGGTTCATCACCTTCCCGTTTCCGGAGCAGGGCTCGCCGCCGCAGGGGCCGCCGGGACCGCCGCAGCCGATCGTTTTCGAGAGCCTGAACGGCTATCCAGCGGCGCATGCGCCGGACTACACGGCGTCGCTGTCGTGGATGCATAGCTGGTCGCTGCCGAGTGACGCCTCGGTCTCGCTGCTCGCGCAGACTCACATCTCGTCGTACCAGTGGCTGACGGTCGATCACGAGTACCTGAGCAAGCAGTCGGGCTACACGATGTCGACGGTCAATCTCAGCTATGAGACGGCAGGCGGCAGAGCCTCTTACAGCGTCTATGTCCGGAATCTGGAGAGCGCCGCCGTCGAGAACAACTACGCCTGGGACGGCGTGGTCGGCGATTTCCCCTCGGTGGGCCTCGACCCGCCGCGGACTTACGGGGCGATGGTGACGTTGAAGTTCTAATCGATACTTCGACGAGATCACCCGGCGCGAGCGTGGATTGCAGCGAATAAACTATAGAAAGTGAGGGCGGGATGACGCATTTGAAGCATACGGGTGTTAGCAAGGTTTCCCAGGCCGTCGCGATCGCGATCGCCATGGCCGGGCTGGTCACGGCAGCGACAGCGGATGCGCGTGCAGCGGGGCCGCCCGACCCGGCGGGCGCCCGCTCCGGCGCGGACGGGCCCGGCTCCGCTCCGGCCCTGCAGGAGGTCATCGTCACGGCGCAGAAGCGGGCGGAGAACCTGCAGAAAGTGCCGCTCAGTGTGATTGCCCTCACTGGCGCCGAGCTGCAGCGCGCCGGCGTCAACAGCGCGCAGGGGCTGACCGGGCTGGTGCCCGGTCTGGAGGTCGGCAGCTTCGGCTCGACGACCACCTTCACGATGCGCGGCATCACCAGCAACACCGACCCGAACCTGGGGGACTCGCCGACGGCGTTCCACATCGACGGCGTCTACCAGGGCCGGCCGGCCGCGGCCTCCGGGCTCTTCTACGACATAGAGCGGATCGAGGTGCTGAGCGGACCACAGGGGACGCTGTATGGCAAAGACTCGACCGGTGGCACGATCGACGTGATCACCAATAAGCCGAATCTCGATGCGGTGAGCGCCTCGGTCACCCAGGAGTTCGGCAGCTACGACCTGTACCGCACCACAGGCTTTCTCAATGTCCCCCTCAGCGACACGTGGGCCGTACGCTTCGCGTTCCAGACGCTGCGCCACAAGGGCTATCTCGCGACTGGATACGATGATGCCGATGACATCGCCGGGCGCGTACACGTGCTCTGGCGCCCGAGCGACAATTTCTCGGCGTTGCTCACGCAGGACTACTTCCATCAGGGCGGAGTGGGTCAGGGCCAGGTCCCGCTCGCGGAGCTGCCGGGCGACTATTGGGGCAAGGATCCATGGGCCGTCAATCTGCCCATCTCACAGCAGCAGTTCCCGGAGGCGGGCTTCACTGCGAAGAGCAATAACGTCAGCGCGCAGACATCGCTGCACCTCACCTGGAATCTCGGCTTCGCCGACCTGATCTCGGTGAGCGCGTACCATCATCTGCACCTCGACGACACCGCCTATCTGAACGGCACGCCATCCCTGCAGACGGAGACGGACCAGGAGATCTCGCAGGAGCTGCGCCTGCAGTCGGTTGCCGACTCCAGGCTCAAGTGGGTCGGCGGCCTCTACTATCACAAGGAGCACCAGACCAACGATCTGTATTTCTACGACCAAGCCGGTGCGGGCGTCGATTCGGAGCAGATCTTCCCAAAAATCGACACCCCATCGTATGCGCTCTTCGGTCAGGCCACCTATCCCATCCTGCCGCGATGGCGGGTGACGGCAGGCGTGCGCGCCAATACCGACAAGAAGACGGTCGATGGCAATATTTCCCAGTACAACTGGACCGTGCTGAATCCCCCGGCCAGCATCCCGGTGACGGTGCCGCTGGTTGTCGACAGGACCACTCCGGCCCCACCGGTGGATTGCTACGGAAACGGACAGCTGATCAGCGCCATCTGTCCCCAGGCAGCCCCGAATGGCTCCCTGACGGCGCGGCGGGTGACCTGGCGTGTCGGGTCGGATTTCGACCTGACCCCCGCATCGATGGTCTACTTCAACGTGTCGACGGGGTACAAGGAAGGCGGGCTGGATGCGGCCGCCCCACCAAATAACGTCTATCAGCCGGAGACCATCACGGCCTACGAGGTCGGCAGCAAGAATCGCTTCCTGCACAATACCCTGCAGGTGAACGTGGACGCGTTCTACTACGACTACAAGAACTATCAGGTCGATGAGCTGGAGTACTTCCTCGGCCAGTTCGGGGGATACGTATTCGGCGACTTCATCACCAACGCCGCGAGCGCGCGGCACAAGGGAGTGGATCTCGAGACCAAATGGCTCGTGACTGCGCATGACCGTCTGTCGCTCAATATCTCGTGGCTCGACGCCCGGTTCACGAGCTTCCAGTTCCCGTTGCCGGCGAATCCGTCCGGTCCGGCGCTGGATGCCAATGGCAACCCGGTCGTGCAATACGCCGATCTCTCCGGGTACCGGGAGTACGACGCGCCGGAGTGGACCGGTACCCTGACGTACCAGCACACTTGGCTGCTGCCGAGCCAGGCCCAGTTCTCCTTCTACGTGCAGTCGCATGTCGAGACCTTCTACTGGGGCTTCCCGGACCACCAGCCGGACAGCCGCCAGCCGAGCTATCACCGCACCGGGGTGACGCTCGAGTACAGTAGCCCGAGCGATCGGTACGAGGTGCACGCCTACGTGCACAACCTGGAGAATGCCGTGGTCATCAACAACTACACCTTCCAGGGGACGCCGTCGCCGCTGGTGCCCGGACCTGCCGGATTCGGGCCGGGAACCGGCAGCCCGGCACAGCGGAATTTCGTTTCCGTCGACCCGCCACGCACCTACGGCGTGGAGTTTCAACTCAAATTTTGACGGCCGCGTCGCGGCCAAGAGCTAAGAAGGCAACTGATGAGCACACTCTCTTGTTTCATTCACGGGCGCCGTGCGCCCATCCTCCTTGGCGTGATCGCCTCGGCATGCGTAGCGGCGGTACATGCCGCTACCCCGACAGCAAGCACCCACTATTCGGTGGTAGACCGCATCGCTGGTCCGAGCGGCGGCTGGGATTACACGACCATCGATCCGTCGGTGGACCGTCTCTATCTCGCCCGCGATAGCGGCGTGCTCTCCATGGACCTGAGGACCCACAAGATCACGCCGGTCGCGGTCAAGGGAGAAGGCGTGCACATCGCTCTGCCAGTAGGCGACACCGGTCGGGTGCTCGTCACCAACGGCGATGCGAATACCGTGACGATCTTCCAGGCGAGCACCAATAGGGTGGTAGGCACGGTCAAGGTGGGCAACACGCCCGATGCAGCCGTATACGACCCCAGCACGAAGCTCGTTGCCGTGATGAACCACCGAGGCGGCACCGTGTCGCTGGTGGACGCTTCCAAGGCGACGCTGGTGCGGACCATCCGCGTCGGCGGTGAGCTCGAATTCGCCGCGCCGTCGGGTGACGGCAAGCTGTTCCTCAACGTGGCGAGCCAGCATGAGGTCGCGGTTCTCGACCTCGATGCCGGCAAAGTCCTGCATCGCTATGTCATGAAAGGATGCGAGGATCCTTCCGGCCTGGCGTATGACGCAGCTGACGGATGGATCGCGAGCGTCTGCGGCAATGGAGTCACCAAGATCCTGCGCGCCTCCACCGGCAGGGAAGTGGCAAGCCTGAAGACCGGCTTCGGCTCGGACGGGCTGATCTGGGATGCCGCTCGCAAGCTTCTCTTCGTGCCTGCGCCCAAAGAGGAGCAGCTCACGGTCGTGGCGCTCGGTCCACGAGGCGCG
>DASYGA010000332.1:0-4294 GCA_036000265.1 Steroidobacteraceae bacterium | reverse complement strand
ATCGAGGATATTAAGACCTTCGCAATGCCGGCGTTCCGATCACTTGCCAGCGGAGAAAAAATCGCGCAGCGGTGGAAGGCCGGCAACGGCTGGGTCATCTCATGATCTGGTGGTCTTTTGCCCGGTCGTTTCGTCGAGAAGGAATCGCCTGGGTAGAGGGGGGGCAGTTTCGCCCGAATTTTCGGCGAAACGCCCTCTACCTGATCCCCGCGCGCTGCTGGCAAACTGGTGGAAAGGGAGGGACTCGAACCCTCGACCCCGGCATTATGAGTGCCGTGCTCTAACCAGCTGAGCTACCTTTCCACTGTTCTTCGCCGCCGGACGCCTATCCTTTTGGGGCCGAGGGCCGCCGGCTTGCCCGGAGGGGGGCGCATTGTCCTTGGGCCGCGCCGGCAGTGTCAACCCGCCTTCCGGGCCGCAGCCCGCCGCCGAAGATTCGAGCGGAAGGCGCTCTCCGGCGGCTCCGATCCCTCCCTCCGCTCCCGTCCCGTCTCCCGTCCCGTCCGCGGAACACCCTGTCCCGCTCCCTGTACCCCTACCGATATTCCGGTCACGCCCAAGCAGAAGGCGTATACATACCGGCAGAGCGTCTCATGACAACCACACCCAAGTCCGGTGCAGGGGTGTCCCGCTATCTGCGGCTCTACAGGGTGTTGTCGCAGGCGCTGGCCGAGGGGCGGTTTGCGGCGCCCGCGACCTTCCCCAGCGAGCCGCGGCTCGCGATGGAGTACGGCGTCTCGCGATCCACAGTGCGCCGGGCCCTGCAGCAGCTCCAAGCGGAGGGTCGCATCGAGCGCCGAAGGGGCAGCGGCACCTTCGCTCGCGATCAAGGACGGGGATCCGCCGCTTCCAAGGATCTGTCCGCCCTGCTCGATCCCTTGATGAATCCACCCCCGGGCGTCACCTGCCGGACCATCGCCTTGCAGCAGATTTCCACGCCCGCATTCCTGCTCGGCGAGGGGTCCGGGTTTGGTGCGACCGCCCTGCTCGTGCGCCAGATACGCTGCGTCCAGGGCGAGCCGATGGCGCTCGAGACAGCCTATGTACCCGAGGAGACCGGCAAGGAGCTCACTCGGCAGCGGCCCGATGTGGACCACGGCGCCATCCTCACCGTGCTCGCCGCTCTGAGTCAGCGCGGCGTGAGTCTGGAGCGGGAGTTCGCGGCGCTCGAGGCCGACCCGCTCGCGGCCGACAGTCTCGGACTGACCGTTGGCGCGCCCCTCTTCAACGTGCGCACACTCGCCCGCGATCCGCGGCACCACACCCTGGCATACCTCGACTGTTTGTATCGGCCGGACCGCTATGAGGCTCACACCGAAATGGCGATCGGCAAATCCAAGGGACATCACGCAAAGAAGCGGAACTGATCCATCCCATGCCCTCGGTATCCCGCCCGCGACGCAAAATGGCTCCCCCGATAGCAGATGCCAAGCTCGCGAGCCGGCGGACGGACCAAGGTGTCGCCCGATACTACAGGCTGTACGAGTTGCTCTCGGCCGCACTGCAGGATGGAACCCTCGCGCCGGAAAGTCTGTTGCCGAGCGAGCCTGCGCTCTGCGCCCGCCATGGGATCTCCCGCACCACGGTGCGCCGCGCCCTGGACCGGTTGGAGCGTGAAGGAAGTATCGTCCGCAAGCGCGGTCTCGGAACCTACGCCCGCCCGCAAAAGGCTCACCCACGCCTGTGCCTGGAGCTGCATCGCCTGCCCGAGACGCTGGCCGCATTGGCCTCCCGCACCCCCGCGGCGACCCTGCGGCTGGAGCCGGCGCCCGTCCCCGCGCCGCTGCGCGCCATGGCACCGGAAATCGGCTCCGCGGCATACCTCCTGAAGCGGTTGCGCGGCAGCAAGGGCGAGCCCGTATCGGTCACCTCCACCTACCTTCGCGAGCCCGTCGGCCGGCGTCTGCGTCAACCGATTCCGCAGCGATCGTCCCTGATAGGGATACTCGAGCGGCTGGAAGTGCTCACCGGCGCCGTCCGCTGCACGGTTGGAGTAGTTCCAGCCGATGCCGATGCCGCACAGGCGCTGCAAGTGCCGCTGGGGACACCGCTCCTCAGGATCCGTGCCGTGCTGAAGGACCATGCCGGAGCACCGCAGGCGGTGCTGGAGAGCTTCTGCAGGTCCGACCGCCTGCAGTTGAAGCTGTTGGAACCGAGCCCGGGGGCGCCGAGCTAGGGAACGCGCTCTCCGGAGGCGCGCGCGAGCAGCGCCTCGAATGCCTCCATCGGCAACGGGGGGCTGTGCAGATAGCCCTGCGACTGCTCACACTTCAATTCCCCGAGCAGCGCCAACTCCTCCTCACGCTCGACGCCCTCCGCCACGGTGCTCAGATCGAACGCCCGCGCCAGAGAAACGATGGTGGACACCACCGCCTGCACTGTCTTGTCGCCTGCCAGCCGGCTGATGAAGGAGCGGTCGATCTTCAGCGTGTCGACCGGCAGGTCCGCGAGGCGGCTCAGCGACGAGTAGCCCGTCCCGAAGTCATCGATGGCGACCTGGACGCCCTCGTCGCGCATGACCTGCAGTGTGCGGCCCAGGAACACCGTATCATCCAGCAGCGCGCCTTCGGTGATCTCGATGTCGATGCCGCCCGCGCCTCCGAGGCTGCTCCCCGCCGCGGCAAAGAACTTCGCCGAGAATTCGGGGTCGCGCAGCTGCAGCGGCGACACGTTGACCGCCAGCCGGATCGGCTTCAACCCCAGGCGGGTCCAGCGCGCCAGGTCGCGCGCCGCCTGCTGCACCACCCACTCACCGACATCCACGATGAGACCGGTCGCTTCGAGCACCGGCAGGAATACCGCCGGTGCGACGATGCCGCTCTGCGGGTCATTCCAGCGCAACAGGCCCTCCGCGCCCACCAGCTCTCCGGTCGCGATGCTGACCTTGGGCTGATAGTGCAGCATGAACTGATCGCCTTCGAGCGCCACACGCAGGCGCCGCTCGAGCGCGAGGCGATCGGCCACCTCGGAGCTCAGCTCCCGCCGATAACGCAGAAAGCGCTCACCGGTGTTGCGGGCCTTGTGCAGCGCCGCTTCGGCGTTCTGCAGCAGTGCCTGCGCATCGACACCGTTCTCCGGGTAGCGCGCGAGCCCCGCCCTGACGGTGACCGGGATGTCATGTCCGGCGAGTGCGAGCGGCTTGCCGAAAGCGGCGGTGATGCGATCATGGATCAGTCGCACGGCCTCCTCGTAGGAGGCGCAATCCAGCACCACGGCTGCGAAGTTGCCGCCCTCGAGGTGCGCGAGCCATTCGCTGCCGCCGAAATTGCGCCTGAGAGCATCGGCCACGAACTGCACCACCCGATCCCCGATGTGCCGCCCGAGCGAGTCGTTGATCGCGCCGAGGCGCTCCACATCGAAGGCGACCAGCACGACCTCCCGCGCCTGCCCGGCGTGGCGGCCGAGAGCCCGCGCCAGGCGCTCGCAGAACAATGAGCGCTTGGCGAGCCCGGTCAGCGGATCGAAGTAGGAGAGGAAGCGGACCGCGTCCTCCTTGTACAGATATTGCAGCGCGAACGAGAGGTTGGCGGCGACCTCCTGCAGCATCCGCATCTCTTCCTCGCCGAATATTCCCGTCTCCCCGCCTCCCACGGTGAATGTCCCGACCGGAGTGTCATCGATGAGGAGCGGGATCGAGGCGACGGAGCGGATGCCCAGCGCATCCAGTGTATCGGCGAAGCGCAAGGGACCCGCGTTCTGGGTGACGTCATCGCAGATAGTGACCTCGCCGGTCCGCAGCGCCTTCCCGGTGATGCTGTCGCCAGTTTCGGTCCTGCCGCTGTCATCCACCCGGAAACTGAGTCTCCCCTGATTATCGCCGCCGGCGCCAGCCCACGCCGCGCAGCTGGCGACTCGTGTATGCGGGTCGATCAGCACCACGAGGGCGCAGATGTAGTTACCCACGGTATGCGCGATCCGACAGGCCTCCTCGAGCAGCTTGGCACGCTCCCGGACCCGTACCACCGCGGCGTTGATCCCGGAGAGCATCTGCAGAACGCGGCTGAGGCGCGCCACGCGCTCCTCCGCCTGGTGCCGCGCACGCTGCGAGACCGCCTCGGCCAGCGCGCGCTTGACCACCGGCGCCAGCCGCGCGAGATTGCTTTTCAGGACGTAGTCGACGGCGCCGTGCCGCAGCGCCTCGATCGCCCGCTCCTCGCCAATGGTGCCGGAGACGAAGATGAAAGGAGTCTCGGGAACTTCGGCCCCGGCGATGGCGAGTGCCGACATGCCGTCGAATTGCGGCAGGGAGAAATCGGACAACACGATGTCCGGCCGCAGCTCGCGCAAGGCCGCG
>DASYGA010000271.1:0-3969 GCA_036000265.1 Steroidobacteraceae bacterium | reverse complement strand
CGCGAGCTCGCCCGCGCGCACGGCCGCGGAAAGAGCGTCCAGGGGGTGTAGGTCGACGAAGGGCTCGGGCAGGTGCTCCGTGAGCCGCGGTGCGCGGCCCGTCCTCGTCATGGTGTGCCATTGGTCGCGGATTCGACCCGTATTCAGGATGAAGGGATGCGCTTCATCCGTCGGGTTGGCAGGCGCCCGCTGATGCACGGGCACGAGGCGCGCCTTGCCGTCTGGGTGAGCGAAGCGGCCGTTCTGGAAGAGTCGCGCCGACTCGCCGCTCCTCGAGTCACTTTCCGAGTGCCGTCTCGAGCGAGAAGGCCATTGGGTCGGCTCGAGCCGATCGTACCGGGCGGCGCCGAGGCTCGCGAGGCCGCCGATGTCGAAGAGGCGAGGGCCGGCGTCGCCGCAGCACGGATCCGCGGACACCCCGATGCGAGCGGCCGCAGCCGAAAGGCGCGCGTGCTCGTCGAAAATCTGGTGAGGTGACTCGTAAGCGAACTCCCCGGAAAAGCCCATACGCCTGGCGACCTCGCAGATGATCCACCAGTCGGGGCGGGCTTCGCCGGGCGGGGTCAGGAAGGCGCGCTGGCGCGAGATGCGGCGCTCGGAATTGGTGACTGTGCCGTCCTTCTCCCCCCAAGTGGCGGCGGGCAGCAGCACGTGAGCGAGCGCGGCAGTGTCGGTATCCGCGGCGCAGTCCGAGAGAACGACCAGATCGCACCGCCGCAGCGCTTCACGTGTCCTATCCGCATCCGGCAGGCTCACCACGGGATTGGTAGCCATGATCCACACCGCCTTGATGCGGCCGGCGTGCATGGCCTCGAAGAGGTCCACCGCCTTGAGGCCGGGGCGAGACGCGACGCTGCGACTGCCCCAGAACGCCCGCACCGCGTCGCGATGCGGGGCAGCCTCGAGATCGAGATGCGCGGCCAGTGTGTTGGCGAAGGCGCCAACCTCCCGCCCGCCCATGGCATTCGGCTGGCCGGTAAGGGAGAACGGACCCATGCCCGGACGGCCGATGCGGCCGGTGAGCAGATGGCAGTTGATGATGCCGTTGACTTTGTCAGTCCCCGCGGACGACTGGTTGACCCCCTGAGAAAACAGGGTGACGACGCGCTCCCTGGAGCGGAACAGCCGATAGAACTCTTCGATACGCTCTGCGGCCGCGCCACAAACCGTGGCGACGGATGCCGGATCGCCTGCAGCGCGCGCCGCATCGAGAGACTCTCCTGCGCCGGCGGTGTGCATCGCGACGAAGCGCTCGTCGGTGGCGCCGTGCTGGTGCAGATACCGGAGCAAGCCGTTGAACAGCGTCACGTCCGTTCCAGCGCGGATGGGCAGATGCAGGTCAGCCATCTCAGCCGTTGGCGTGCGGCGCGGGTCGATGACGGCTACCTTGAGGTCGGGACGGCGCTGCCTCTCCTGCTCTATGCGCCGAAACAGAATGGGATGGCACCAGGCGGTGTTGGAGCCGACGAGGACGATCAGGTCGGCGAGCTCCAGATCCTCGTAGCAGCCCGGCATCAGGTCCTCGCCGAAGGCCCGCTTGTGGCCTGCCACCGTCGAGGCCATGCAGAGGCGGGAGTTGGTGTCGATGTTGGCACTGCAGATGAAGCCCTTCATGAGCTTGTTGGCGACGTAGTAGTCCTCGGTGAGAAGCTGGCCGGAGACGTAGAATGCGACGGAGTCGGGACCATGCTCCCGGATGGCAGCCTCGAATCCCTGTGCCACGCGGGTGAGCGCCTCGTCCCAGGCGGAGCGCGTCAGTGTGCCCGGCGGGCTTGCGGCGAAAGAAAGGCCCCTCCCCGATCGAGGCCAGCCGCGGCGCGTGCGAATGAGCGGGTGCAGCAGGCGCCCGTCAGCGCTGAATGTCTCGGCCAGCGCTGCGCCCTTGGAGCAGAGGCTGCCCCGGTTGGCGGGGTGATGCGGATCGCCGGTGATCTCGAGGGTGCCGTCTGCCCTCTGGCGCGCGACGACACCGCAGCCAACCCCGCAGTAGGGACAGGTTGTTCGCACGGCAGCGGGAGAGCCGGGGAGGCTGCCGCCAGCAATGGCTCCTGGCACGGGATATCTACCCGGCGAGCGCCGCGCCGGCGCCCGCAGCGCCGTTGGGGCCGAAGAGAAGCTGCTCACGAAACCGGCTGATATCGGCGCCGCTCACGATGAGCTCGAAGTACCACGCGCCGAGGCTCGCATCGCCATAGAGCACCGCTCCCTGCAGGCGATCGTTGCGGACCACGAGTCGCTTGTAGATGCCGCGCCGATGATCGCGCATCACCAGCGACTCGCAACCTTCGGACTCGGACAGGTCGCCCGCCGAATATACTTCGATCCCGGTGACCTTCAGCTGCGTGGCGGTGAGCGAGCCACGATAGCGGCGCACACCGACTTCGGCCAGGTGGGCGGCGCAGACCCGCGCCTGCTCCCAGAGCGGAGCCACGAGTCCGAACACCGTGTTGCGGTGCTGAACACACTCGCCGACGGCATAGATGCTGGGATCGAACGTCTGCAGGGTGTCGTCGACCAGCACGCCGCGCTCGCATCGCAGGCCCGCGCGGCTGGCCAGCTCGATGTTGGGGCGGATGCCCGCCGCCATTACGATGAGGTCGGCCTCGAGCGCGCTGCCGTCCTCGAAGCGCAACCCGGTGGCGCGGTTCTCACCCAGCACGGCGACGGTCTTCGCCGGCATGCGAAACTTCAGGCCGCGGGATTCCAGAGATGCCCGGAGCAGCGCCGCTGCGGGAGCGTCGAGCTGGCGCTCCATCAGTGTGGCGAGCAAATGGACGATGGTGACGTCCATGCCTCGCTTCAGCAGCCCGTTTGCAGCCTCGAGTCCCAGCAGCCCGCCGCCGATCACCGCGGCCTTGTGATAACGCCTCGCGGCGCGCAGCATCGATTCGACGTCCGCGAGGTCGCGGAACGTCACAACGCCGGGGAACCCCTTGCCCGGGATGGGGAGAATGATGGGGGTGGAGCCGGTCGCAAGGAGCAGCCGGTCGTACCCCGCCTCCACACCCTTCGCCGACCGGACCATGCGCCGGCGCCGGTCGATCTCCACCACCGGGTCATCGCTGTGCAGCGTGACCCGATGCTCGGCATACCACTCCGGACCGTGGAGGATGATGTCTTCGGGGCGCTGCTCGCCGGCCAGCACGGGCGAGAGCAGGATGCGATTGTAGTTGCCGTGAGGCTCCGCGCCGAATACGGTGATGTCACAGGCCTCGGGGTCGAGCTGGAGCAACTCCTCCACCGTCCTCATCCCGGCCATGCCGTTGCCGACGACAACCAGCCGGCGCCTTTCGCGACGCCCGACGCTGTGGTGCTCGACGCCGACCCAGACGCGCCCGTCCATCGCCCGGACGGGATAGACGTTCACGGACCCGCCCGGATCCTCGAGGCACCGTCCGGTCTGCAGGCTGTAGTGGTGCTTGTAAAGCGGCGAGGCCACGACCCTCTCGCCGCTCACATCCCCGACAATACCGCGTGACAGCACGCTCGCACCACTGGCCGGGTCGATGTTGTCCAGCGCGTACAGCGACCCGCCGGAACGGAATACGGCGATCTGACGCCCGGCGACGAGCGCGCAGACGCCGGACTCCGGCAGGATGTCCTCGAGAGCACAGACCGCGCTCCAGGTGCTCATCCAGCGGCATCCTGCAGGCGACGGCGCTCCGCGGCCGTCGCGGGCCGGGCCTGCGAACGCTCGCTCACGAACACCACGTTGCCGTCGGCCGCGTCGCTGTTGACGAAGTGGCGGAATCGGTGGCGGGTGACCGGATCCTCGATGGCCTGCCGCCATTCGCACTGGTAGCCGCCGATCACGCGAGCCATGTCGGCCTCGAGCTCCGCACCGATGCCGAGGGTGTCCTGACAGATAACCTGCTCGAGGTATTCGAGGCCGCCTTCCAGGTTGTCCCGCCACGTGGAGGTGCGCTGCAGCCTGTCCGCCGTGCGGATGTAGAGCATGAGAAAGCGATC
>DASYGA010000240.1:0-2330 GCA_036000265.1 Steroidobacteraceae bacterium | reverse complement strand
CGACCGCTGGTTCTCCAAGCTTCGCTCGGGCTATCGCCGCATGCTCGCGAGCTGGCTGGAGACCTGGCCGGTGCTGATCGTCCTGCTCGTGCTGCTGCTGGCTTCCCTGCCGTACCTCTTCATGACTTCGACCTCGGAGCTCGCCCCGCAGGAAGACCAGGGATTCGTGGCGTACCAGCTGATCGGTCCGCCGGATGCGACCATCACGCAGATGGATACCTATTCCCGCCAGGCGCTCGCGGTCGGCAAGTCGGTGCCGGAATACCGGGGCGCGTTCCAGGTCGTCGGTGCGCCGTCGGTGACGCAGGGCATCGGCGGCATCCTCTTCAAGCCCTGGAGCGATCGCAGCCGCTCCGCGAACCAGCTGCAGCAGATCCTGCAGAAGAAATGGAACAGCATCGCCGGCGCGGAGGTCGCGGCCTTCCAGTTCCCGCCGTTGCCCGGCTCCCAGGGCCTGCCGGTGCAGTTCGTCATCACCACCAGCGAGCCGATCGAGAACCTGTACCAGGTCGAGCAGCAGGTGTTGAATCGCGCCAAGGCGAGCGGGCGCTTCTGGTTCGTGGACGGTGACCTGAAGATCGATTCGCCGCAGCAGACCATCACCGTCAACCACGACATGGTGGCGCAGCTCGGCCTCACGGAGCAGGAGGTGGCCTCGGTGCTCGGGGCGGCCATGGGCGGCGGCTACGTCAATTACTTCACGCTCGCCGGCCGTTCCTACAAGGTCATCCCGCAGGTGCTGCAGAAGTACCGCTTGAACCCGCATCAGGTGCTCAATCTGCACCTGCGCGCCGCCAACGGCTCGCTGGTGCAGCTTGGCACGATCGCACACCTGGAGCGGCAGACGGTTCCGGAGTCGATCAACCACTTCCAGCAGGTCAATTCCGCGACCATCGCCGGCGCACCCGCCGGCTCGCAGGGCGCGGCGCTCGCTTTCCTGCGCAAGACGCTGCAGGAGGTCGCCCCGAGCGGCTACACGGTCGACTATTCGGGCGCTTCCCGCCAGTACATGGAGGGCTCGAACGGCTTCCTTTATACCTTCGGGTTCGCGCTCATCATCGTCTATCTTTCGCTCGCGGCTCTGTTCGAGAGCTTCCGCGATCCGATAGTGATCCTGGTGTCGGTGCCGGCGGCGCTGTTCGGCGCGCTGCTCTTCATCAACTTCGGCGTCACCTCGCTCAACATCTACTCGCAGGTGGGCCTCGTGACGCTGCTCGGCCTGATCAGCAAGCATGGCATTCTGATGGTGCAGTTCGCCAATGACGAGCAGCGGGCCGGCAAGCCGAAGCGGCTCGCGATCGTCGAGGCGGCGGCGGTTCGGCTGCGGCCCATCCTGATGACCACGGCGGCGATGGTGCTGGGCGTGGTGCCGCTCGTGATCGCAAGCGGTGCCGGCGCGGCCGGACGCAAGGCGATGGGCTGGGTGATCTTCACCGGTCTTTCGATCGGCACGATCTTCACGCTCTTCATCGTGCCGGCCGTCTACCTGCTGTTGGCGGCCGATCACGAGAAGGCGCGACAGGCGCTCGCCGAGCCGGCAATGTCGGCCGCCGACTAGTTTGAAGCGCTGGATCCGGGCATCCTGCCCGGCCCAGCGCTGCATTGGGCAAAAAGCGTGGTTTTTGCCCAATGCTCCGCCACCTGCGGCGGCGAGGCACATTGCGCTGCGCTATCCTGCTGCGCGCACGTCCCGGGTCCAACCGGGCCTGCCCGGGGTGTCCAATCCATGGACACCCGCTCGGCGGAGCAAAGCGGTGCTTTGCTGCAAGGCACCGCCTCGCCCCTGTGCCTGGACTGCCCGAGGTCAGAATTTCCCGCTCTGGTAGTCCTGGAAGGCCTGGATCAGCTCCTCGCGCGTGCTCATCACGAAAGGTCCGTGCTTGGCCACCGGCTCGCGCAGGGGGCGGCCAGCGACCAGGATGGCGCGGCTGACGGCCCCGCCTTGCGGCGGCTCGCGGCCTTCGAGCTGCACTGACTCGCCGTCCTCCAGGACTGCGAGCTCGTGGGCGCTGGCCGTTGCCGCCGACTCGCCGGCGCCGATGCGCATCGCGCCCTCGTAGACGTAGAGGAACGCGGAGTGTCCGCGAGTGAGCGGCTGCGACAGCTTCGCGCCGGGCTCGAGCTCTATGTCGAGGTAGGTCGGGTCGGTCGCAGGCTGAGCGATCGGGCCAGTGATGCCCGCCAGCCGCCCGGCGATCACCTTCACGCGCGCCCCGCCCCCGAGGTCCGCCGCCGGAATGTTCTCGGGACCGAATTCCTGGTACTTCGGCGCGGTCATCTTGTCGCGCGCCGGAAGGTTGATCCAGAGCTGGAACCCGCGCATCCGTCCT
>DASYGA010000133.1:0-23616 GCA_036000265.1 Steroidobacteraceae bacterium | reverse complement strand
AAGCCGCCGGGCCAGTGGGGCGCCCAGAGTGCTGGCAAGGGCGCGGACATCGCGGTCGGGGAGGGGCAGCCGCTCGGGGTGCCGCTCTCCTCGGGCGGACCGTACTTCGGCTTCATGACCGCACGCATGGCACACGTGCGGCAGATGCCGGGCCGGATCGTGGGGCGCACGGTCGACGCCGCCGGCCGGCCGGGGTTCACGCTGACGCTGCAGGCGCGAGAGCAGCACATCCGCCGCGCCAAGGCAACTTCCAACATCTGCACCAACCAGGGACTGCTGGTGACCGCCGCGACGGTCTACCTCTCGCTCATCGGTCCGGCGGGGCTCGAGCGGGTGGCGGCCGCATCGCACGCGCGCACGCGCGAGCTCGTTGCCGCGTTGACCCGGGTGCCGGGCGTGCGGCGCCTCTTCCGCGGACCGGTCTTCCACGAGGAGGCCATCGGCCTCGACCGGCCGGCCGCGCCGGTGCTGGAGAAGCTCGCCGCGCGCGGGATTCTCGCCGGCCTGGACCTCGCCGGGCATTATCCCGAGCTCGGCCCGGCGCTCCTCGTCTGCGCCACCGAGACCAAGACATCCGCCGACATCGAGCGCTACGCCGGTGCGCTCGCCGAGTGCCTGCGCGAAGCGCGCGCGGCCTGAGGCCCAAAGATCATGCCCACCCGACTGGAAAAGCCGATCTTCGAGTACTCCGTCCCCGGCCGCGGCGCCCACGACCAATGGCCGCGCGACCCCGGAGCGGCCGCCACCGACGACTTGCCGGCGAGGCTGCGGCGTGCGGCGCCGCCGCTGCTGCCCGAGGTCAGCGAGCTCGAGGCGGTGCGGCACTTCACGCGCCTGTCGCAACTCAACTTCTCCATCGACACGCACTTCTACCCGCTCGGGTCGTGCACGATGAAGTACAACCCGAAGGCCTGCAATCAGTACGCGATGCTGCCGGAGTTCCTGGCGCGCCATCCGCTCGCGCCGGAGAGCGCCGGCCAGGGCTTCCTCGCCTGCCTGTACGAGCTGCAGGAGATGCTGAAGGCGGTGACCGGGATGCAGTCCGTGGCGCTGAGCCCCATGGCCGGCGCCCAGGGCGAATTCGCCGGCGTCGCCATGATTCGCGCCTATCACCGCGCCCGCGGCGACCTCGAGCGCAACGAGATCATCGTGCCGGAGGCAGCCCACGGGACCAACCCTGCCACTGCGACCATGTGCGGCTGTGTCGTGCGCGAAGTGCCGGTCAATGCGGACGGCGACGTCGACCTCGACGCGCTGCAGGCGGCAGTCGGTCCCAAGACGGCCGGCATCATGCTCACCAACCCATCCACCCTCGGCGTCTTCGAGCGCAGGATCGAGGAGGTGGCGCACACGGTGCACGCGGCGGGGGGGCTCCTCTATTATGACGGCGCCAACCTCAATGCCATTCTCGGCAAGGTGCGGCCGGGCGACATGGGCTTCGATGTCATCCACGTCAACCTGCACAAGACTTTTTCCACGCCGCACGGCGGCGGCGGGCCCGGCGCGGGTCCGGTCGGAGTGAGCGCGCGCCTGGCGCCCTTCCTGCCCGTGCCGATCGTCGGGCGCCGCGGCGAGCGTTACTGCTGGCTCACGGAGCGGGATCTGCCGCAGTCGATCGGGCATCTCTCCGGCTTCATGGGCAACGCCGGAGTGCTGCTGCGCGCGTATATCTACATGCGCATGCTCGGCCGGGAGGGCATGGCGAAAGTGAGCGAGTACGCCGCGCTCAACGCCAACTATCTGCTTGCGCAATTAACGCGGGCAGGCTTCGATGCGGCCTACCCGAACCGCCGCGCCAGCCACGAGCTCATCATCACGCTCAAGCGACAGGCGAAGGAACTCGGCACCACCGCCATGGACTTTGCCAAGCGGCTGCTCGACCACGGCATGCACGCACCGACGACTTACTTTCCGCTGCTCGTGCCGGAGTGCCTGCTCATCGAGCCGACCGAGACCGAGAGTAAGGCGGCGCTCGATGCCTTCGTCGCTGCCATGCGCGCCATCCTCGAGGAGGCCGCGAAAGAACCCGAGCGCGTCACCGGCGCTCCGCATACCATGCCGGTACGGCGCCTGGATGACGTTCGGGCGGCGAAGCAACTGGATCTCACGTGGAAGCCGGCCGGAGCTCATGCGATTCCCTCGACGTCTTAGTCTCGTCCTGCTCGCCGCCTGCGCGCCGCTGAGTATCTCCTTCGGGGCGCCCCAGTCGGCGGCACCCACCAGCGCGGAGCGGAACGTGCCGCCGCCGGCTGGCGCGCCGCTGCAGCCGCGTCCGCCGCGGCCTGGTCACGAGCGCTCGCCCAGGGTGCCCCTGCCCGGTGGCTCGCGGCGGGTGGCGCATCTTGCGCGCCGGGCTGTCGCGGCCGAGGCCAACCCCACATGGGCCGCCACCCTGGAGCGCATCGCGAGCAGCGTGGTCTCCATCAACGTCGATGAGGTTCGCGCTTTCGACACGGACTGGAACGAGACCGCGCAGGCGACCGGATTCGTGGTCGACGCGAAGCGCGGCATCATTCTGACCAACCGCCACGTCGTCACCCCGGGGCCGGTGACCGCCGAGGCGGTGTTCCTCGACCGCGAGGTGGTGCAGCTGCAACCCATTTACCGCGACCCGGTGCATGACTTCGGCTTCTATCGCTACGACCCGAGAAAGCTGCACTACCTGCAGCCGAAGGCGCTGCAGCTCTATCCGCAGGGCGCCGAGATCGGCAGGGAGATCCGGGTGGTCGGCAACAACGCCGGCGAGCAGCTCTCGATCCTCGCCGGCACGCTGGCCCGGCTCGACCGGCAGGCGCCGGACTACGGCTTCGGCAAGTACAACGACTTCAACACGTTCTACCTGCAGGCGGCTTCGGGCACTTCCGGCGGCTCTTCCGGGTCGCCGGTCATCGACATCCTCGGCCGGGTGATCGCGCTCAATGCCGGCGGCGCCGATAATGCCGCCTCGAGCTTTTACCTGCCGCTCGAGCGGGTGCAGCGCGCGTTGCGGCTCATCCAGCAGGGCAAGCCGGTCACCCGCGGCACGCTCTACACGGTCTTCAACTACACACCGTATGACGAGCTGGAGCGGCTGGGGCTGCCGCTCGATCTGGAGACGGCGGTCCGCAAACAGTTTCCCCAGCACACGGGCATGCTGGTGATCTCCAGCGTGCTGCCGGGGACGCCGAGCGCGCTCGAGCTGCAGCCGGGAGACATCCTGCTGCGGATCAACGGCCGCTACGTGACGACTTTCGATCCGCTCGAGCAGGTTCTCGACTCCGCCGTCGGGCGGCAGATCAGCTTGCAGCTGGAGCGCGGCGGCAAGCCGGTAGCGGTGACTCTGCCCGTCGGCGACCTGACCGCCATCACGCCGAGCAGCTATGTGCAGTTCGGCGATGCCGTGGTCAACACGCTTTCCTACCAGGAAGCGCGCCAGCTCAACGTGCCGCCGCGCGGCGTGTTCGTCGCCAACCCGGGCTATGTGTTCGGTGCCGCCGGCATACCGCGCGGGGCGGTGATCAGCGAGGTCGACTCGACGCCGATCGATGATCTCGGTGACTTCCGCAGCGCGCTCGGACGCCTCGGCAACGGCGATTACGCCAACGTCCGCTATACGACCGTCGATGATCCCAACGGCAGCCAGCTCGGCTCCTTCCGCATGGACCGGCTGTGGTACCCGGCCGACCAGTGCGTGCGCGACGATAGTCTCGGCACCTGGCCCTGCACGCCGCTCGCCGCCGGGCCGCCACCCAAGGCCGATCCCGCGAGCTCCACGCGCTTCCCGAAATACCAGGATCCGCGTCTCACGGCGCTCGCACCATCGCTTGCGCTGGTGACATTCACCATGCCTTACTCGGTCTCGGGCGTGACCGAGCACTTCTATCATGGCACGGGGCTGGTGGTGGATGCGCGGCGCGGCCTGGTGGTCGTCGATAGGGATACGGTGCCGGTGTCGCTGGGCGATGTGACGGTGACGTTCGCCGGCACCGTCCAGGTGCCCGGCCGCGTCGTCTACGTCGATCCCGTACATAACTTCGCCGTCGTCGCGTACGATCCGAAGCTCATCGGCACGACGCCGGTGAAGTCCGCGACCCTGCGCCCGCAGAAGCTCACTCCCGGTCAGCCGATCTGGGTGGTGGGACTTGGCGGCGACAGCCAGATGCATGCGCGTGCCACCGAGATTGCCAGCATCGATCCGCTGTCGCTGCCTCTTTCGCGCACCATGCGCTTCCGCGATACCAACATCGAGACCATCGGCCTGGTGAACCCGCCCGGTGATTTCGACGGGGTGCTCACCGATGCTGCCGGCAACGTGCTTGGCACTTGGTCGAGCTTCGCCTACGACAGCGGCAATGGCGTCGCCCAGGCGCTGCGTGGTGTGCCGGTCGATGTCGTCGCGGCCATGGTCGACCGCGTGCGCAACGGACGACCATTTCACTCCCTGGATGTCGAGCTCGATCCCGAGCCGCTCGCCAGCGCGCGGCAGATGGGCCTTTCGCCGCAATGGACAGCGAAGCTCGCCGCGGACAGCCCCACGGAGCGACAGGTGCTGACGGTGGTGCGCACCGTCGGCGGCTCCCCGGCAGCCGCGCTGCTGCAGCCGGGCGATCTCGTGCTGGCGCTCGACGGCAAGGTGGTCACCGAGTTTCGCGAGGTCGAGCGGGCGACCGCCGATCGGACCGAGGTGCAGGTGACGGTCTGGCGGGGAGCGCGTGAGCAGACGCTCACCGTGCCGACCGTGGCGCTGTCCGGCGCCGGACTGGAGAGAGTGGTGCAATGGGCGGGCGCGACGCTGCAGGCCCCCTTCCAATCCATGCGCGCGCAGCGCGGCATCCCTCCCGTTGGCGTTTACGTCGACTACTTCGCATACGGCTCGCCGGCGGCCAGGTATGGGCTCTACCCGGGACGACGCATCGTACAAGTCGACGGCCAGCCGACGCCCGACCTGGATGCCTTCCTCAAAGCGGTCGCTGGACGCCCTGACCGCTCTTCATTGCGGCTGACGACCATCACCTGGAACAATGCGGCCAGCGTGATCACCCTGAAGCTCGACCAGCATTACTGGCCTGCCTATGAGCTGCTGAGGACCCTCGACGGCTGGACCCGGCGCCCGCTTGATTAAAGGCGCTGGATCCGCCGCTCGCTGCGCTGTCCCTGCTCCGCGGCGTACCGGGGCGGGCTCCTGCCCGCCCGTGCGACGCATGCGTCGCACCCTGCCCGGCCCAGCGCTGCTGTGTGCAACGCCGAAGCGGCTAAGCGCGGTTTTTGCCCAAAGCTGCGCCACCTGCGGCGGCGGGGCACATCCTTGTGCCTGGAGGCTGAGTCAAACTGTCGTGAAAATGCAACGCTTGACGTGATCTTTGGATCACGACCGGTCTGACCCGAGGATCGGCGGTCCGGGCTTGCTAGAATCCGCAGCATCATGGTTCGTGTGGTCAGAGCTACCCAGGTCGAGATCGAGACCGCCGTGCAGGCGCTGCGCGACGGCGAGCTCGTGGCATTTCCGACCGAGACGGTCTACGGCCTTGGGGCCAATGCTCAGAACCCCGCTGCGGTCCGCAAGATCTTCGAGGCGAAGGGCAGGCCGAGCAACCATCCGGTCATCGTGCATCTGGACAGTCCGCGTTTCCTGCCCCGGTGGGTGCGGGAGGTGCCCGATGCCGCCATGAGACTCGCCGAGCGCTTCTGGCCAGGACCGCTCACCATGGTGATGCCACGGGCGGCAAACGTTCACGATGCCGTGACCGGCGGGCAGGACACTATCGCCATCCGCGTGCCGTCGCACCCGATGGCGCAGCAGCTGCTGACGGCGTTCGGCGGCGGGCTCGCGGCACCTTCGGCCAACCGCTATGGCAAGCTCTCGCCGACACGCGCCGAGCACGTGCGCGAGGAGTTCGGCGAGCAGATCAAGGTGATTCTCGATGGCGGGGAATGTCAGATCGGCCTGGAATCGACCATCATCGCTTTCCAGGGACAAAGCGTCCGGCTGCTGCGCCCCGGCGCGATCACCGCGGCGCAAATCCGCGCGGTGATCGGGGAGCTTCTGATCGGTGCGGATGTCGAGTCGCCGCGCGTTCCTGGGGGCACCTCATCCCATTACGCGCCGACGACTCCGATGACCATCGTGCCACCCGGTGAGATCGACGCACGCGCTGCGGCCCTCTCCGAGGGAGGGCGCCGCGTGGCGGTGCTCGCGCAGCGACTGCCGCTGAAGGCCCACAAGTACGTGACGTGGATCAACGCGGGTCGCCGGCCGGAGCAGTACGGACACGATCTTTACAGTAACCTGCGCACCCTCGATAAGGCGGGCTGTCAGCAGATCCTGGTGCAGGATGTGCCGGACGGCGAGCGCTGGATCGCAATTCGCGATCGGCTGGTGCGGGCAGCAGCCAGCGTCAACGAGAGCGACGATAGCGGGACGATGGCGGTTCTGCCTTAATTGGCGCAAAGACGCCTGGCGGCGCTTTGCGCGGCCAGCTACTTGACCGCGCTTGATTCCGCGGCCGGGAACGGCCTGTCTGAGACCCCGCGGCGCGAGACGAGATACCCCAGGAAACGGCCGCTTAGTGACTTGCTGTTGACGTCCGCCATATGACCCAATCGCAGCGCGCGCGCTACATTGATCCGTTTCAGCCGGCGGAGGTCCGGCGGCTGGTCCATCAGTTCGGCTCGCCGCTGGTGATTCTCGATTGCGAGCGGGTGCGGGTGCAGTACAGAAAGCTGCGCGCCGCGCTGCCCGGCGTCGACCTGCACTACGCGCTGAAGCCCATGCCGCACGCGGCCGTGGTGCGCACCATACTGTCCGAAGGGGGTTTCCTCGATCTGGCGACCACCGGCGAGATCCACCTCGTACGGCGCCTCGGCGTCACTCCGGATCGGTGCATCCACACCCATCCGATCAAGCGGCCGCAGGACATCCGCAACGCAATCGATTTCGGCCTGCGCACGTTCGTGGTCGACAATCCCGACGAGGTGCGCAAGTTCGAGCGGCTCGCCGACCGCGTCGAGCTGCTGCTGCGGGTCTCCTTCCGCAGTCCCGGTGCGATGTGCGACCTGTCGCGCAAGTTTGGCTGCGATCCGGAGGACGCGCTGGCTCTGGCGCGCCTGGCGGCGGAGCTCGGCATCACCGTGCGCGGCATGTCGTTCCACGTCGGCTCGCAGGCGGCGGATTCGGCGAAGCATGTGGAAGCCATCCTCGCCTGCACCAAGCTCATGGCGGCCGGCCGCAAGGCGAAGCTCGGACCGCTCGATACGCTGGATATCGGCGGCGGCTTCCCGATCGACTACGCGCAGCCGGTGCAGCACATCGACAGGTTCTGCGAGCCGCTGCGCGAGGCGCTGGCGAAGCTCCCCAAGAAAGTGCGTGTCATCGCCGAGCCCGGCCGCTACATCGTGGGACCGGCCGTGATCGGTGTCGCGTCCGTCATGGGGCGGGCGCGGCGCGAGGGGCACTGGTGGTACTACCTGGACGACGGGCTCTACGGTTCCTACAGCGGACAGCTTTACGATCACGCGCGCTACCCGGTGGAGCCGCTGCGTGACGCCGAGGAGCGGCTGCCGTCGGTGCTGGCGGGACCGACGTGCGACAGCATCGATGTCATCGCGGAAAACCTGCTGCTGCCGAAGCTCGAGACCGGCGATCTCATCGTGGGAAGAGCCATGGGCGCCTACACGTGGGCCAGCGCCTCCGAGTTCAACTTCTTCCCCAAGGCAACGGTGATCGCGGTGAATGGCACACCCGGCGACACCGGTACCGTGATGCCGTTCCCGTTGTAGAAGCGCCGGATGCGGGCATCGTGCCCGGCCCAGTGCGCGTCCCTGTGCCTGGCATCCGAGTTCGGCGCAAATCGGCGGCCAACGCACAGCGTCCACGCCGGCCGCGCCGTACAATGACTGCGCGAACTGCTCCGAGGAGAAGGCTTGATTCGTAACGTGGTATTCGACATCGGCTGGGTGTTCGTGCATCTCAATCACCGGCCGTTCCTGGACTTCCTGTCCGCTCATGGCGCGGACGCTCCCGATCTGGATTCCGTGCTGGCGCGCATCGCGCTCGACGAGCACGAGTGTGGGCGCATGGACGGGCACGGGCTGCTCCAGCGCTGCGCCGCGCTGGCGCCGCGGCCGATGAGCCTGGAGGCGGCGCACGCGACCTGGGTGGACATGTTCGAGTTGCAGCCGATGATGGTCGACCTTGCCCGGCGCCTGAGCGAGCGCTACCGGGTCTACTTGCTGTCCAACATCGGCGATCTGCACTGGACGCATCTGTCACGTGAATACCAGCTGCACCGCATCGGTCATGGGGCTCTGCCCTCGTTCCTGGCCGGCGTGATGAAGCCGCACGATGGCATCTATGTCGAGGCTGAGCGGCGCTTCTCGCTGACGCCGGCGGAGACGGTGTTCATCGATGATCGCGCCGAGAACATCGCGGCGGCGCACCGCCGCGGCTGGCAGGGCATCGTGCACAGCGGCTATGGCACTACTGTCGAGGCGCTCCGCGGCCTCGGTGTCGAGTGCTGAAATGAAGAACGAGATCAAGCCGCCCGCCCCCGAAACGGCCATTCACCGGCAGGTGGCCGCCGCCAAGGCGGGCAGCGAGCCGCGCGTCTTCGCGCGACTCTTCTCCGGCTGGGCTGTGTTCGGCGAACGGCAGTTTTTGCGCGGCTATGTTCTGCTCCTCCCCGATCCGGTGGTACCCAGTCTCAACGCCCTCGGCGCACATGAGCGCACGCTGTTCCTGCAGGACCTGGCGCGCCTCGGCGATGCAGTGCTCAAGGTGACCGGAGCCGAGCGCATCAACTACGCCATCCTCGGCAACCTTGAGCCGGCGCTGCATGCCCATGTCATTCCCCGTTATGCCGACGAGCCGGAGAAGCTGCGGACGGCCCATCCCTGGGCGTATGACTGGGAAGCGGCACCGCTGTTCGATCGTGCCGAATACCAGGATCTCGCGGAGGCGCTGCTGAAGGAGCTCTCGCGCATGGGCGTCACCAAGCCGATGCGCTTCGATCCCGGGGCCAATTCCCACGCTTCTGACTGACCGCAGCGGCGGTGGCGGTGGCGGTGATGGTGGGGACCCGCGCCCATACCGACCCCGGTTGGCCGGTACGCGTTGCCCGCGCTGTTGACCACCCTTGTAATTAGCGGCGCCCGAGCTTACGCTACCGCAAAACAGGCAACTGTTACCGCTATCTCGGCGGCGGCCGCCAAGAGCTGGTGGGGCAATCTCAGGGGATCAAGCAATGTGGAAGACATTGACGATGCTGCGTGCGGCCGCGCCATGCGTGGCTATCATGCTGTTGAGTGGCTGCGGCGGAGGGTCGTCCGATAGCCCGCCCAGCGTCACGACCTACGAGATCAGTGTCACTGCCGGAACTGGCGGGACGGTTGCGCCCACCAATGCGACGGTGAGTGCCGGCGGCACAACGACGTTCACCGTCACACCGAACGCCGGATACACCATCACCGGCGTGACTGGCTGCGGCGGGACGCTGGCCGCCAGCACCTATACAACCGGCGCGGTCAACGCCAATTGCACGGTCACGGCGAGTTTCGTGGCCCAATATGCGGTGACGGCGATAGATGGAGCCGGCGGGACCCTCTCGCCGTCGAGCGCGGCGGTGGATGCCGGGGGCAGCACCACATTTCTGGTCAAACCGAATTCCGGTTATGTCATCAACGGCGTGACGGGCTGCGGCGGCAGTCTCTCCGGTAACGCCTACACCACCGGCGCCGTCAATGCCAGTTGCTCGGTGACGGCGAGCTTTTCCGCCGCTTTCACCTGGGTCAGCGGCTCCAGCAGCACGGACGCAAATGGGGTTTACGGTACCCAAGGCGTGGCTGCGGCCGCGAACGTACCGGGGTCACGCGACGGCGGGGCTACATGGACGGATCCCAGCGGAAACCTGTGGCTGTTCGGGGGCTTCGCGGGGTACAACAGCGCACTCAATCCCCCGACCGGTAAGTTCATGAATGATCTTTGGGAGTACTCGCCTTCGAGCGGCGAATGGACCTGGGTCGGCGGCTCGAACACCCCCTGCTCGCAGGCAGTCTATGGGACGCAAGGGGTAGCCGCGGCTGCGAACCTGCCGGGGCCCCGTTCTGCGACGACCACTTGGACGGACAGCAGTGGCAACGTGTGGCTGTTCGGCGGAGGCGGGTGCGATAACACGGGCGCATTCGTCCTGTACGACGACGTCTGGAAATTCTCGCCGCCCAATGGCGAGTGGACCTGGGTCGGTGGTTCCACGGCCAATTACGCCAATGGAGTCTACGGCACCGAGTACGTGCCGGCGGCTACCAACATGCCGGGCGGCCGTGCCGACTTCGCCAGATGGACGGACGCCAGCGGCAATTTGTGGCTGCTGGGCGGAGTGGCATACGATCATTCAACGGCAGCTAGTGCCGAGCAGAATGATCTTTGGGAGTACTCACCCGCAAGCAATGAGTGGACCTGGATGGGCGGTTCTCAGAATTATGATGTCAGCGGGGTCTATGGTGCTCAAGGCACGGCTGCTGGCGCGAACATGCCGGGGGCACGGTCCGGCGCGTTGAATTGGACCGATGCCAAGGGCAATTTCTGGCTGTTCGGCGGGGTGGGCTGGGATTCCACCGGCGCGCGAGGCGTCTTGAATGATCTTTGGGAGTATTCGCCTTCGAGCGGCGAGTGGACCTGGATCAGTGGGTCCGACGCCATCAATGCAACAGGGGTCTATGGCACTCAAGGTGCCGCCGCGGCCGCGAACGTGCCGAGCGCACGTGGTTTAGGGGCTGCCTGGATCGACGCCAGCGGCAATCTCTGGCTGTTCGGTGGAGAAGGGTATCTTGTTTCCACAGGCTACTATCATCGCTTGAACGATCTGTGGAAGTTTTCGCCCGCGAGTAATGAGTGGACCTGGGTGGCTGGCTCGAGCACGTTCGATGCAACAGGAGTGTACGGTACCCAAGGCACGGCTGCCGCCGCGAACGTGCCGGGCGCACGTGCAACCATGGCTATCTGGCCGGATGCCGACGGCAACGCGTGGATCTTCGGCGGATACACGTACGACGATCCAACCAATACTCGCTTCGAGATGAACGATCTATGGAAGTACCCCGCTCAGTGACAATAACCGGCACGGGCCGCAACGGCGGAGCGCCGGTCAAGTCGCTGCCGCACTGGGGTTGTTGAGCGGCGAAGTCGCACCCGAGACCCGATCGCGTCCTTGAGTGGCGAGCGGTAGCCGCACCACAAATTCACTGCCGTGGCCGGGGCCCTCGCTGGCAACCTCGATGGATCCTCCATGCAGGACGAGGAGCCGCCTGGCGAGCCCGAGGCCGATGCCAAGGCCGCCCTGCGAGCGCGCCGCGCTGCGGTTGATCTGCATGAACATCTCGAAGATGGCTTCCAGCTTGTCCAGCGGAATGCCGAGGCCGTTGTCCTTCACGCGCACGACCGCCTGCAGGCCCTCAGGCGCGAGGCTGACCGCAATGCGGCCGCCGGGCTCGGTGTATTTGCGCGCATTCTCGAGCAGATTGCGAAAGACCTGCGTCAGGCGCATGGGGTCGCCATCGACGAAGAGCGGCAGCGCCGGCAGGCTCGTCTCCAATTCGAGATGCGCCGCCGCGATCAGAGGGCGTTTGCCCTCCAGGATCTCGCGCAGCAGCGCGCCCAGGTCGATGCGGGCGACGCGCAGCTCGATTTTGCCGCGGGCGATGCGGCTCGCATCGAGGAGGTCCTCGACGAGGCGGACCAGCAGCTCGAGTTGCCGCTCCATCAGAGCACAGGTTCGCGCGCGAAGCTCCTCGGAGCCGTCGCTGCGCTTTACGAGCTCGAGCCCGTTGCACAGCGGCGCCAGCGGGCCGCGCAACTCGTGCGCGAGCATCGCGAGGAACTCGTCCTTGTGCCGATCGGCGGCCTCCAGCTCGATCATCCTGCGGTTGCTGAGGAAGAACAGCAGCCCGAGCAGGGCCGCCCCGATCAGTGTCGGTGCGACGATGGCCGCCACTGTCAGCCGGGAACTGCGCTCCGACTCACCGGCGCGCCTGTCGAGGAACGCGCTCTCGGCCGTGCGCATCGCGGCCACCCGGGCCCTGATATCGCCCATGAGGGCGTTGCTGGCGCCACCGCGAACGATCGCGAGGGCCGCCGCGCGATCACCCGCCTGCGCCAGCGAGATCGTCTGCTCCAGTTCCGCGAGCTTCCGTCCGATCTGGCCCTCGAGCGTTTCCAGACGCTCCCGCTGGCCGGCATCGGTGCTCTCGCGGCGGAGGTCCGCGATCTCCTTCTGGATGCGCTGCGCCGCATCCCGGTAGCGCTGCAGGTGCGTCGCGCTGCCGGTGAGGAGATAGCCGCGCTGGCTCCTCTCCGCATCATGCAACGCCGACAGCAGCCCTGCGAGGTCGACCAGCGCATCGTCGGAGTGAGCGACCAGCCGCTCGTTTCCTATCAGACGTCGGGCGTTGAGGTAGCCTGTGAGTGCGCCGCCCACGAGCACGACAAGCGTCAACCCGAAAACCCAGATCGGGAGGTAACGACCGCGGCGGGTGGGCCTCAGCACTTCGGATCAGAACTCCCGCTGGTTGGCGACTGCGCCGCATCCGGGCCCTGATCGCCGGTTAACCCGTACGGCGGCAGCCGCAAGGGCCGGTCTCCCGAGGACCGCGCCCCGTCACTCCGGCATGGGCCGCATCTGCCCTATGAGCGCCTCCTCGAAGCCGAAGTTCCGCAGATCCCGCATGCGCTGGGGGTAGAGGATGCCGTCCAGGTGATCGACCTCGTGCTGGACTACCCGCGCATGGAAGCCTTCCACCGTGCGGTCGATGGGCGCGCCCTCGATTCCGAAGCCGCGGTAGCGCAACCTCCGGAATCGGGGGACGAGGCCGCGCAGCCCGGGGACCGATAGACAACCTTCCCATCCTTCTTCCTGCTCGTCCCCGAGTGCGGTCAGCTCCGGATTGATCAGCACGGTGTAGGGGACGGGCGCGACGTCCGGATAGCGCGGGTTGGAGGTGACCTCGAAGATCACCACCCGCAGGCTGACGCCGATCTGCGGCGCGGCGAGGCCGGCGCCGCTCAGCGCGCGCATGGTGTCATTCATGTCGGCGACGAGCGCGGTGAGCTCCGCGTCGAAGCGCTGCACGGGAGTGGCGACGGCCCTGAGCAGGGGCTCGCCCATCTTGAGTACCGGTCGTACGGCCATGCCGCCATTTTATATTGCCTCGTGGTCCGCGGGCGGCCGCAAGGCGCTTCAGGACTTGCTTTTGGACGGCTGTGAGCGGCCGAGCGTATCGGCCACGTACGCACCGCGCTCGCCCATTGGGGCGGGTGGGCCGCGCGTGGTATCGACGGCGGTCTGATGCTCCGCCTCGGCATTGAATTCCGCGCCGAGCACAATGGCATAGCCCTGCAGGTAGAACCACATGATGAGGACGATTACGCTCCCCAAGGCGCCGTAGGTCCTGCCATAACTGCCAAAGTTACGCACGTAGAGCGAGAATAGGACGCTCGCCACCAGCCACAGCGTGGCCGCGACCACCGAGCCCCAGGTCACCCAACGCCATTGGGCATTATCCCGGGAAGGTGCGTAACGATAGACGATCGCCAAGCCCACCACCGCGAACACCCAGAGGAGGATCCACCGCAGGACGAGCACCGCCCTGCTCACGAATCCCGGCAGCGGCAGGTGCTGCAGCGCCAGCGGCACGGCCACGGTGAGCAGCAGCATGAGAACGAAGCCGATGACCGCTCCCACCGCGAATCCGATCGCCA
The DNA here is from genome assembly GCA_036000265.1 of Steroidobacteraceae bacterium. Taxonomy (GTDB): domain Bacteria; phylum Pseudomonadota; class Gammaproteobacteria; order Steroidobacterales; family Steroidobacteraceae; genus 13-2-20CM-66-19. The sequence continues at coordinate 9,890 of DASYGA010000133.1, read as the reverse complement.
CCAGGATCAGCTTGACGAAGCTGCGTCGCTCGCGCTCGCTGTAGGCGATGTTGGTCGCGGACATGAGCGCCGAGACTCCCTGGCTGGAGTAGTAGATGGAGACGATGAAGCTGACGATCGCGCCGATGCCGAGCGTCGTGTTGCGCGGCCGGGCCAAAGCTTCGAGTTGCGTCTGGATGATGCCGGCGGCGTCGTGCGGGAGAATGCCGTAGAACGGCGCTATCTCCTTCGCGACCTGGGCAGGCGAGGCGAACATGCCGTAGATCGACGCCAGCACCGCCATCGCGGGGAACACCGCGAGCAGGGTATTGAGCGCCACGCCGGCCGAGACCAGCGACAGATTGTCTTGCCCTATTTTGTGGTAGACGCGCAGCAGGATGTCCCGCCACCCCGCTCGCGGGATCTCGCTCGGGGTGCGGGCGTCGCGGCCGCGGCCTGGCTCCTGGCGCTCAGCCTCGATTCCTGGGCTCGGGTGCGGATCAGGTTTGCGCACGAGACGCTCCGAGCAACCGCTATACCCGACGCTCTAGCCAGTGCGATGGTCGCGGAAGACGAGCGGCTGCTCCGCAGGACGCGGCACCGCGGGATGCGAAGCGCGGTCCACGGCCTCTGTCACGAGGTGATGATGGGGCGAGAGCTCGCAGACCGGGTCGGCATTGGCCGGATCGCCGGTCAGCAGATAGGCCTGGCAACGGCAGCCGCCGAAGTCCCGCCCGCGCTCCGGGCAGCTGCGGCAGGGTTCCCGCATCCAGTCTTCGCCGCGGTAGCGGTTGAACGCCGGGGAGTCGTACCAGATCGAGCGGATGCTCGCCTCGCGAACGCTTGGAAAGGCGGGCCCGGGCAGCATGCGCGCGGCCTGGCAGGGCAGTGCGGTCCCGTCGGGTGCGATACTGAGAAACACCCGCCCGAGGCCATTCATGCAGGGCTTGGGCCGGGTCTCGAAGTAGTCGGGCACGACGAAGAATATCCGCATGCGTGAGCCCACCCGCTCGCGAAATCGGGCGGTGACCTCCTCCGCGCGCCTGAGCTGCGCGCGGCTCGGCAGGAGCTTTTCGCGGTTGCGCCATGCCCAGCCGTAGTACTGGGTGTTGGCGAGCTCGACGTATTCGGCGCCCATGCGCTCGGCCATATGGAGGATCTCCTCCACGTGATCGATGTTGAGGCGGTGCAGCACGACATTGAGCACCATCGGATAGCGGTACTGCTTGATGAGGCTCGCTGCGCGCGACTTCAGCTCGAAAGTGCGCGTGCTGCTCAGAAAGTCGTTCATCTGCCGCGTGCTGTCCTGGAAGGAGAGCTGGATGTGATCGAGTCCGCCCTCCTTGAGCGCTCGCAGGCGAGCGTCGGTCAGGCCCACCCCGGAAGTGATGAGGTTGGTGTAGAAGCCGAGCTGGTGCGCGGCGGCGACGAGGGTCTCGAGGTCGTCGCGCACGAGCGGCTCACCGCCCGAGAGTCCGAGCTGCACCGATCCCAGCGCGCGGGCCTCCTGCAGAACCCGCAGCCACTCTGCGGTCTCGAGCTCGCGGCCCACAGTGCCGAAATCCGTCGGGTTGTAGCAGAAGACGCAGTGCAGCGGACAGCGGTAGGTGAGCTCGAGAAGCAGCCACAGGGGAGGACCGGGACGGCAGGGAGCGATCTGCGGTTGCGCGGCGCCAGGAGCCTGCATGCCGGCCTCAGCGGGCCCCGGATCGTTCACCGGCGCAGCTCCAGCCAGGTCCGCTCCGTGGCGAGGGCGACGAACGCGCAGACGTCCGCCGTCAGACCGCTGGCGGCGTAGGTCCGCTCCAGGTCCGCCACGATTTCGGCGACCGTCCGCACGCCATCGCAGCGCGTCAGGATCGCGGCAGCGCTCTGATTGAGCTTCACCATTCCCTCCGGATAGAGCAGCACGTGCGCCTCCTGTACGGGCTCCCACTGGAGGCGAAAGCCGCCACTGATCGCCGGACGCGCGGCAGTGTCGGGCGGTCCCGTGGCCGTGGCATCCGAGCTCATTGCACACCGTACTTCAGGGCCATGGCATCGTTCATCTGCCAGAGCACATCGAGCTTGAACTGCAGGATCTCGAGCGCCCGCTCCTGCTCCGCGCGAGTACGAAACCGCTGCAGCGTCGCGGCCAGCGCCAGGTCGGCATCGCGGTTGGCGAGGCTGACGCGGCTGCGGAAATAATGCAGTCCGGCGCTGTCGATCCACGGATAGTGCTCGGGCCAGCCGGCGAGGCGCTGCTCGTGGATCTGCGGGGCGAAGAGCTCGGTCAGCGCGGCGCACACCGCCTCGTACCAGGGCGCGCGGCGCGCAAAGTTGACGTAGGCGTCGACGGCGAAGCGCACGCCCGGCAGGAGGTCTGTCAGGCTCTCGAGCTGCGAGCGCTCGAGGCCCACTGCCTCGGCGAGCCGCAGCCACGACTCGATGCCTCCAGGATCGTCGCCGTGCCCGTCGTGATCGAGGATGCGCAGCACCCAGTGGCGCCGCACCTGGCGGTCATCGCAGTTGGCGATGATCGCGGCGTCCTTGAGCGGAATGTTGATCTGATAGTAGAACCGATTGGCCACCCAGCCGCGGATCTGCTGCGGCTGCGCCCGGCCGGAATTGAGCATCACGTTGAAGGGATGGTGGATGTGATAGCCCCGGTCCCTGGCGCGCAGCCGGCGCTCGAACTCCGCCACGCTCCAGGGCATCGCGCTCACAGCTGGATTTCCATGCCATCCCAGGCGACTTCGATGCTGCGGCGGCCGAGCTCGGCTCGCTCGGGGGAGTCTTCGTCCAGGATGGGATTGGTGTTGTTGACGTGGATCAGAATCTTGCGCGTCGTGTCGGGCAGCCGGCCGAGCCAATCCAGCATGCCGCCCGGGCCGCTCTGCGCGAGATGGCCGATGTCGCGGGCCCGCTGGTCCGAGAGTCCGAGCCGCAGCATCTCATCGTCGCTCCAGAAGGTACCGTCCACCAGCACGCAGGCCGCCGATTTCATGGCGTCCCACGCGGCCGCATCGACCTCACCGAGGCCCGGCGCGTAGAACAGCGACTTGCCCGAGTGCTCGTCCGTGAGGCGCAGCGCGACGTTGTCGCCCGGCAGCGGAGACTCGCGGTTGGGGGAATAGGGCGCCGGCTTACCCGCGACGGGCACGGCCTGCCAGCGGACCGCCGGTATTCCCTCGATGACGAACTCGGTGCTGTCGAGACGCATGCGCCGGCGCTCGATCCGGCAGTAGTGGGAGAGCACGGCGATGACCGGATTGCCCTGCGTCAGATCCGCATACACCGCATCGGTGCACCAGAGCGCCCAGGGCCGCGTCGCTTCGCGCAGCATGTAAAGACCGGTCGTGTGGTCGACCTGCCCATCCACGAGCACGACCGCGCTGATCGCGGTGTCGCGGGGCGCGCGCGCGGGCTGAAAGTCGGGATTGGCGCGCAGCTGGGCGAGGATGTCGGGGGAGGCGTTGACCAGTGCCCACGAAGAGGCGTCATCTTCGCCCCCGCGGCCGCCCTCATGGCCGCCAGCGCGGACGGCGATGGAGGACTGTGTCCTGGAGCGCGCCCTCAGGGTTCCCGCGCGCAGCCCGGTGCAGTTGCGGCAATTGCAGTTCCACTGCGGGAACCCGCCGCCCGCCGCGGACCCGAGGATGCGAATCTTCATTCGGAGGACCCGCGGAGCGGCGCATGCACCGCAGCGCGACACATGCGCCGCCCGCTTCCTGCTCAGCGATGGGCGATGTACATGGTGATTTCCATGCCGAAGCGAAGGTCAATCGCCTGCGGTGTTTGCCACTTCATGACGCTCTCCTGCAATTTTTGCCGTGAAAAGGCCGGGCCGGCGGCCCGCCGACTGCCATCCTCGCCAACCGTGCGGCCGCGGGAAAGCGGAGCATCATGATTCGCTCCTCGTGATTTTCATGAGTCGCTCGTCCCGTCTCGCTGCTACGATGCCCTTCCGAGTCTCGAGCCCCGGCCATTGCCGATGAAGCTGCGTACGCGCCTGCATTTGGTGGTCACCGGCCTGACGATCGTGTGGGTGATCGTCCTGGTCACGTCCGAGGTGCAGGTCACGCGCGCCCGCGCGCAGGAGGAGATCGAGGCCGCGAACCAGGTCGCCACCCAGCTCCTCGGGCGGCTGGTCAACATCTACTGGCGCGCCGGCGGCACGCGGATCGTGACCGACTTCCTGACACAACTCGGGCACGTGCGCTCCAACGACATCATGCTCACCTATCCCGGAGGGCCGGTCGTCTATCATTCGCCCCCCGCCACCTACAAGGCCGGGCGCTACGCGCCGGCATGGTTCGCGCATCTGCTCGTCCGGAGAATCCCACGCTACACCTTCCGCCTGCCGTCGGGCCTGGAGCTGATCGTCCAGGCCGAGCCCTCCCGCGGCATCCTCGATGGCTGGGATGCCATCGCGCGATTGCTCCTCATCGCCGCCGTCATGCTTCTCTTCGTCAACGGGCTCGCGTTCTGGATCGTCGAGCGGGCCGTGGCACCGGTCTTGATCGAGCAGCGGCTCGAGGAGGAGCGGCGGCTGATCGCGCACGAGCTGCACGATGAGTTCGGCCAGTCGGTAACCGCGATCCGCAGCCTGGCGCAGGCGATCGTCGGCCAGTCGAGCCAGCCGCCGATGCAGGAGGCGGCGCGGCTCATCTCCGAAGAGGCTGCCCGGCTCTACGATGCCATGCACGGCCTCATACCGCGGCTCGCGCCCGCGGCACTCGATACGATCGGCTTTTCGCAGGCCCTGGAGGGACTGGTGCGCGACCTGCAAAGACGCCACCCCGCCGTCATCCTCACCCTGCGCCAGGAGCTGGCGGTCAATCCCGGGCCGGATGTGTCACTCGCCGCCTACCGTGTGGTGCAGGAGGGACTCATCAACGCCTTGCGCCACGCGAGCGCCTCACAGGTCGACGTCGAGCTGCGCGCGGAGCGCCACAGAATTACGGTGACGGTCACCGACGACGGTATAGGTCTGCCGCAGGACTGGTCGCGGCCGGGACATTACGGTCTGCAGGGCCTCGGGGAGCGCGTCGCGCACCTGGGCGGCAAGCTGACGCTGCGCAACTGCGGCGCCCGCGGCACGCTGCTCGCGGCGGAGATGCCCCTCGCCGGACTGCCGAGGGTAAGCGGATGATCCGTATTCTGCTGGTCGACGACCACGCCGTGGTGCGCACCGGCTTCAGGCTGCTGCTGCAGGCAAGGGCGGACATCGTGGTAGCCGGGGAGGCCGAATCGGGCGAGGCCGCCTGCCAGCGCTACGTCGAGCTGTCACCCGATGTGGTCGTCATGGACATCGCGATGCCCGGCATGGGCGGCATCGAAGCGCTGCGGCGCATCCGCGCCCGCGACCCGCGGGCGCGGGTGCTGGCTCTGTCCGCGCACGACGACCCCATGCACGCCCGCAGGGCCCTGCGGGAGGGGGCGCTCGGGTTCCTCTCCAAGCGCAGCGCGCCCGAAGCACTGCTCGAGGCGGTCGCGGCGGTCGGGTCCGGGCAGCGCTACATCGATCCGCGCGTCGCGCAGAGGCTGGCCCTCGATGACATTGACGGGGCGGAGTCATCGCCCGTCAAGCGACTCTCGGAGCGGGAATTCGACGTCTTCATCCGCCTGGCGCGCGGTGCCAGCGTCCAGCGCATCGCCGATGAGCTGCGGCTGTCGGCCTCCACGGTCGGCACGCATCTTTATAACGTCAAGCAGAAACTCGGGGCCTCCAATCAGTCCGAGCTCACGCTGATCGCCATCCGGCACGGCCTCATCGAAGCGTGAGCGTTGCCGCCGCCGAGGCAGCCGCACGATCGATCCGGCGGCCGGCCGACCGGCGCAGGCCGGGTCGCGCTGCGGCTTTCGCGATATGCTTGGCCCCAAGGGGGAGTTGCGCGCCGCTGGGGGCGGCGGAACCTCTCGCAATCGCAGGTCCAACTCGATGCGCCCGTTGCTCGTTTGCGCTTGCCAGGACATGAGCTGGAGGATAGTCCGGCCCTGCTGTGGAACGCTTGTGGAATAGCTGTGCACGGCCTGTGAAGTGACGACGCCGGCGCGAAAAGAAGACGCGGAAGGCGCATCGGGGGGCGGCGAGGGCCGCCTCATCGGCCTTGCGCTCGATGAGGTGCGGCGCCTCGGGGACTTCACCACCAAGCCGCGCGTCCTGCTCATCTCCGGCATCGCCATCCTGGTCGGCGCCGTCGGTGCGATCGCCGGCCTGGTGCTGCTCGACCTCATCCGCTTATTCACGAACATCGCCTATTTCGGCCGGCCGACGCTGGCGCATCTGCCCCTCGGCAGCTCCCCGCTGGGCTGGGCCGCGGTGGCCATACCCGTCATCGGCGGGCTGGTCGTCGGCCTGATGGCCTATTACGGGACCGATAAGATCCGCGGCCACGGGATCCCGGAAGCCATCGAGGCCATCCTGCTCGGCCGCAGCCGCCTCGATGTCAAAGTGGCGATCCTAAAGCCCCTGTCCTCGGCGGTCGCGATCGGCACCGGCGGCCCGTTCGGCGCCGAGGGGCCGATCATCATGACGGGGGGTGCCATCGGCTCGCTCATTGGCCAGGTACTGCCGGTGACCGACGGGGAGCGCAAGACGCTGTTGGTTGCAGGCGCGGCGGCTGGCATGACGACCGTGTTCGGCACGCCCATCGCCGCGATGATGATGGCGGTGGAGCTGTTGCTCTTCGAGTGGACGCCACGCAGCTTCATCCCGGTCGCTGCGGCGGCGATCACGGCCGCGATGCTGCGGCCGTGGCTCGGCCTGCAGCAACCGCTCTTTCCCTTCCACGGCGGCATGGACCCCTCGGTCGCCGGCCTCTTCTGCTGGGTTCTGATCGGATTGCTGTCAGGGCTGCTATCAGGGCTGCTGACGCGGCTGGTCTACGCCTGCGAGGACCTCTTCCTGAAGCTCCCGGTGCACTGGATGTGGTGGCCGGCGATCGGCGGCCTGGTCGTCGGCGTGGGCGGACTGATCGATCCCCACGCGCTCGGCCTGGGCTACGACAACATCACACGGATGCTGCAGGGCGGCACCCTGCCGGCGGCGGGGCTGCTGCTGCTCGCCGTCAAGGCGGTGATCTGGGCCATGGCGCTCGGCTCCGGCACCTCGGGCGGTGTGCTGGCGCCGCTCCTCATCATGGGCGGCGGCCTCGGGGCGGCGCTCGCGCCCTGGCTGCCGGCGGCGAGCGGCGGCTTCTGGCCGCTGCTCGCGATGGCGGCAATCCTGGGTGGCACCATGCGCTCGCCCCTCACCGCGACGTTCTTCGCAGTCGAGGTGACTGGCAACACACACGCGCTGCTGCCGCTGGCGACGGCCTGCATCACCTCGCATCTGGTCACGGTGCTGCTGCTCAGGCGCTCGATCCTGACGGAGAAGATCGCGCGGCGAGGACACCACCTGCTGCGCGAGTACCGGGTAGATCCGTTCGCGCTCGCGACCGTGAGCGAGGTGATGACTCGCGACGTGCAGACTCTGCCGGCCAACATGACGCTGGAGCAGACGCTTGCGTTTCTTGCCGATCCGGCGACGCGTCACCCGAGCTTCCCAGTGATCGACGAGGGTCGTCGGGTGCTCGGTGTGGTCGACCCGCCCTTGGTCCAGTCCTGGCTGCGCGCCGGCAAGCCGCCCGAGTCGATCATTGGCGCGCTGCTGGTGGGCACGGCGGCACCGCTGGCGCATCCGGATGAGTACCTGGAGGGCGTGATCACGCGCATGGTCCGGACCAATGCAGGACATGTATCGGTGGTAGCGCGCGCCGATTCCAGGCTCGTCGGATATCTCAGCTGGCGCGACCTGCTGCGCGCCTGGGAGCAGGCGCAGCAGCAGGAGGTGCAGCGCACACTGTTTTATCGATTCAGGCGTGGTACGCGCGGCCCGCTGACGCCAGCCGAGCCGGACCGGGCAGATAAGACCTGACGGTCAGCCGATGTCGGCGAGCGCAGCCGGCACATGCCGCCTCAGCAGCATGTTGTGCGCTTCCCAGTGCGCAGCCGCATCCAGGGTCTCGAGGAAGCGTACCTCTGTGCCGGCCAGGGTGGCGAGCGGCACACCGTCACGGTAAAGGATTCTGTTGCCCGCCAGCGCGGGCAGCCGCGCCCCGGGTGTGAGGATGCCGAGCAGGTTGAGCGGATCGGCGGCGCAGAGCGATACCCACTCTCCATCGCGCGGGCGGCGGCGTACGTCCCGCAGGAGCCCCACCGCCTCGGGTGCGGCGAACTGCTCGCCGGAGAGACCGGCGACGAAGCGGCCGCCGCGGATCTCGCCTCGAGCCTCCAGGCGCCGGTAGCAGAAGAGGAGATCGCGCCAGGGCGGCAGCCAGTCCGCCTCGCGGGCGAGCAAACGCCAGAAGACGACACCCCAGCGCCGCAACAGCCCGCGAGCGACGAGCTCAACGGTTTCGGCATCCGCACGGTCCGGCACGGCGCTTTGCTCCCGGCGCACCAGCGCCCAGCGTCCGGCTGAATCCATCCCGAAAAGGGCACGCCGGCGACGGCGCGGGCTCATGGAGGACCGGCGGCGCTCCGCGGGAACCAACAGGGCGCGCAGGCCGCCGAAGCTGTCGGAGTTGACGAGGCCCGACCCGACCAGCTCCGCCAGGCCTTCCTCCGCCTGCAACGCCAGGAGCCCCGTTCCCTCCACGATCTCGTCGAAGAATGAGGCGCCGTGAGCGCTCAGGTGGTCCAGCACCCTGCGGGCCTTCGATGACGGAGCGCCGGGATCGACCGGGCCTGCGAGCGCTGTCCAGGAGCGCAGGTGTCGCCTGCCGAGCAGTGCAATTGGTGTGCTGCGGACCGGGCCCGCGGCCGATGCGCTTTCCGTCCTGCGACGCGCCAGCCGTGTCCATACGAATCGTCCGGCGAGACACTGCTCATCGAGCCAGGCAGGGTCGTACTCGTTGATGCGTGCCGGGAGGATCTCCGTTTCCCAGGCGCCTGCCGGCGCCTCGAATCCTTCCAGCTGGGCAAGCACGCCGGCCAAGGCGTCGGGTCCCTCCATGCGCGCCCGCGGTGCGGCTCGCTGCCATTCGAGGAGGAAACGCTGCAGGTCCCGCGGCTCGACGGGCTCGATCTCCGTGCGCAGACGCTTCACGGTGTAGCGGTGAATGCGTGCCAGCAGGCCGCGCTCGCACCATTCTCCGTCGGCCGGCGCTGCGGCGGTGAAGCGGCCGTGCATTGCGGATCCTTCCGCCTGCAACGCTGCGAGCGCGGCTGTCATATCGCACGCGGGCACACCGATCGGATCTGCGAGGCCATTGGCGGATACCGGCCCAAGGCCTTGCAGGCGGCCGCGTGCGATCTCCACGACCGCCTCATCCGCGCTCCAGGACCGGGAGTATTCGGCCGGAGCGGCGATCGGCGGCTCGAGCCGTGCATCGGGGACGAGCGCCTGAAGCAGCGGCAGGCGCTCGGCGGCCGTCCAGAGCGTCGCAGCCCCCAGGCTCAGGCGTGTCGCTCTGCCGGCCGCTGCGAGCGAGGCTGCCCATCCAACCCAGTCCGCCCGCCTGCCGATCTCCTCCGCAGTCATGAAGGTGAGCCAACACAGCGCATCGTGCAGCTCGTCGGCATCGCTCGCGTCGGGCCACGCTTCCTCGCGTACCCTGGCGATGGCCGATGGATCGAGTGCGCCGAGATCGCCGGCCGCCTCCGGGTCCAGCCAGCGGCGACTCAACACGGCCTGCGTACGCCGCTCTTCGAGCGGTGCGTCATCGAGGAATGCGTAAGGCCGCGCCGACAACACCTCCAGGGCCAGGGGCGAAGGCTCGGTGAGGTCGCGCGCGATCACACGGATGGCGCCGCTCTCCAGGCCGCGCAGCAGCGCCTCCAGGCCATCGATGTCCATCGCGTCCTCGAGACAGTCGCGGATCGCCTGGCGGACCAGGGGGTGATCGGGGATCTCGAGCTCCCCGGAAAGGTTCTCGGCGCAG
>DASYGA010000093.1:0-1925 GCA_036000265.1 Steroidobacteraceae bacterium | reverse complement strand
GAAATTCAAGTCGGCCGAACATCAGGCCGGCGTCTTCGGCGCAGGATTTCTCATCAACGACGACACGGCTCGGCGGCTATCCTCACCCGAGGAAGTGTCGGTGCAGGCTGGTGTAAGCCTCCAGGCTGCACGAATCTATTTCGAGCAGGTTCAGGAGGAGGTGGCGCGGCCAAACGCTGCTGCTCGAGTTCGACAGATAGCGGACGAAGTGCGAGCGGCTTTGGCTCCGAAAACATCCTCTAGCACGTCCTCTTTCCTGAACGAGTTCTGCTCCTGCTGCGGGCAGCAGAAGCTGTTTCCGGTGGGACATAAGTTCATGTGCCAAGCATGCGAGACCGTTTACGACCGCTTTCAAGATGGCGACGAAGTGCAATAGCTGCTGTACAACCGGAGTGTCGCGTATGTACATCCAGAGCCGGCACAATCCCTGGTTGCGCTGCGCTCCGCCCGAGCTACAATTGCTCCCGGGATGATGCCGGCGCAGTGCGGGAACGTCTCGGCTTTTTGGAGCGATTATGCCCGTCGTGCTCCGCCGTGGTGGCTTGCGATACTATTTCTTCTCCAACGAGGGGCAGCCACCGGAGCCTCCTCATATTCATATCAAGGGCGGCGGCCGCGTTGCGAAAATCTGGCTGCAGCCGGACGTGTCTATTGCCGACAGTTACGGCTTCAATCCGCGCGAGCTTTCGAATATCCTACGGACCGTATCAGCAAACCGTGAACTCCTTCTGAGAGCGTGGCATGACCGTTTCGGCTAGCCGGGTCCATTTCGATGAGCACACCATGACCGTCGATCTCACCGACGGGCGCACCGTCCGTGTGCCGCTCGCATGGTTTCCGCGGCTACTTCGTGCAACGCCAGCGCAACGCGCCAAGGTCGAGTTGAGCCGTGTCGGTTTGCATTGGGAAGAACTTGATGAAGATATCTCGATTGCTGGTTTGTTGGCTGGCCAGGGCGATCAGACCAAACCCGTCAAAACCGTGGCCACCGAAGCGCCGATCGCGGCGGAAGCAAAACAGGGTGGTCGGGACACCCGAGTCTACGTGGAACGACGCCCAGAGGGCGATTACGCCGTTCGGCGGGCGAATTCAGAGCGTGCTAGCGATATTCTTCCCACTCAGCGTCAGGCTATTGAGCGAGCTCGGGAGCTCAGCCCCGGCAGCAGCCCGCACGTCGAGCGGGTTCGCAAACGCCCAAGCGGAACTCAAGACAAGTGGCGGAAGACTTAGCGCATCCCGGGCAGCGGCGTAGCCCGGATCGAGCGCAACGAAAATCTGGGCTAATGATCCGTTGGCCGGCATCCAATTGACGACCTCACCTTTTCCAAGCGCTCACCGGTGCTATATCTCGGGCATGACCACCGCCGAAGACATCGAAAAGGCGATCCAGTGGCTTGCGTCCGGCGAGCTTAGACGGCTGCGCGCCTGGTTAGAGACCTTCGATGCGGAGCAATTCGATGCGGCGATAGAGCAGGACGCTCGCGCTGGCAAGCTCGATGCGCTCGCCGAGGAAGCACTCGCCGCGCATCGCGCTGGGCGCTCACGCGATTTGTGAGGCATTTCGCCTCCAGCAAGTCGGATCGTGCTTCGCTCCAAATACGCCTCTCCCCGTCCTTCCGGGATGCGCCTCTTGGCGCAGGCCCGGAATCCATTTGGCCGCGATGACGTGGCGCGATGGATTCCGGGTTCGCGCTCACGCGCGCCCCGGAATGACGGAGAGAATCCGGATTGCGCCTCACATCTCCCCGAGTTCCGGCGGCTCGAACCAGTTGGTCAGCGACAATCCGCCGTCGACCACGATGGCGGCGCCGGTGACGTAGGCGGAGATGCGGTTCGACAGCACCGCGAGCGCCATCGGAGCCAGGTCTGCGGCCTCGCCGAGGCGGCCGAGCGGGATGTGCCGGACGAGCGAGGGATCGGCGACA
>DASYGA010000077.1:0-14856 GCA_036000265.1 Steroidobacteraceae bacterium | reverse complement strand
CTACCAGTTCATCGGGCTCCTGCGCCGTGCGACCGACGCGGGGAAGCGTATCGACAAGTCCGACGCCAGGCGGTGGGCGGACTACGTCAAGGCGAACGGCATCAACGAAGTCGCCGCCACGGCCATCGCCCGCCAGAAATTCGAGAACGCCGTGCCCGTGATCATCGAAGAGGGTCTGGAGACCGACGGGTTATACTTTTACTCCAAGAACGACGAGGGTTGTCTGCGCCTGCAGACGATCACTTGATCGGCCGTACGCGCCGATCGTAGCGCGGAGGGTCTGCCGGTCTCGCCCGTAGGGACCGGTACGGGGGCACGAGAGCACTGCATGGCCACCAAGTATCAGGACAATCGGTCCGTAAAGGTCACGACCCCTTTCGGGCCGAATGCGCTCGTCTTCGCACGCATGAGCCACGTCGAGCGGGTGAGTCAACCTTTTCATTGCGAGATCGGCCTGCTCAGCGAGAGTGGCGATCTGGATCCCGACCGCATCCTGGGCAAGCCGCTCACCGTCTCCCTCGCGACGACGGCCACGGCGCCGCTGCGGTACTTTCACGGCCTGGTCACTGAATTCGAGCAGGTGGGCTACACCGACCGGCTGCACGAGTACCGCGCCATCGCCCGGCCGTGGTTCTGGTTCCTGACGCGAACGGCGGACTGTCGGATCTTTCAGAACAAGAGCGTGCCGGACATCTTCCGCGAGGTCTGCCAGCAGGCGGGATTTGCCGACCTGGACGTGCGCCTCGGCAGCTACGAGCCGCTCGAATACTGCGTGCAGTACCGCGAGACGGATTTCAACTTCCTCAGCCGGCTGCTCGAGCGGGAAGGCATCTTCTACTTCTTCGAGCACTCCGAGAACAAGCACCTGCTGGTGCTCGCCGACGATGTAGGGGGATGCAAGGCAGTCACGGGCTACGACTCTGTCCCGTTCTACCCGCCGGCGGCACAGGAGGCGCTGCGCGAGCGCGATCACCTGCAATCCTGGTCGTTCCAGAAATCGTTCCAGCCGGGAAGCTTCTCCAGCCGGGACTACAATTTCGAGCAGCCCAGCCCGATTCCAGCGGGCACCTCTTCCATCTCCCGGCCGTACGAGACCTCGAAATACGAGATCTATGATTTTCCCGCCGCGGCGGAGGCGCTTACCTCGACCGGTGTCGAGCGGGTGGCGAAGCTGCGAGTGCAGGAGCTGCAGGTCGCGCAGATGGTGGCCCGCGGCAGCGGCGATGCCGCCGGGCTTGCGGCCGGACATGTCTTCAAGCTGACAGGTCATCCGCGCGGCAGCCTCGATATCCAGTACCTGATCACCTCCACATCGATCGACCTGAGCTCGAATGCCTACCACGCAGGCTCGGGCGCGGGTCAGACTCGTTTTGCGATCGCCGTGGAAGGGGCCGATGCGCGCGAGGCCTACCGGCCGCCGCGGGTGACGCCAAAGCCGGTGATCCACGGCACACAGACGGCGGTCGTCGTCGGACCGAAGGGCGAGGAGATCTACACCGACCCGTTCGGACGGGTAAAGGTGCAGTTCCACTGGGACCGTTATGGCAAGCTCGACGAGAACAGCTCCTGCTTCATGCGGGTCGGGCAGCTGTGGGCCGGCAAGAGCTGGGGCGGCATCCATATCCCCCGCATCGGGCAGGAGGTGATCGTCTCCTTCACGGAGGGAGATCCCGATCGGCCGCTCGTGATCGGCAGCGTCTACAATGGCGCCAACAAGCCGCCATACTCGCTGCCTGACAACAAGACCCAGAGCGGCATCAAGTCGCGCAGCTCCCTCCAGGGGACGGTGGACAACTGCAACGAGCTGCGCTTCGAGGACAAGAAAGGCTCGGAGTTGCTCTTTCTGCATGCGGAGAAGGACCAGACGATCGAGGTGGAGAACGACGAGAGTCACTCCGTCGGACACGATCGCAGCAAGAGCGTCAAGAATAACGAGACGACCACCATCGGCAAGGACCGCACCGAGTCGGTTACCGGCAACGAATCCATCACGATCGACAAGGACCGTACGGAGAGCGTCAAGGGAAGCGAGACGATCGACATCGGCAAGGATCACAGCCAGACCATCGGCGGCGGCCGGACGCTCTCGGTTGCGAAGGATGAGTCGATTACGGTGAGCGGCGGCCGGACCGATGACATCACCAAAGACGAGCAGGTGAGCATCGGACAAAAGCGCTCGCAAAGCATAGGGACCAACGACACGCTCTCCGTCGGCAACAAGCTTGCAATCGACGCGGGCGACTCGATCGAGATCGTCACCGGCTCCGCCAGCATCACGATGAAGCAGGACGGCACGATCACGGTGAAGGGAAACAACATCACTTTCTCCGGCGACGGCGACATCACCATCAAAGCGGGCGGCAATGTCGTCATCAAGGGCACCAAAGTCACCCAGAATTGAAGCCGCCCGCAGTCGGCGAGCGGTCAACATCAGGGTGCACGGCTAGCGGAACGAGTAAAGCATGAGCGCAGATCCACGCCAGGCGTTGACGAGTACGGCCATTGCGGACGAGAGCCCTGAAGTCGGCCCCGGCGAGCTCGCATCGCTGCTGCGTGCGCCCTCATCGCGCGCGCAGGCCGCGGGCGCCGCCGCTGTGCTGGGACGCATCGTTGCCGTGGAAACCGGAGGCGTTGTCAGCGTGGAGGTTGCCGGGACAACGGCCGCCCGGGCTGCGCGTCTCGCAATATCACTGTCGCAGGATGAGTTGCTCGCCGCCCTGGAAACAGGCGCATCCGCAGTGCTGGTGTTCGAGAATGCCGATCCGGCGCTGCCGATCATCGTGGGATTGATCCAAGCCGCAGGTCCGGCGCATGCACGGCAGGTGCCTGCCGGCGCGCCAGGCCGCGACAGCTCGCAGGTCGCGCCCGTGCTGGAAGCGGACGTCGACGGAAAGCGTGTTCGTATCACCGCGCAGGACGAGATCGTGCTCGAATGCGGCAGCGCCTCCATCACGCTGCGCAGGAACGGCCGCGTGGTCGTACGTGGCACCTATATCGAGAGCTATTCGGACGGCACCAATCGGATCAAGGGCGGCCAGGTGCGCATCAACTAAGGAGGGAGGAGCGATGAATGCGCTACGCACCGCTGCCGAGCCTTACTGGGACCTGGTCGAGCAGAGTCTCGAGGAGGCGGCGTTCTTCTGGAAGCGCTGGGAAGGCGATCTCGAGAGTCTCACCCGCAATTTAGAAGAGGTGGCGTCCTGGACGGAAGATCGTCTGCACGGCGCTCTCGACGGAGTGCGCGTCGCCGGCGATAAAGTCATCGAGGTCACCGCAGCCGCACTGCGCGGCAAGGATCACGCGGCGATCACAGCTGCAGCACACACGCTCGCAGCGCAGACGCCCGCGCGTGGGCGTGAAGCGCTCGCCACGGCCATTCGCAATGCAAAGGGCACATCCCTGCTGGCCATGACGCGCGGCATAGAGACGGCTGCCCTCGACGGGAGCTTTGCGCCGGTCACGGCGGTGCTGGCGTCCGCTGGTCCCGAGCACAGCGCCGCACTCTGTCGGATCAAGCGCTTTCGCCGCGTCTCTCCGGGAAGGGAGGTGACGGATGCGTTGGAATCGGCAATTCCGCATCTGCAGGCCGACGCCCTGCGGTCGCTGGCCCATGTTGCGGAGCAGTCGATTGCCGCGCGCCACATCGCCTGGGGCCTGAAGAGCGATGATGGCGAAGTGCTCTGCGCCGCCATTCAGACCGGCATCCGTCTCGGCGATCCGGGCTGCTGGCAGGCGGCGGTGCAACTTGCCGGGGAGCGTAACCCGGCATGCGGGCCGCTGCTGTCGTCACTCGCCGCGCTGGGCTCACCCGAAGAGCAGCAGCTCGTGATCGGCGCGCTGCGCGCGCCGGGCCTGCAGCGCGCGGCGCTGTTTGCGATCGCCTACATCGGCACGCCGCAGGCCGTGGAGATCTGCCTGAGCGGAATGGGCGACAAGAAGCTTGCGCGCAGCGCGGCGGAAGCCTATTGCGCCATCACGGGCGCTGACCTCGTCCGCGACGGGCTCGCGGCGCCCGAGCCTGCGGCGGGTGCCTCGCCGCCGCGACTGGAGGATGACAGCCTCGAGGCCGATCTCGTCCCCACGGCAGCCGACCAATGGCCGCTTGCGGATCCCGATGCCGTGCGCCGGCACTGGCAGGGTATTCAGCGGCAGCATGGTCAGGGTGTGCGCCACTGGCGCGGCCTTCCCGCGGGCCTGGAGACTCTCGCCGCGGCCATCGAGCAGGGTCCGATGCATCGGCGCGACGCTCTTGCCTTCGAGCTCGCGGTGCGCACCGCCGGAAAGTATGACCTGGAGACGCGCGCCTTCGTGCACGCTCAGCAGTCCATGATGCGGGCGGCCCGCACCCGGTCCGGGCTGCCGGCGGCGCGCTGAGCGATGCTGCAGATCGACAATCAAACACCCTTCTACGCGGTTCTATCCGTCCTTCCCGATCG
Organism: Steroidobacteraceae bacterium; assembly: GCA_036000265.1. Taxonomy (GTDB): domain Bacteria; phylum Pseudomonadota; class Gammaproteobacteria; order Steroidobacterales; family Steroidobacteraceae; genus 13-2-20CM-66-19. The sequence goes on along the minus strand of DASYGA010000077.1, from coordinate 10,420 downwards.
CAATGCGATCGAGACGCTGCATGTGATCCTCAAGGCCACTCTGGTGCTGCGCCCCAGGCTCGCTCTGGCAGCCGCGCAATTGCCCGTGACTCTGGCGGACGAGTACTACGGTGACCCGACCGACTCGAGTCTCAAAGCAGTCTCCGAGATACACATCGGCAAACCCGGAACGGATGTGCTCCTGGTCGGGCGCGCATGGGCGCCACAAGGGCAGGCGGTACATCAGACGCTGGTCCGTGTAGTGGCCGCGGAGAGGCACAAATCGGTTCGAGTCGTCGGCGACCGGGTGTGGCAGTCCGACGGCACCGCGACCGCCCCCGAGCCTTTCGAGGCCATGCCGCTCGTCTGGGAGCGCGCATTCGGCGGGAGCCACTCATTCGAGGAGCGCACGCTTGCCGAGGAGCGCAATCCGATCGGTGTCGGCTTTGCCGGCCGGCGTGGCGCGCAGGAGCTGGCCGGACACCCGGTGCCGAATCTCGAGAATCCGGGCGAGCCGCTCGAGCGGCAGGGGCAGAGCCACACACCGGTCTGTTTCGCGCCCACGGCGCCACAGTGGTTGCCGCGGCGCGCCTTCGCGGGCACCTACGATGAAATCTGGCAGCGCAGGCGCGCACCTTATCTGCCCGTGGATTTCGATCCACGCTTCCTGCAATGCGCCGCCCCGGAGCTCGCCTTCGATCGGTACCTGCAGGGCGGCGAGCCCATCGAGGTCCACGGCGCATCGCCGGAAGGGCCGATCGCTTTCCCGATACCGGCGGCGAGCCTGCAGGTGGCGGTGAAGGTGGCCGGCAGCCTCGAGCATCCGCCGGTGAACCTCGAGACGGTTCTTCTCGAGCCGGATGAGAATCGTGTGTCGCTCACCTGGCGGGCCGCATTGGCTTGCGACCGCAACGTGCGCAGAGTGGAGCAGATCACGGTGCGGCGCCACCGGCCGGGAGCCGGCTGATGCCCGCGCGCATCATCGCCACGAGCGCGCTGTGCTCGGCCGGTCGCGGCGTCGAGCAGCTGTGGGCGTCCGTTCGCGCCGGACTGTCGCGCATCGGCAGCTCGCACGTGATCGACCGCCGGTCCGAGCCCATCCGGATGGGGCTGGTGCCGCAAGAGGCCCTGGAGCCCGAGCTGCCTCCCGAGATCGAGTCGTTGCCCCTGCCGGCCAGGGCCCGCAGGATGTTGCGTCTCGGCATACCGGCTTTACGCTCCGTGCTGGAGCACGCCGGAGCGCCGCCACTCAGGCTCTATCTCGGGCTGCCGCAGCTCGGTCGCGAGGAGGCACCCTGGATCAGGGGATTCTCGCTCTACCTGGCGAAGGCCGCCGGCACTACGCTCGATGTGCCGGGCTGCCGCGTGGTGCCCGCGGGCAGGGCGGCCGCGCTCGTCGCACTGGAGCTGGCAATGGGCGCCCTGGAGCAGGATCCTTCGCGTCCGATCGTGGTTGGCGGCCTGGACACTTACCTCGATCTCGAGCTGCTTGCCACCCTCGAGGCCGAAGGCCGCATCCTGGGGCCAACGGTCAGCGACGGTTTCATCCCCGGCGAGGGCGCCTCGTTCGTGGTGCTGGCACACGGTTCAGCCGCGGCCGGGGAGGGTATGGCCGTGGCGGTCGAGGCGGCCGCCTCCGCGCAGGATCCCGGCCATCGGTCGGGCACGGAGCCCGCCCGAGGCGAAGGACTCGCCGCGGCCATTGAGCTCTTGCGCAGCCGCTTGCCGCACTCCGGATCGGTCGTCGGGACCACCTTCGCCGGGCTGAACGGCGAGAGCTTCGAGGCGAAACAGTGGGGCGTGGCACGGCTGCGGCATGCGGACTTCTTCTCCCCCGAGGTGGTGGTCATGCACCCCGCGGACTGCTTCGCGGATACGGGCGCCGCGAGCGGCGCGCTGCTCCTGTCCCTGGGCGCCAGGGCCATTGCCCGCGGCGAGCGGCGTGGCCCAGCTCTCATCTGGGCGGCATCGGATGGCGAAACACGCGCCTGTGCTTTATTGTCGCGGGCGGAACACTGACAGGCGGGGGAAAGCAGGCGTGCCCGGAACCGTTTTTGCCAACTCACTCGGCGTCGTTCACAAGGGCAGCGGCACGGTGAGCACGATATTTCCCGACGTCTGTAAAACACCGACGCCTGCCGGCCCCGTCCCCATTCCTTATCCGAACATCGGGCAATCCTCGAACACCACGGCGGGGCCGACCACGGTGACGACCGACGGCCAGATGCCCATGACCAAGGACGCGAAATACATGATCTCCTCCGGCGATGAGGCCGGCTCGGCGGGCGGCGTGATGAGCGGCAAGATCAAGGGACCGTGCGAATTCATGCTGTACTCCTTCGACGTGAAATTCGAAGGTAAGAACGTATGCCGGGTCGCCGATCCGATGTTCCACAACGACAAAAACGGGATGGGCTGAGCGGAGCGGGAAACGGCGGGAGCAAGCTACAGTGGAACTCGGGCAATCGGTCCGCATCGGTATCGCAGTCGCGCAGGCTCAGCAAGCCTGGTCCGCGCGCGCCGAATTCCGCGGCGCATTGCTGAGGCCGGTGACCGCGGGCCGAGGTCGCCGCAGATGAATCTCTCGCTTGAAATCGTCAGCTCCAACGGCCGGTCGCTCGGCTCCGCCCGTTGCAAGGTGTTTGGCCCGGAGGGCGGCCGCATCGGACGCTCGGCGGACTGCGAATGGGTGCTCGCGAACCCGTACATCTCCCGGCACCATGCGACGATCCGCTGGATCAGCGGCTCTTATTACATCGAGAGCACGGGGGAGAACGGCGTCGCCATCGGAACGCCCCAGGCCATGATCCCGAAGCTCGAGCGGCGGCCGCTCAAGCATGGCGATCGTCTCTTCATCGACGAGTACGAAGTCGCGGTCGGCCTGGACAGCGTGGTCGGCGATCCTGCTCCGTTGTCAACACCGGGCGCGGCATCGGGTGCAGCGGCGGGTGCGTTCGCGCCCGCTGATGATCCTTTCGACCTCGGCCCGACGCGCGCCACGCGCGCGCTGATCGATCCGCTCGAATCGGCGCCCGAGGAGCTCGATCCGCTGCGGCACATCGGCGATGGAGCGCGCGTCTCGCCGGTGGTTACCGCGCCGCGGCAGGAACCCAACTGGAACCACACTCCCGGAGTCAGCGACCATTTTGCGGCGCCGGCGGTTGCGCCGGCTCCGGCACGGAGCGCCCCGCCCGCCGGCGTCATTCCCGACGATTGGGACAAGACGACATTCGGAAGAGGCAAATCGCCCCAGTCGGCGCAGCCGGGACCTCCCGCATCCGCCGCGTCATCGGCATCCGTGCGGGCGCCAGGCGCTGCTGCGGTCTCCGGACGGGCGCCGCCTTCTGCACCAGCACCGGCGACGCAGGCCATTCCGGATGACTGGGACAAGACCAGCTTCTCCCGCAAGCAGGCGGGGGCGGCATTGCCGGTATCGCCTGCTGCTTCCGCCGCAGCCGCCGCCGATGTGCACGGCGCTCCCCCGGGGGCACCCGTCACGGCGCGATCGCCAGCCAGGCCCGGCTCGACACCCGCGGCTGCGGTTCCTCAACGCTCACAGCCGCCGTCCTCATCGACGCCGCCTACCGCGCCACCCCGAACTACGCGGCCAACAGCGGCAAGCACGGTCGAGCCCGGCGCGGCTGCAGCGCGTGCCGTCGCTGCGCGCCCAGGCGCCGCGGCGCAGAGGCCTGCAGACAGCGGCTTCGACCTCGATGCGCTCCTGAAGTCTGCCGGAGTGGACCCTGCGAGCATTGCGCCGGAGACGGCCGGCACTTTCGGCCTGATCCTGCGCTCGGTCGTGCAGGGCGTGATCGATGTGCTCCGGGCACGGGCCGAGATCAAGGAGCAATTCCGACTGTCCCACACCATCGTGAAGACCGCGGAGAACAATCCGCTCAAGTTCGCGGTCAACGCCGAGGATGCATTGAGCTCGCTCCTCGGCAAGCGCAATCCCGCTTACCTGCCGCCGGTCGAGGCATTCGACGACGCGTTCAACGACATCCGCTTCCATCAGCTCGCCATGCTCGCGGGGATGCGCGCCGGGTTCGACCATGTCATGAGCCGGTTCGACCCGCAGCAGCTGCAGGAGAGCTTCGATAAACGATCCAAGCGCGGCGGGCTGCTCTCGATGAGCGGCAAGTCACGCTACTGGGAGCAATTCGCGGAGGAGTTCCAGGAGCTCGCCGGCGACCGGGAGCAGGCGTTCCGGCGGCTGTTCGCGGAAGAGTTCGCCGCGGCTTACGAGAAGCAGCTCGAGCTTCTGCAACGTTCGCAGGGCAAAGTGCAGCGCTGAGGCTTGGGGGCGCTTATCATGACCGCGTCATGACGCGGGGGGAGAACGAGACCTTGTATCGAAGGCGCGGCATTCTATTGGTCCTGGCGGCTCTCGGACTCGCAGCCTGTGCCTCGCAACCGCCGAAGCCCGTGCAGACGCAGGCCACTGTCATCGCGAGCGCGGACGTCAATCCGGATTCGCAGGGCCGCCCCTCGCCGGTGGTCGTGCGGATCTATCAGCTCTCGGGTGATGCCGAGTTCAACGACGCAGGCTTCTTCGCCCTTTTCGACAATGAGAAGGCGACTCTGGGCTCGAGCCTGATCATGCGCGATGAGCGCACGCTGTTCCCCGGCCAGCAAGTACCGCTGAATCTTGCCCTGGCGCCCGACGCCCGCTTTCTGGGCGTCGTCGCCGCTTACCGCGATATCCGCTCCAGCCGCTGGCGTGCGGTGGTCGGGGTGCCGGAGAAATCGCTGCTCAAGCTGCTCGCCAAGCGCCGCATATCGGTGCAGATCGGCAAGGACGCTGTAACCATCGCCGTCAAGGACTGACGCGCAACACCAGCGCCGACAGAGGTACAACCCGAGATGTCCGAGAAGAATCGAATCGTGTGGTCCGAAGGGTTGTTCCTGCGCCCGCAGCATTTCCAGCAGCAGGAGCGCTACCTCGAGGACTACATACAGGGCCGCACCGGCGCGCTGCGCGCCGATGCGTGGGGACTGGTGGAGCTCGAGATCGAGCGCGATCTGCTCGCGATCGGCAAGCTGGCGCTGCGGCGTGCACGCGGTGTTTTCCCCGACGGCACGCCGTTCGCCATGCCGGACTCCGATCCACTGCCGCCGCCGCTCGAGATCGGCACGCCGCTGCGCGATCAGGTCGTGCACCTTGCCATCCCGCTGCAGCGCGCCGGAGCGACACTGGCAACGCGTGCCAACGGGCCGGCCGAAGTCACGCGCTATCGCAGCCTGGATCATCAGGTCCGGGACGTGATGTCGGACGTCGCCTCGGTCGTCGATCTGGAAGTTGCTTCGCTCAATGCGCGGCTCATGCCGCAGAGCGAGCCCGCGGAGGACTTCGCCCAGATCCCGGTGGCGCACGTCGTGGAGTGCCGGGCCGACAAGCAGGTGGTGCTCGATGAGCGCTTCATTCCAACCGCGCTCTGGTGCAGCGCCGCGCCGCGCCTCGCGACTTTCCTCTCCGAGCTGCAGGGTCTGCTGCATCAGCGCGGGGAGGCGCTGGCGGCGCGCGCCGTGGCGAGCGGCCGCGGCGGCGCGGCGGAGATCGCGGACTTCCTCATGCTGCAGACGATCAACCGCTACGAGCCGGTGGTGGCGCATCTCGCCGCCACCTCGCGCTACCATCCCGAGGACCTCTACCGGCTCGGGCTCGAGATCGCCGGCGATCTGGCGACGCTCACGGCGAGCTCGCGCCGGCCGGCGCAGTTTCCGGGCTATCGCCACGATGCGCTGCGCGCCAGCTTCGAGCCGCTGATGCAGGCGCTGCGCGGCGCGCTGAGCGTGGTGCTCGAGCAGAACGCCATTCCCATCCCGCTGGCGCAGAAGAAATTCGGCATCAGCGTGGGGACGGTGCCGGACCGCACGCTGTTCGATTCGGCCGTGTTCGTGCTGGCCGCGCGCGCCGACATGCCGACCGAGGAGTTTCGCCGGCGCTTTCCGCAGCAGCTGAAGATCGGTCCGGTGGAGAAGATCCGCGACCTGGTGAACCTGCAGCTGCCGGGCATTACCCTTCAGGCCATGCCGGTCGCGCCGCGGCAGATTCCCTACCATGCCGGGTTCGCCTATTTCGAGCTCGACCGGCAGGGCGAGCTCTGGCGGGCGCTCAAGGCCTCCGGCGGCATCGCCATCCATCAGTCCGGCGAGTTTCCCGGTCTGGCGGTCGAGTTCTGGGCGATACGGAGCTGAGTGAATGAGCACGCCACCCGATGACCCTTTCGCCCCGAGCGATGCGACGATCCTGAGGCCGCGGCCCGGCCGCCGGCCGGGCGCGCCCGGCGTTGCCGGTGCGGCGGCTCCGCCGCCATCCGGTGGAGCGCCGGCGCCGACACCGGGCAGGGAAATGCCCCCACAACCGACGCCACGGCTTTCCTCAGCGCCGGAGCAGTCGTCGGCGGCGCTCGGTGCAGGGGTGGCGGACTTCGTCGGCGCGGGCCGTAATCCGATTCTCCAGGCGGCCGTGCCACTGCTCGTCCTCGCCGGACGCTTGCGCGGGCAGATTGCCAACGCTGACATCGAAAGCCTGCGGCGCCAATGCGTGCAGGAGGTCCGCGACTTCGAGGACAGATGCCGGCGCGCCAGCGTTCCCGACGCCGATGTGCTCGCCGCGCGCTACGCGCTTTGCACCGTCCTCGACGAGGCCGTACTCAACACGCCGTGGGGCGCGCAAAGCGGTTGGGCGGGACAGTCGCTGCTCGTCACCTTTCACCGCGAAACCCAGGGCGGGGAGAAGTTCTTCCAGCTGCTCGAGCGGCTGCTCGGTGAGCCGCAGCGCTATCTGGCGCTGCTCGAGCTGTGGTACGTGTGCCTGTCGCTCGGTTTCGAGGGCCGCTATCGGCTCGATGAGCGCGGCGCCAGCAGGCTGGCGGATGTGCGGCGCGATCTTTACCTGCGGATCGAGCAGCTGCGCGGCGGCTCGGAGCCGGCGCTCTCGCCCCACTGGACGGGGGTCGAGGACCGGCGCAACGCCGTCCTGCGGCTGGTCCCGCTCTGGGTGGTCGCGGTGGCCTCGCTTGCCATTCTGATCGGCGCATGGCTCTTCTTCGACTCGCGGCTGAACGAGCGCTCGGCTCCGATCAGCGCGGCGCTTTCGAGCGTTGGGCTGCAGCATCTTGAAGCCGCGTCTTCTCCTGATGCCACCCCGAGCGGGATTTCCACGCTGCTCGCCCCGCAGATCACCCAAGGGCTCGTCGCAGTGGACGAGCAGGGCGCGCGCACCAGCATCACCCTCACCGTGCCGGATCTCTTCACGTCCGGCAGCGCGCGAGTGAACACCCGTTTCGATTCCCTCGTCCATGCGATCGGTGCTGCGTTGAGCACCGTGCCCGGCCGCATCATCGTGATCGGACACACGGATGACCAGCCGGTGCACTCGCTGCAGTTCCAGAACAACTACGAGCTGTCGCAGACGCGCGCGGTGACCATGGCGAAGCTGCTCGAGCGCCAGGTGACGGACGCGAGCCGCTTCGAGACCATCGGCAAGGGCGACTCCGATCCGCTCTACCGGCCGGCGAATCTGCCGCAGAACCGCGCGCGCAACCGGCGTGTGCAGATCGTGCTCCTGCGAGGGATGTGAGCATGGGGTTGCTCAAGAGCCGGACCTTCATCGTCATCCTGGGCCTGCTGCTGCTCGCCGCGATCCTCTGGTTCGCGGGTCCGTATTTCGCCTTCGCCGGCTACCAGCCGCTCGCCAGCGTGGTCGGCCGCCTGGTCGCCATCCTGGTGCTCGCGGTGGGCTACGCGGCATACGTGCAGCTGCGCCAGCTGAAGAGCGCGCATTCGAGCCGACAGCTCGCCGAGAAAGTGGCCGGTCAGGAAGAGGCGGGTGGCGCACGCTCCGGCGGCACCTCCGCGGACGCGGCGCAGTTGCGGCAGCGGTTCGAGGAGGCGATCGAGGCGCTCAAGAAGTCGCGCAAGAAGGGCACGGCAAGCCTCTACGACCTGCCCTGGTACGTCATCATCGGACCTCCGGGCGCGGGCAAGACCACCGTGCTGGTCAACTCCGGCCTGCACTTTCCGCTGGCGCAGAAGTTCGGCAAAGAGGCCGTGCGCGGAGTCGGGGGCACCCGAAACTGCGACTGGTGGTTCACCGACGAGGCGATCCTGCTCGATACGGCCGGCCGCTACACCACGCAGGACTCCAACGCGAAGGCGGATGCCTCCGGCTGGACCTCCTTCCTGCAGCTGCTGCGCAAGTTTCGCGGCCGCCAGCCGATCAACGGTGTGATCGTCGCCGTGAGTGCAACGGATCTGCTCACCCTGGGCGAGCGCGAGCGCGAGCAGCACGTGAGCGCCATTCGCGAGCGGCTCGATGAGCTGGGGCGTGAGTTGCGCATCCGCATACCCGTCTACTTCCTGGTGACCAAGTGCGATCTGATCGCGGGCTTCGCCGAATTCTTCGACGACCTGGGTCAGGAGGAGCGCGCGCAGGTCTGGGGAACGACCTTCCCCATCGAAGCCACCGAATCGGGCAGCGCCGCCGCTGCGTTCGCGTCCGAGTTCGCTGCTCTCACCGAGCGGCTGCAGCAGCGGGTGCTGTCGCGGATGGATGCGGAACGCGATCCGCGTCGGCGGGCGAGCGTCCTGGCCTTCCCGCAACAGATGAGCCTGATGAAGCCGCTGCTCGATGACCTGTTGAAGCGGGTGTTCACGGCCTCCGGCTTCGATCGCCCGGTTCTGCTGCGCGGCGTCTATTTCACGAGCGGCACGCAGGAGGGCTCGCCCATCGACCGCATGCTCGGGGCGATCGCGCGCAGCTTCGGCGTGACGAGCGCGGTGGCGCCGCCCGCGGCCGGGCGCGGCAAGGCCTATTTCATCGAGCGCCTGCTGCGGGCCGTGATCTTCCCCGAGTCGGGACTGGCCGGGGTGAATCGGGCGGTGCAGGCACGCATGATCGTCGCCAGGTCGGGCGCATACATCGCCTGCGTGGTGCTGCTCGCGCTGCTGCTTTCCTGGCTGTGTGTCAGCTACGAGACCAATGCGGCCTACATCGACAGGGTGGCCGCCGCCGCTCAGTCCCTCAAGTCCGCGGCGCCGGCCGGCGGCTCGACGGTCGATGCCGTGCTGCCGGAGCTCGATGCACTGCGCGACCTGACGGCGGGTGCCGAGCAGTATCGCGGACAGGTGCCATGGCACATGCGCGCCGGGCTCTATCGCGGCGCGGCGATCGGCAAGGAAGCGCGCGAAGCCTACACGCGTGATCTGAATGCCACGCTGGTTCCCGTGTTGCGAGGGCGCTTCGAGGGGGCGCTGCAGGCGAACGTCGCCGCGCCCGACCGTCTGTACGAGTACCTCAAGGGGTACCTGATGCTGGGGAGCGCGGAGCACCGCGACACGGATCATCTGCGCTACCTCGCCCAGATCCAGTGGGGTCAGATGTATCCGCAGGATCCCGCGACCGCCCAGCACATCGAGGAGCATTTCGACCCGCTGCTCACCGACGGCCGCCTGAGCTCGGTCGCGCTCGACAGCCAAGTGGTGGAGCGGGCCCGCATCGCCCTGCGCAGCGCCTCGATCCCGGTGCTGATCTACGATCGGCTGAAGCTGACATACCGGAACGATACCCAACAGGCGCTGCGGCTCGATATCGCCGCGGGGACGGGCGCCTCCGTGCTGGTGCGCCGCAGCGGCACGCCGCTCTCGGCTCCGGTGCCGGCGCTTTACACCCGCGCCGTATTCGACAAGGTCAACTCCCGCGGCCGCTATCAGCTGGTGCAGGAGTTCCTGCAGGACTCGTGGGTGTTTGGCGGCAGCCTGCCCGACCTGCGCGCGAGCGGCACGCTCGTGTACGACGTGATGAATCTCTACGAGACCGATTACCTGCAGTACTGGGACGGGATCGTGAAGGACGTCGGGATCCGATCCTCCCGCGACACTCAGGACTTCATCGACACCCTGGGGGTCATCTCCAGCCCGGCATCGCCGCTCAAGGGATTTTTGCAGGCGGTGGCCAGCAATACCGATCTGCTGGCTCCCGACACCTCCGCCGGCGCACAGGCGGCGGGCGCAGCCGCGAAGCTCGCCGATGCGAAGCTGAGCGCGCTGAAGAGCATCATCGGCCAGGGGCCTCAGGGCGCACCGCCACCCGGCACCCGGGTGACACAGTATTTCGCGTCCATTCGCCAGCTGGTCGCGGGCCCGCCCGGACAGGCGCCCATCGATCAGATGCTCGGCGCGCTCGCACAGCAGTATCAGCGTCTGCTCGCCACCGGCTCGGGCGTGGGCCAGCAGAGCGCTCTGGATCCACAGGTTCAGGCGGCGACCCGCAACGCCAGGCAATCGCTCGCGCTCCTGGCCAAGCAACTGCCGGGGCCGCTCGCCAACCTGGTGACGGAGGTCTCCGTGCGCACCGCCTCCATCGTCGGCTCGGAGGCGCAGGGGGAGCTCGGCCAGCTGTATGCCAGTCAGGTGGTGCGTGACTGCACCGACCTCG
>DASYGA010000070.1:0-6039 GCA_036000265.1 Steroidobacteraceae bacterium | reverse complement strand
AGACCCACGAGGGCCGCACGATGACCAGATCGAGGCCGGTGCGGCGGGCGGCTTGCCGCGCGGCGAGCTCGCCTGCGGCCTTGGTCCGCTCGTAGTCATTGTCGGGGTTGAGCGGCGCGTCTTCCGCCGCGGGCGGATGGGCGACGTGCCCGTACACCCCGACGCTGCTCACCTGTACGACTCGCCGTACATGCGCCGCCGCACTGAGCTCTATCAGCTGCTGCAGCGCCTTGACGTTCACGGATTCGAACTGCGCCGGCGTCGCATGCACATCCAGATGCACGCTGGCCAGGTTGAACACCGTATCGACGCCGTCGAGCGCCTCCGCCAGGCCGCGCGGCTCGCGGATGTCCTGCACCCTGAAATCCACGCCGCCGCCTGCGGGCCGCGCCGGCGGATGCACATCGATGGCCCTGACCTCGAAGCCGCGTCCGGCAAGATACGGGGCGAAGTGCGAGCCCACGAAGCCGCCGGCCCCGGTCACCAGCACTCGAGAACGCCTGGGTCTATTCATCTTCGGCCTGATCGCTGTTGCTTGCGAAACCTGACACGCCTCGGGAGGGTTGCTTTATTTGCGCGCCGCGACCGCGACCGCGTAGCCGCCCTTGCCGGGAATGAGCTTATCGAGCAGGGAAAAGACATACATGAAGGGGTAGATGAGCGAGTAGATGCGGTACTCCTTGCGTACCGCCTGCAACTCCTTGCGCGAGGTCGGTGCGATCGTTCCCTCCATCACCGGCGGATGCTCCTTCTTGCGCGAGAGCACCTTCACGTAGCCGAAGTTGATCACCAGCTCCGCCAGCTCGGTGAAGAACCGCGAGTAGCCGCCGCTGGCCACCGGCCGCATGCCGACCGAGCGGAACATCTGCTCGAGCTCGCGCACCCGGTAACCCTGCACGACGTGCCCGTAGGTGGCAGGTCCCATGCCGATCAGGCGCTTCAGCGCCGCGACCGGCAGGCGGGTCTCGCCGTTGGGCGTGGTGATGATGGCGAGGCCGCCCGGTGTCAGGACCCGGCGGATCTCGCGGTTGAGAGCGCTGAGGTCGGGGAAGTGCTCGTGGACATCGATGATGATCACCACATCGAAGGCATCGTCGGGGAAGGGGAAGTGGTTGATGTCGACGTGCGCGACCGGATCGCCGAGGAATTCCGCCATCTCGGCGATGCCTTGCGGATAGACCTGCCCCCAGCTCCACCGGCCGCCGGCGGCGCGGAAGTGGTAGTTCATCGCGCCGTTGTTGTCGTGCCCGGAAACCAGCAGGCAGCGCTCCTCGCGCACGCCGCCGAGCAGGCGCATCAGCAGCTCCACCTTCTGCCGCTTCTTGAGCGACTTGGCATACATCTGCAGCTGCCACGGCGTGCCGCTGGTTTGCGGCTGCGGCGGGGCAACGAGGGGGCTTTGGGCAAGAGGGCTCGTGGTCGTCATGGTCGGACTCCGAAGGAATCAGGCTGCGGCCGGCTCGAGGTCGCACGCCAGGGGCCCGCGAAAGGCCGCGAGCTGGCGGGCCGCCTCGTCCACCTGGGCGCCGGTCTCTTTGGTGCTCCAGCGCAGCTCGCGGGCGAGTGTCGCGGCACAGGCGGTGAGCGCCGCCCGATCGAGCCGCTGGCTGAGATACAGTTGGGTGCGGCGCATCACGGCATCCGCCAGTCGCACCGCCATTTCCGAGCGCGCCGCATACGCGATCTGGGCGAGCACGATGGGCAGGTCCGGTACGACCCGCGCACAGAGTGAAGGCTCGGCGGCCATCAGGGCGAGCACGTGCCGGTGCGCGGCGCCATAACACTGCTCGAGGTGCGCCAGGACGGCACGGTCGAGCGGCGGAACGCCTCTGGGACCGGCGAAGACCGTGCTCGCCATCGGGGCGAGCTTGCGTGGCCGGCGGCTGAGGTCGTCCACCACCCCAAGCTGGCGGCAGGCCATCCTCACGGCCCGCGCGGCGACGGCGGGCGCGATGGTCCATTTGACGCCGACGATGGAGATCAGACCCCGTAGACCCGCCGGCTCGTGATTGATCACTTGCGGGTCGCGCTCGAGTGCGACCGCGGCGCGCGGATTGTCCTCCTCTTCCGGCAGCAGGCCCGCGAACACGCCGTGCACGTCCGCGCCGGCCAGCCGGTGGCTGCCGAGCACGGTATTGAGGTCTTGCAGGAACGCGAGCACCTCCTCGCGCATGACATCGGGCGAGCGGGTGGAGGGATCGCAGCGCAGGTGCCGCGTGCCGATGAGCGAATAGCCGTTCCACGGCAGCAGGAAATACGTGGTGTCGCCGGCCCCGTGCGCACGCACCGTGAGGCCGACGCCGTCACGGAACGGGAGTGCGCGAGTCAACAGGTTGAAAGCGCGCGAAGCACGGAACATCGGTGCTTGCGGCCGCCCCGCCCCGGCCGGCAGCCAGTCCTCCACCCAGGGGCCCGCGGCATTGATCACGAAGCGTGCCCGCAGCTCGAGCTCCCGCCCCGATAGCTCATCCCTGGCATGCACGCCGCGAACGCGCGAGTGATGTGCCAGTAGACCCGTTGCGCGCACGTAGTTGACCACATGGGCTCCGGCGTCGGCGGCTGCGCTGATCACAGAGAACAGCAACCGCTCCGTGTCCAGGCACACCGCATCGTGCCACGCCGCAGCGCCGTTACAGCCCTCGAGGTCGACGCCGGCAAGCGCCGTGCGGATCGCGGGCACGCTCAGGACAGCCCCGCGCGGCAGCCGGCGGTCCTCGCGTACGCCCTGGTTGCGATCGGCGCTGATCAGATCGTTGATCCAGAGCGCGGTCCGCATCACCAGCGGTCCCCGCAACCCCTGTCCGCGCGTCGGCAGCACGAAGCGCAGCGGCCGCGCGAGATGCGGCGCCAGGCGCAGCCACTCCCGCCGCTCGCGGATCGACTCGCGCATGCGCTTGAGGTCCAGGCGCTGCAGGTGCCGCAGTCCCCCGTGCAGGGTGCGCAGACTGTTGCTCGAGGTGGCGCAGCCGAAGTCGCCGGCCTCGATCAACGCCACCCTAAGCCCCCGCAGCGCGCCCTCCCAGGCAGTGCAGGCGCCGTGGATACCGCCGCCGACCACTACGAGGTCGTAGGTCGTGGTCCCGAGCCGCGTGACGTTACGCTGCATGGACACGCACTCCCGGCAGCTCGCTGCCCGCCTTGAACCGCTCGCGCCAGAGCTGAAAGACCATGAGCGCCCACAGCAGATGACTGTGGTTGTGCGCGCCGCTCTCGTGCTCGCGCATGAGCCTGCCGACGTAGCGGGCGTCGAAGAGTCCCTCCCCTGCGAGGCTGCCGGGACTGAGGAGCTCGTGCATGAGCCCGTTCCACTCGTGCGTCAGCCACTGTTTCATCGGCATGCTGAAGCCTTCCTTGCCGCGCCCGAGCACGGCCGGCGGCAGCGAGCCGGCGAAGGCGCGCTTCAGGATCCATTTGCGCACGCCGCCGCGCACCTTCAGGTGCGAGGGAATGGTGAGCGCGAGATCGACCACTTCGTTGTCGAGATAGGGAACCCGCGCCTCGAGCGAGGTTGCCATGCTCATGGCATCGACCTTCGCCAGGATGTCTTCCGGCAGGTAGAGCTTCAGGTCGCAGCGCATCTGCGCCGCGAGGCGATCGTTGCCGCCATCCTCCAGAACGGCGCGCACCAGCCCCTGCGTGGCACCGGCGACCTGCGCCCGAAATTCCGGGGTGTAGAGCCGGGCGCGCTGCTCATCGTGCAGGAACACCATCCAGCGAAGGTGTTGCCAAGCGGATGGCAGCCGCGCCCCTTCGAGGAAGCGGCGCAGCTGGTTGGCGAGCCCACGCTTGCCCTGCCCCAGCGGCAGGCCGCGGGCAAGCCAATCGGCGGCCGCACGCAAGCGCGCCGGCTGCCAGTCGAGCAGGCGCGCGCTCAGCCGGTCCGCACGATAGGTGTCATAGCCGCCGAAGAGCTCATCGCCGCCATCACCGCCCAGCGCCACCGTTACCCGGCGCCGTGCCATCCTCGACACGAGCAGCGTCGGGAAGACCGAGAAGTCGGCGATCGGCTGATCGAGCTGCGAGATGACTTCCGGCAGCACCGAGAGGAAGTCGGGGGTCAGGATCTCCTCGTGGTGGCGCGTACCGCAGTGCGCTGCCACGGCGCGGGCGTGGCGCAGCTCGCTGTAGGTCGGATCGCCAAAGCCGATCGAGAAGGTGAGCGGCGGGCTCGGCGAGACTTCGCTCATGGCCGCCACCAGGATGGAGGAATCGATGCCGCCGGAGAGGAAGGCGCCGAGCGGCACATCGCTCGCGAGCTGGCGGCGCACCGCACCGAGCAGCGTCTGGCGGACTCGATCGGCGAGCTCCGCCACATCCGTCACGGCTGCGGGCTCCGCGCTCGGCAGCGACCAGAAGCGGCCCTGGTGAATCCTGCCGCCGCTCACGGTGAGCCAGGCGCCGGGCGGCAGCTTGCGCACATCCTCGAACAGAGTCGTGGGACTTGCCGTGTACTCGAATGTCAGGAGTTGATCGACACCGAGCGGATCGATGGCGCGCGCCGAGCCGCCGGCGGCGAGGATGCATTTGACCTCGGAGGCGAACCAGAGGCTGCCGCCATGGGCGCTGTAGTAGAGCGGCTTGATGCCCATCCGATCGCGCGCCAGCAGCAGGCGCTTCAGCTCGCTGTCCCAGAGCGCGATGGCGAACATCCCGTTCAGGCGCGAGAGAAAGGCGATCCCGTGCTCCTCGTAGAGCCGCGGAATCACCTCGCTGTCGCCGGTGCCGCGCAGCCGATGTCCCTTGGCCGCGAGCTCGGCGCGCAGCTCGCGGTAGTTGTAGATCTCCCCGTTGAACACGGCGTGCACCGTGCCGGCCTCGTTCGCCACCGGCTGATCGCCGCTCACCAGATCCAGCACGGCGAGCCGGCGCATCCCCAGGCCCACGCCCGGCTCGAGGTGCATGCCCTCCCCGTCCGGGCCGCGGTGGCGCATCGCATCGCACATGGCGCCGATCAGCTCGCGCGGCGGGGTGCTCCCGCGGGTGACCACTCCGGCGATGCCGCACATGGGACTGCCCGTCAGGCACGCCGCCGCTTGCGCAGCTGCATGCCGATCTGGTTGCGTACGAAGCGCAACGGCGGCTCCAGAGTGGCGAACCGCTCGAGCGCCGCTCCCGCCTGGGTGAGGGAGCGCAGCAGACTCTCGCCCGGACGGGCCGGATCCAGATCGATCGCGATCTTCAAGCCCATGCGCCCAACCTTGTGGACGTCGTGGGGGAATGGCAGCGGGTCCGTCCCGGGCAGGTCGCGCACGCCAAGGCGCGCCGCGTGGGTGAAGTGCTGCGGGTACCCCCAGAAGACCGGCCGTCCCCCCTCATCACCGAGAAACAGCGTCGGCTTGCGGAATTCCGCGATCAGGTCATTGAGGAGGCGCCCGCGGCGGAAGAACCATTTGCCCGGTCCCCACGGAATGACGCGCGGCACTCCCAACGCGTCGGCTTCGCGCAGCACCTCGCGAATCGGCCGCCCGTCGGCAAAGCGGTGGGTGGTCCCGAGAACGAGCACCTCCAGCCCCTCGCGGCAGGCGATCTGGCGTCCGGCGACGATGAAGAGCTCGCTCTGCGAGTGCCTCGCCACCACGCTGACCGCTTCCTCCGTCGGCGCCACGGACCACTGTCGCAAGCGCAAGCCGGCAGCGCCGTTCGAGGCGCCGCCCCGATCCGCGAGCGCGCGCAGCGCGCTGAAGCAGTCATCCGCTGCGCACTCGGCGAGCAACAGGAAATAGGCCCTGGGCAGCGCCTGCCCGGTGCCGTCACTCGCGGCTGCACTCAGGTTGTCATAGGCATTCTGCAGCAGCTCGTCGGGCTCATAGCACGTGTGCAGATGTACGTGCGCGTCGACGCAGGCAATGACGTTGGCCATAGATAAGGCCCTGCCAAGCAAGCTTCGGACCCGCTGAAGGCCAAGGAGCTTTCCCTGGTCCCCGATGACGGAGGTTGCCAGGGCAATGCCGCTTCGCCGATACTCGGGCTTGAGAAAAATCAATGCGGAGGTGCTCACCCGTGTCCAAGAACAGTCCGGATTCCTCGCGCCGCTCCTTC